>NZ_JBHXVE010000013.1:133797-229128 GCF_042672505.1 Streptomyces sp. NPDC127190
GCGCGCGGGGCGGGGCGCCGGGGGGGGGGGGCCCCCGCGCCGCGGGGGGGGGGGCGGGCGCCCCCCCCCCCCCCCCCCCCGCTCAACTCCGCGGCGGCCGCGGGAGCTTGCGGGTGTTGCCCGAGGCTGCCTGCCGCTCCTTGACGACCGCCGCGTACTCGTCGACGTACTCCTGCCCGGACAGCGTGAGGATCGCGTACATGATCTCGTCGGTGACGGCCCGCAGGACGGCCTTCTCGTGCTCCATCCCGGCGTACCGGGAGAAGTCCAGCGGAGTGCCGAAGCGGATGGTGACCGGGCGGATCCGCGGGACCACCCGCCCGGGCGGCTGCGCCTCGAAGGTGCCGATCATCGCGCACGGCACCACCGGCACACCCGCCGTGAGCGCCATCACCGCGACCCCCACCTTGCCTTTGTAGAGCCGCCCGTCGTGCGAGCGCGTCCCTTCCGGGTAGACGCCGAGCAACTCGCCCCTGCCGAGCACCCCGAGCCCCTCGCGGATCGCGGCCCGGCCCGCCTCCCGGCCCGAGCGGTCCACCGGGATCTGCCCGGCGCTGCGGAAGAAGAACGCGGTCAGCCGCCCCTTCACCCCCGGCCCGGTGAAGTACTCCGCCTTGGCGAGGAAGGTGATGCGCCGCTTCAGCATCGCCGGCATCAGAAAGTGGTCCGAGAAGGAGAGATGGTTGCCGGCGACGATGGCCGGGCCGTGCGCCGGCACGTTCTCCAGGCCCTCGATCCGGGGCCGGAAGACCAGCCGGAGCAAGGGGCCCAGCAGCACGTACTTGAGCAGGTAGTAGAACACGGCTCACCCTCCGCCCGGTCCGTATCCGACCAGGCTGACCCCTGCCGGGTCACCTGACAAGCGGGTGCGGCGGCTCGGGCGGCGCGAACGGCACCCGGCCGGCGGCCCGGCCGTGGGCGTCGAGCAGCCGGCCCATCCGCTTCGGCGAGTGCAGCACCACCGTGCGGTCCTTCACCTCCAGCATCGGGAAGCGGTCCGCGAGCAGCGCCTCGAACGGGTCGACCGAACCCAGCTCGGGCAGCCACACCAGCACGAGCAGGTTGTACCGGCCGCTCACCGAGGCGCACATCCGCACCTGGTCGAGGCGGGCCAGGGCGTTTCCGGTGTGGGCGAGATGGACGTGCGGCACATGGGCGCGGTAGACGACCGTCGTCGACAGCCCGGCGAGCTGGTGCGCCAGATCGCAGCGGATGGTGACGTCCCCCGCCCGCAGCATGCGCCCGAGCCGGCGGCGAACCGTGTGCTCGCTCAGGCCCGTCACCGCCGCCAGTTCGGTGTAGCCGAGCCGGCCGTCCTCGGCGAGCGCGTCGAGCATGGCCCGGTCCTCACGCGCGGGCCCGCCGTGCGTGCGCGCGCTGTACGGCGCGCGGGCCGGCGGCCGGGCGTCGCCGAGGGCGGCACGGTCGGCCGGGCCCATCGCCCGGGTGCGCCAGTCGCTGCCCTCGCCGTACTGGGTGATCCCCAGCAGGGTGCGGATCGTACGGACCCCGCGCAGCCCGCCGATCTCCTCGCGCACCGCCCGGCCCAGGGTGCCGAGGTCGGGCGCCGCCACCCCGAGGAACAGATCGAAGTCACCGGCGGTCTCGTCCACGCTGAACACCCACGGCAGCCGGGCCACCGCGGCGCTCACCGACTCCAGACGGCGGGGCCGGCACCGCACCTCCACATGGGCGACCGTGAGCGTCTTCGCCGCGTCGTACGCCGTGATCCAGGCCAGTCCGCCCGCGCGCAGCCGCTCCCAGCGCCGGGCCGCCGTGGTCGCGTCCACGCCCAGCGCCCGGCCGATCCGGGACCAGGGGGCGCGGGGCGCGGTCTGCAAGGCGTCGACGAGCGCCAGATCCAGCTCGGAGAAGCGGAGGCTGCCGGAATCCGGCAGAACAGAGGCCTCGCTGATGGTTTCCGGCAATTTCCGAGGTGTTCCGCTCATGGGCCGGATCGTAAGGGCACTTCCCGCCGGGCCGCAGCCCTCCCGGCCGTACCGAACCGCCCCCGAGCCACCCGTGAGGCCCCGCGCCGCATCCGAGCCCGAGAGGAGTGCCGTGTCCCGGACCGTCCGGACCACCGTCACCCTGCTCTTCGCCGCCTGGCTGGTCGACTACGCCGACCGCCTCGTGATCAACCTCGCCCTGCCCTCGCTCGGCCACGAGTTCCGGCTCGGGCACGGCGCGCAGGGCTTGCTGGTCTCCGCGTTCTTCCTCGCGTACGCCCTCTGCCAGATCCCCGGCGGCATGCTCAGCGACCGGTTCGGGGCACGCCGGGTGACCTGCTGGGCGCTGCTGCTGTGGTCCGTGTTCACCGCCCTCACCGGGTTCGCCCGGTCCTTCGCCGTGCTGCTCGTCGTACGGTTCCTGTTCGGCATGGCCGAGGGTGCCTTCCCGCCGGCCTCCACCACGCTGCTGGTGGAGCGGACCACGCCCGCGCAGCGGATGGGCGCCAACGGCCTGATCCTCAGCTCCAACGCGTTCGCCGCGGTCCTGGTCCCGCTCCTCGCCGCCCCGCTGATCAGCGCCTTCGGCTGGCGCTCGGCCTTCTTCTCGACGGCCGCCCTCGGCGTGCTCGTCCTGGGGGCGCTACGGCTGTGGCTGCCGGCCCCGCTCGACGGCGGCGGCACCCCGGCCCCGGCCGGCCGGGAGGTGCTGGGGCAGGTGCTGCGCACCGGTGTGCTGTGGCGCTTCGCCGGGATGATGTACGGCTACAACACCATCGTCTGGGGCCTGACCACCTGGGTGCCCACCTACCTCGACGACGACCGCGGGGTCTCCCTCACCTCGATCGGCGCCCTGGCCGCCGTACCGGCGCTCGGCGCGGCCATCGCCACGATCGTCGGCGGGCGGCTGGCCGACCGGCTCGGCGGGCACCACCGCACGGTGATCGTGCCCGCCATGGCGGTGTCCGCGCTCGCCCTGGCGCTGCTGGCCGTGGTCTCCTCGCTCACCGGCTTCCTCGTCCTGGTCGCGGTGGCCGTCTCCGTCGCCTCCCTCGCCTACATGCCGATCTTCGCCGTGCCGCTGCGCGCGCTGCCGCCCGGTCGGGTCGGTGTGGGCAGCGCCGTGATCGTCTTCGGTGGCCAGCTCGCCGGCATGATCACCCCGCCGGTCCTGGGCGTCCTCGCCGACGCCTTCTCCTTCCGGGCCGCCTTCGCCTGTCTGGTCCTGGGCGCGGTCGCCGCCGCCGTCATGGCGTGGCTGACCCCGCAGGACGCCGACGCGTTCCGCGCGGCCGCCCTCCTTTCCGACGCACGCACTCTGGAGCCCTCATGACCCTCGCCCCCCTGCTCGCCGGACTCCCGGACCGCCTGCCCGGCCTGCTCGCCCTCTACCAGGACCTGCACGCCCACCCCGAGCTGTCCTTCCAGGAGTTCCGCACCGCCCGGACCGTGGCCGCCCGCCTGCGCGAGCAGGGCTGGGAGGTCACCGAGGGAATCGGCGGCACCGGTGTGGTCGGCGTCCTCGCGAACGGCCCCGGGCCGGTCGTCCTGCTGCGCGCCGACATGGACGCCCTGCCGGTCAAGGAGGAGACGGGACTGCCGTACGCCTCCACCGCGACCGGCACCGACGCCCGCGGCGAGGAGGTGCCCGTGATGCACGCCTGCGGGCACGACATGCACGTCACCTGCCTGCTCGGCGCCACCGCCCTGCTGGCCGCCGCCCGGGACCACTGGCGGGGCACGGTGGTCGCGGTGTTCCAGCCCGCCGAGGAGGTCGGCGGGGCCGCGGTGATGGTCGGTGACGGCTTCGCGGACCGCTTTCCCCGGCCCGACGTCTGCCTCGGCCAGCATGTGGCCCCCGCCCCCGCCGGGGTCGTCGGCACCCGCCCCGGACCGGTGATGGCGGCCTCCGACAGCTTCCGCATCACCCTGTTCGGGCGGGGCGGACACGGCTCCAGCCCGGAGCTGACCGTGGACCCGATCGTCATGGCGGCCGCGGTCGTCACCCGCCTGCAGACCGTCGTCTCCCGCGAGATCGGCGCCAACCAGGCCGCCGTGGTGACGGTCGGCTCGATCCACAGCGGTACGAAGGAGAACATCATCCCGGACACCGCCGAACTGACCGTCAACATCCGCTCCACCACCACGGCGGTGCGCGAACGGGTGCTGGCGGCGGTCGAGCGGATCGTGCGGGCCGAGGCCGCCGCCTCAGGAGCCCCCAAGGACCCGCAGATCGAACCCCTCAAGTCCTTCCCGGTCCTGTCCAACGACCCCGCGGCCACCGCCGCCGTCCAGACCGCCCTGACCGGCGCGCTCGGCGAGGGACGCGTCCTCGCCCTGCCCCAGCCCATCACCGGCAGCGAGGACTTCGGCATCTTCGGCACCACCCTCGGCGTCCCCTCCGTCTTCTGGCACTTCGGCGGCGCCGACCCTGCCCTCTACACCGGCGTCTCCCTCACCGGCCTGCTGGAGAACGGCCTGCCCTCGCACATCCCGTCCAACCACTCCCCGCACTTCGCGCCCCTGCCGAGGCCGGCCATCCAGACCGGCGTGACGACCCTGCTGGCCGCGGCCGCGCACTGGCTGTGCCCGGCGGCGCCTGCCTCCGCCTGACGTTTTCCGCCGTACGCCAAGAGGCCCCGGGAGATTCCCGGGGCCTCTTCGTCACAGCGGGGGCCTACGGCATCGCCGTCTTCCAGATGCCGCGGCCGTGCGTGGCCGCGTACATCCGGCTGCCGTCCGGGCTCGGCGACAGATAGACCGCCGGCGAGGTGGGCAGGTTGGTGCCCAGCCGGGACCAGTGGCCGGCCGAGGTGCTGGTGAAGACACCGAGGTCGGTGGCGACCACGAGGGTGCCGTCCCGGGTGACCAGCGCCGCGTTGGCCGGGGCGTCCGGGAAGGAGTCCGTGGCGGCGGCGTCACCGCTGACGTCGGTCCAGGTCGCGCCGCCGTCCGTGGTCCGCCAGACATGGCCGTAGCCGGCGCCGGGGCCCTCGTTCCAGTGCCGCGAGAAGCCGTTGACCACCGCGTAGACCGTCTTGCCGGAGGCGTCGGACGGGTCGATGCTCAGCCCGGCGACATAGCGGTTCGGGAAGTCGGCGGGCAGGTTCACCTGGTGCCAGGTACCGCCGTAGTTGGTGGCGATGCCCCGGCCGAAGGTGCCGTCCACCTTCGAGCAGGGGCCGCACCAGGCCGCCCAGCTCACATGGCCGCGGCTGGCGACTGCGGAGGCGGAGTGGCCCGCGCCCAGGTCGTACAGCCTGGTCCAGTCGGCGCCCGAGGTGCTCTGCCAGGTCCTGGTGTTGCCCCACACGTACTGGCCGCCCGCGATCCACAGGCCGTTCGGGTCGGTCTCGTCCGCGGCGAACGGGGCGATGAAGCGGGCCCCCGGGTCGCCCGGTGCGATGTCCGTGATGACGTCCTCGGCGCCGTCGGCGCTCGCGGTGTAGCCGCAGTTGTCGGTGATCTGGAGCGCCAGGTCGACGTACTCGCCGACCGTCTGGCAGCCGTTGGCGGGGTTGACCAGCTGGTCGCCGCCGTCGCCGCCGAACGGGGAGACCATCTCGCCGTCCGGGTTGAGCTGCGCGCCCTGGTAGGTGGCGCCCTTGGGGGCCAGCAGCGAGACGCCGTTGTCCTGGAGACCGCCCCAGACGGCCTCGCCGCTGCCGTCGGTCATCTTCCCCGCGCGCACCGAGTAGTACTGGAGGCTGCGCAGCGTGCCGGACTCGTTGAGGTTGCGCCAGCCGGACGTGGTCTGCGCGGTGGGACGGGCGTAGGCGCCGCCGTCGTTGCCGACGAAGACCTCCGGGGCCCTGCCGGGCCACTGGGAGATGGCGAGGGCGTGCTGGTCGGAGTGCATCACATCGCCGTCACACGTGTCCGCGGCCGGATCGGGCGAGTAGCACGGCATGCCGAAGTTCCAGTACCGGCCGATCGTCTTCCAGGTGGCGCCGCCGTCCCGGGACTCGAACATCTCCTCGAGGCCCAGGTAGACATGGTTCGGGTCGGTCGGGTCGACCGTGATGACCTGGTCGTACCAGGACTGGGAGCCGGGCTGGTAGCCGGTGCCGATCTCGTTGACCTTCATCGCGGAACCGCTGGCGGACAGCGAGGAGGCCGACGCGATCTGCTTGAACGGGCCGTCGGCGTTGCCGCTGGAGCTGACGTACACACCGGCGAGGACCGAGTAGACGCCGGAGCCGGAGGACTTGTTCAGGAGCTTGGGGGACTCCATCGAGACATACAGCTTGCTGCCGTCGGCCGAGTAGGCGAAGGCCGCGTTGCCGATCTCGGCGGGGTTGACCGCGCCGGTCGGGTTGGCGCGTTTCCAGGTGACGCCCGCGTCCGCGGAGTAGTAGAAGCCGTTGTAGGCCGCGCCGCCGCGCCAGGCCACGTCTGCGAGCAGCTTCCTGCCGTCGCTGCCGGGCTGTACGGCGATGTCGTCGGCGATGTCCGCGTAGTGGCTGTCCACCCCGCAGCTCACCCCGGTGATCCCGACGCCCGCGCAGGGGGCGAGGACCTTGGTCCAGGTGCTGGACCGGTCGGCCGACAGCGGGCGCCGGAAGACGCCGTGCGAGGAGGCCGCGAAGACGTAACCGGCCGCCTTGTCGAAGGTGAGGGTGTGCACGGAGCTGCTGTCCAGCTCGGTGCCGCCGACCTTGTCGCTCTCCGCGAAGGTGCCGGTGACCGGGTCGGCGAGCCGGTAGACGCCGCTGCCCAGGTAGTTGTCGGAGGCGGTGGTCGCCTCGCCGGTGGCCAGCCACAGCGAGCCGTCGGGCGCGACCGCGAGGGCACCCACGGACAGCGCGGGCAGCCGGTCGGCGATCGGCGTCCAGGTCCTGCCGTCGTCGGTGGAGCGGAACACGCCACCGCCGGCGGCGCCCGCGTAGACCACACCGGTGTGGCCGGGGTCGGTGGCCAGGGCGGCGATCCGGCCCGCCGAATGGCCCGCCCCGCCACCGGAGTTGGAGGCGGACTGGTCGCGGTAGTGGGCGGCGTCCTCGTTGTACGGAGAGGTGGTGACCTCCGACCAACTGCCGGACGCCACCGGCATGTTCTTGATGTGGGCCCAGGCGGCGGCGTAGGCGCCCGGAGCGACCTGGTCGCTGGGGGAGAGCCGCGGCTCGTTGAACGAGTCGATGGACTCCATCAGTTCGTGGGACTCCTCGCCCGCCACGTCATGGCGGCCGGTTCCCGTGTCGCTGCCCGCTCCGAACGCGGCGACGGGTCCCGTCCCGGCTATCAGGAGTGCGGCGGCGGTGGCGGCGAATGCCGCTCTACCGCCGCCGTTCGCGCCGCGGCGCGGTCTGCGCCGTGCGGAAGTGACGCGCATGGACTTTTCTCCGGCTGCTCCGGCACGGGGCGCGGCCGCCCCTACGGCCGCACATGATCTCCCGTTGCCGAGCGCCGGAACGGTACTCCTGTGAACCGCCTTTGTCCTAGGGGCCGGACAGGAGTTGATGGTCCCAGGACCAGGACGTTACTCAGGCGAGCACCTTCTCCAGGGCCGCCAGCGCGGAACGCAGCTCCTCGGCGGTGATGGTCAGCGGCGGCGCCAGCCGGACGGTGGAGCCATGGGTGTCCTTGGCCAGGACGCCCTCCCGCATCAGCCGCTCGCTGATCTCACGGCCGGTGCCGATGGCCGGGTCGATGTCCACGCCCGCCCACAGGCCCCGGGAGCGGAAGCCGACCACGCCCCTGCCGACCAGCTCGGTCAGCCCGCCGCGCAGGACGACACCCAGCTCGGCGGCGCGGCGCTGGTACTCGCCGGTCTCCAGCAGCTCCACCACGGCCGTGCCGACCGCCGCGGCCAGCGGGTTGCCGCCGAACGTCGAGCCGTGCTCGCCCGGGTGCAGCACCCCCAGCACCTCGCGCCGGGCCACCACCGCCGACACCGGTACGATCCCGCCGCCCAGGGCCTTGCCGAGCAGCAGCACGTCCGGCACGACGTCCTCGTGCTCGACGGCGAGGGTACGGCCGGTGCGGCCCAGCCCCGACTGGATCTCGTCCGCGATGAACAGGCACCCCGCGCGCCGGGTCAGCTCCCGCACCCCGGCGAGATAGCCGTCGTCCGGGATGATCACGCCGGCCTCGCCCTGGATGGGCTCGATCAGCACCGCCGCGGTGGTCTCGTCGACCGCCGCCTCCAGCGCGGCCAGGTCGTTGTACGGCACGACCCGGAAGCCGGGGGTGAAGGGGCCGAAGCCGGCGCGGGCCGTCTCGTCGGTGGAGAAGCTGACGATGGTCGTCGTACGGCCGTGGAAGTTCTCCGCCGCGACCACGATCGTCGCCCGGTCGGCCGGGACGCCCTTCACGTCGTAGGCCCACTTGCGGGCCACCTTGATGCCGCTCTCCACCGCCTCGGCGCCGGTGTTCATCGGCAGCACCATGTCCAGGCCGGTCAGCTCCGCGAGCCGCTCGGCGAACTCGGCGAGCCGGTCGTTGTGGAACGCCCGCGAGGTGAGCGTCAGCCGGTCCAGCTGGCGGTGCGCGGCCTCGATCAGCGCCGGGTGCCGGTGGCCGAAGTTCAGCGCCGAGTACCCGGCGAGCATGTCGAGGTAGCGGTTGCCCTCGACGTCCTCCACCCAGGTGCCCTCGGCACGCGCGACGACCACGGGCAGCGGGTGGTAGTTGTGCGCGAGGACCGGCTCCTCGGCGCGGATCAGGTCGCCGGACGTACGGGTGCGGGCGGGTGCGGTCATCAGCGGATCTCCTGGGTGCAGCACTTGATGCCGCCGCCGGCCTTGTGGAACTCGGACAGGTCGACGGGGACGGGGTGGTAGCCGTGGTCGGCGAGGCGTTCGGCGAGCGCCTCGGCCCGGGGCGCGATGAAGACGTTCCGGCCGTCGGAGACGGAGTTCAGCCCGAACGCCATCGCGTCCTCGCGGGTGGCGAGCACCGCGTCCGGGTACAGCCGCCGCAGCACCTCCCGGCTGCCCGCGGAGAACGCCTCCGGGTA
Organism: Streptomyces sp. NPDC127190; assembly: GCF_042672505.1. NCBI lineage: Bacteria > Bacillati > Actinomycetota > Actinomycetes > Kitasatosporales > Streptomycetaceae > Streptomyces > Streptomyces sp. NPDC127190. Next base: position 142,705 of record NZ_JBHXVE010000013.1, read on the forward strand.
GTAGCAGATGTTGTCGTCGTCCAGCACGAACAGCGCCGTGTCCAGGTGGTAGAAGTACGGGTCCACCAGCGTCAGACCGATCACCGGGTGGCCGAGGAACTCCTGCGCCTCCCGGTGCGCCTCACGGGTGGTGCGGAACCCGGTGCCGGCGAGCACGTACCGGCCCGTCCACACCAGGTCGCCCTCGCCCTCGGACACCGACTCGGGGCGGTAGACGTCGTACCCCGCCGTCTTGAACCAGGTGTCGTAGTGCGTGGACTCGGGACGCCGCTCCGGCGCGTGGAACAGGGAGCCGAAGACCCGGCCGCCCACCACGAACGCGGCGTTCGCGGCGAACACCATGTCCGGCAGCCCGGGCACCGGCTCGACCGCGTCCACGGTGTGGCCATGGGCGCGGTAGACGCGGATCAGCTCCTGCCACTGCTCCTGGGCGAGGTCCACGTCGACCGGCCGGTCGGGATGCATCCAGGGGTTGATCGCGTATTGCACCGCGAAGTGTCTGGGTTCGCAGACGAGAAAGCGCCGGTGGCGCTGTGCACGGCTCTCCGACACAGAGGGTTTCCTCCGCTTTGCTGACTGTCACTGGGGGTGACACCACGGTAGAAAGCGAGGAGGACGGACGACAAGAATGAAAAGCTGCGTGGATGTGCAGCATTGCTGCGTCTTTCCAGGGGTGCACGCACGAGTGCTGCGCCTGCTCGGGTCACTCCGGTGCCGCATGGGTGGCACCCGCTTCCGGGCTTTCCGGGAGGAGGTGGGACAACACCATCACACTGATCGTCTTCCGGATGAACGGCTCGACGCGGATCCGCTCCAGCACCTCCTCGAAGTGCTCCACATCCCGCGCCCGCACATGCAGCAGCGCGTCCGCGCCGCCGGTCACGGTCATGGCCGCCGTGATCTCCGGGTGGTTGCGCACCACCTCGGCGATCCGCCGGGGCGGGGCCGCGCCTTCGCAGTACACCTCGACATACGCCTCCGTGCGCCAGCCGAGCGCCGCGGGCTTCACCGTCGCCGTGAACCCGGTGATCACCCCGGTCTCCCGGAGCCGGTCCACGCGCCGCTTGACCGCCGTGGCGGACAGCCCGATGTCCGCGCCGATCTCGGCGAAACTGGTCCGGGCGTTGGCCATCAGCGCGGTGATGATCTTGCGGTCGAGGTCGTCGAACGACGACGTCCTGCTGTTCATGCGGGCACTGTAATCACCGAGGGCATCCCCTTTCGCCCGCAGCCGGGGCACCATGGTCGGTACGGACCATGAGGAGGGTGTCGCGATGCCCGGTTCCACAAGCGGTTCCACCAAGGCGATGGGGGCACTCACGGTCGGCGGGCTCGTCGCCGTGACCGCCTACACGGTCGCGCTCGGCAGCAACAGCTGGCTGTGGTTCGGCTGGGTGGTGCTGGGCCTGCTGACCCTCGCCATGGTCCTCACCCAGCCGTAGGCCGTCCGCTCAGCCCTTGCGGGCGCCGAGCGAGGCCAGATAGGCGTTGTACGCCTCCAGCTCCTTGTCGCCGTCCCGGTCCGCGGCCCGGTCCGTGCGCCTGGCCTGCCGCTGCTCGGAGCGGTACCACTGGAACAGCAGGGCGATCAGCACCAGCACGGACGGGACCTCGCTGAAGGCCCAGGCGATGCCGCCGGCCGAGACCTGGTCGGCCAGCGCGTCGACGCCGAGCGAGGCCGGCGGGTGCTCGAACGTCTCCACCATCGGCGCCGACGCCATCATCAGCGCGATGCCGAAGAACGCGTGGAACGGCATGCCCGCGAACAGCTCCAGCATCCGCATCACGTACCCCGGCCGGTGCGGGCCCGGGTCGACCCCCATGATCGGCCAGAAGAACACCACGCCCACCGCCAGGAAGTGCACCATCATCGCGATGTGCCCGGCCCTGGACCCCATCAGGAAGTCGAACAGCGGGGTGAAGTACAGCGCGTACAGGCTCGCGATGAACAGCGGGATGGTGAAGGCCGGGTGGGTGATGATCCGCATGTACCGGCTGTGCAGCAGCGCCAGCAGCAGCTCGCGCGGACCCTTGCGGCCCCGGCCCCGGCCGGCGGCCGGCAGCGCCCGCAGCGCCAGGGTGACCGGTGCGCCGAGCAGGATCAGGATCGGCGACAGCATGCTGATGATCATGTGCTGCACCATGTGCACGCTGAACATGACCATGCCGTAGTCGTTCAGCCTGGTGCACATCACCAGGCCGATGGTCGCAACACCCACGGCGTACGACACCGTACGGCCCACCGGCCACGCGTCCCCGCGCCGCCGCAGCCGCACCACACCCCAGCCGTACAGACCCAGCCCCAGCAGACAGGCGACGAGGAAGAACGGGTCCGCCGACCACTGGAGCCCCCGCCCCAGCGTGAACGGCGGCAGATCCATCATCATGCCGTGCCCGCCGTGATCCATCCTGCGGCTCCTGGTTCGTGGGGGTGTGCGGTGTCTGTCCACAGCTGTCTGTGTCCGCACCAAGAGTAGAACCGCCCCCGGTCACGACGGTGACCGGGGGCGGGTTGTTCTCGGCCGAACCACAGCCCACAGCCCGGACGGGCTAGAGCACGCACTCCGCCTCGTCGTAGCGCTCGGTCGGCACCGTCTTGAGGGTCTCGACCGCCTCCGCCAGCGACACCATCACGATGTCGGTCCCGCGCAGCGCCGTCATCATGCCGAACTCGCCCCGGTGCACGGCCTCCACGGCGTGCCAGCCGAACCGCGTCGCCAGCACCCGGTCGTAGGCGGTCGGCGTGCCACCCCGCTGCACATGCCCGAGGATGACCGGCCGCGCCTCCTTGCCGAGCCGCTGCTCCAGCTCCACCGAGAGCTGACGCGCTATGCCGGCGAACCGCTCGTGCCCGTAGATGTCCTTGCCGCCCTCGTCGAAGTCCATGGTGCCCGGCTTCGGCTTGGCGCCCTCGGCGGCGACCACGATGGCGAACCGCTTGCCCGCCGCGAACCGCTCGCCGACCTTCCTGGTCAACTCGTCGATGTCGAAGGGCCGTTCCGGTACCACGACGGCGTGGGCGCCGGCCGCCATGCCGGAGTGCAGCGCGATCCAGCCGGTGTGCCGGCCCATGACCTCCACGATCAGCACCCGCTGGTGCGACTCGGCGGTGGTCTTCAGCCGGTCCAGGGCCTCCGTCGCGACACCGACGGCGGTGTCGAAGCCGAAGGTGACGTCCGTGACGGCGATGTCGTTGTCGATGGTCTTGGGCACGCCCACGATGGGCAGCCCGTTGTCCGACAGCAGCCGGGCCGCCTTCAGGGTGCCCTCACCGCCGATCGGGATGATCGCGTCCAGGCCGAGTTCCGCGACATGGCCCCTGGCCCGCTCCACCCCGTCCCGCAGATGCTCCGGACGGACCCGGGAGGAGCCGAGGATGGTGCCGCCGCGCGCCAGGATGCCGCCCACGGCGTCGAGGTCGAGCTTCGTGTAGTCGCATTCCAGGAGGCCCTTCCAGCCGTCCCGGAAGCCGATGACCTCGTCGCCGTGGTCGGCGACGGCACGGTGCACGACGGACCGGATGACGGCGTTCAGGCCGGGGCAGTCGCCGCCGGACGTGAGGACACCAATGCGCATAGCCCGTTTACCTTCTCAACGTGGGCCGGTCAGACCGGACCACGTTGTCCGGCGGATTCACCGCCACCCTACCGGCGCGAGGGGGCCCCGCCGTAGCGGGCGTCCGCCTGCTGGACGCGCCCGCACATGTGAGCGGACGGCCCGTCAGGCGGGCTCCCCGCCGCCCCGCCGAAGGCCACGGAAAAGCCCCCTGACCTGGAGCGCAAGCGCTCAGGCAGGGGGCTTCCCGGCAGTGATCAACCGTGCCTGCGCAGGCTGCTGCGCAACCGTGCCTACGCAGGCTGCTGCGCAACAGCGCCTACGCAGGCTGCTGCGCAACAGTGCCTACGCAGGCTGCTGCGCAGCCGCGATGCGCTCGTTGCGGAGCGCCTCGTACCAGCGGTCGTCGATCGGCGGCAGCGCATTGACGTCGAGCGCCAGCTTCAGCAGCAGATCGGCGATCAGCGGGTTGCGGGCGAGGACCGGGCCGTGCATGTACGTCCCGAAGACCGTCCCGTTGTACGCGCCCTCCGTGCCGTCCCCGGTGCCGTTGCCCTTGCCGATCTGCACCCGGGCCAGCGGGCGGGCCGCCGGGCCGAGGTGGGTGACGCCCTGGTGGTTCTCGAAGCCGGTCAGCGGGGGCAGGCCCAGCTGCGGGTCGATGTCGGCCAGGACGTCGCCGACGCACCGCTCGCCCTCGCCGCGCACCGACACCACGTCCAGCAGACCGAGGCCCGGCTCGCGCTGGCCCAGGTCGTTGATGAACTCGTGGCCCAGGATCTGGTAGCCGGCGCAGACGGAGAAGACGATCGCGCCGTTCTGCACCGCCCGCTGGAGATGACCGTCCCGGCGCAGCCGCTCGGCGGCGAGCCGCTGCGGACGGTCCTCGCCACCGCCGATCAGGTAGATGTCGCCCGAGGTCGGGATCGGCTGGTCGCTGCGGACGTCCAGCCGGGCCACGTCCAGGCCGCGCTGCCGGGCCCGGCGCTCCACGACGAGCACATTGCCCTGGTCACCGTAGGTGCTGAGCAGGTCCGGATAGATCCACACCAGCCGCAGTTGGTTGTCGCTCATGAGGTGATCGCCCTTCGAAGATCAGTTGCCGACGCGGCGGCGCAGGTCCTGGAACGCGGTGTAGTTCGCGATGACCTCCACCCGGCCCGGCGGGCACATCTGCACCGCCTGGTCGAGGTCGTCGCAGACCTGGAAGTGCTGGTTCGCGACCTCCAGGCGGACGGCGAGGTCCAGCTTGCGGTCACCGATGACGAAGATCGGGTGACCGGTCAGCCGGGTGTAGTCGACGTCCCACAGCCAGGAGGTGTCGGTGCCGTCGGCCGAGCGGGCGTTCACGGACAGGATCACCGGGGCGGGCGGCGGGTCGATCAGCGAGAACGTCTCCAGCCAGCCGGCCGGGTTCTTGGCCAGCAGCAGCCGCAGATCGCGGTTCAGGAACTGCACGACGTCGTACCGGCCGGCCACCGCCTGCACCTGGTACATCCGCTCCAGGGCGACCTGCGGCGGCACCCCGAAGACGGCGGCGACCGCCGCGGAGCTGGCCGCGTTCGCCTTGTTGGCGCGGCCCGGCAGCTGGAGGTGGATCGGCCAGGCGGAGCCGTGCGGGTCCAGCACATGGTCGCCGGAGAGCGCCCAGGTCGGGGTGGGTCGGCGGAAGCCGCACTCACCGCAGAACCAGTCGTCGCCGGGGCGCTGCATCACGCCACCGCACGCCGGGCAGGACCAGGCGTCGTCCTTCCACATCTGCCCGGCCGCGACCCAGATCACATTCGGGGAGGACGAGGCGGCCCACACCACCAGCGGGTCGTCGCAGTTGGCGACGACCACGGCCTTGGAGCCGGCCAGACCCTCGCGCCAGTTCTCGGCGAGCATCCGGGTCTCCGCGGCGCGGTCGAGCTGGTCGCGGGAGAGGTTGAGCAGGGCGATGCACTTCGGGTCCGTGTCCCGCGCCACACCGGCCAGGTACTTCTCGTCGACCTCGATCACACCGAACTTCGACTCCGTGCCCCCGGCCAGGGCGGAGGTGATGCCGGCCGGCATGTTGGCGCCGAGCGCGTTCGACACGACCGGGCCCGCGGCCCGCAGCGCCTCCGCGATGAGCCGGGTGGTCGTGGTCTTGCCGTTGGTGGCGGACACCAGGACGACGTCCAGGTTCTGGGCCAGCCGTCCGAGCAGATCGGGGTCGAGCTTCAGCGCGACCCGGCCGCCGATCACCGACCCGCTGCCGCGCCCTGCGGCGCGCGAGGCCGCAGCGACCGCCTTACCCGCGGTCACGGCCAGCTTGGCCCGCGGCGTGAGCGGGTCCGAGTTGCCTGCCATCAGTTCTCGATCCTCCTTGCGTACGCGCCGCGCCTGGGGCAATCCGGCAACGTGGTGTGAAGCTCAGCCTATCGAGATCCATTCGCACACCCGAATCCCGGCCCACGCCAGCGCGGCGGGCATGGGTCGAACGAACCGTACCCTTGCCGCCATGCGACACGGTTCCATTCCGGGCGCCCGCGGGCGCGTCCGGCCTCTCACCCTGCACGGCGACACCGCCCTGCACACGCCCTGCGCGGACGTCACCGACTTCGGCCCCGAACTGGCCCGCCTCGTGGAGGACTTGTTCGCCACCATGTACGCGGCGCAGGGGGTGGGCCTGGCGGCGAATCAGGTGGGAGTGGGACTGCGGGTGTTCGTGTACGACTGCCCGGACGACGAAGATGTCCGGCATCTCGGGCATATCGTGAATCCGCGCCTGGTGGAGGCCGACGGGATCGTGCTCCGCGGCCCGGAGGGCTGTCTGTCCCTGCCGGGCCTGGAGGCGGGCACCGAGCGCTACGACCACGCGGTGGTCGAGGGCCGCACGATGACCGGGGAGCCGGTCACGGTGCACGGCACGGGTTTCTTCGCCAGGTGCCTGCAGCACGAGTGCGACCACCTGGAGGGCCGGGTGTACGCGGATCACCTCACGGGGTGGCGCAAGCGCAGGCTGCTCCGGCAGATCTCCAAGGCCTCCTGGGGGAAGTGAGGGAGGTCTCCCGGGGGCCCGCGGCCGGCGCGTCCCCTCCGGGTCGGAGGGCGGTCCTCAGAACCCCGGTCCGCCGACCCGGTCCCCGGCCGCCGCCAGCCGGCCCCACAGCAGGTCCGCCAGCGACCGCACCAACTCGGCCCGGGAGCAGGGCCGTTCGCCCAGCCACCAGTCCCCGGCCGCGTGCATCATGCCGACGATCCCGTGTCCCCAGACCCGGGCGAGCTGCTGGCTCTCCGGACCGAGGTCCACCCGCTCCTCGATGACCTGGGCCAGCTCCTCGCCCATCCGCCTCAGCAGCGGAGCGGAGTGCTTGCCGACGTCGAAGCCCTGGTCGCCGCCGGTGCTGCCCTCCGCCGGGTGCATCAGGAACCGGTACACCTGGGGCCGGGCCTCGATCGCCGCGAGGTAGGTGTCCAGGGTGGACTCCACCCGCTCGCGCCGGTCGGCGGGGGCGTCCAGCGCCGCCCGGAGCGAGGCGAGCAGTGCGTCGGTGTGCCGGGTGGCGAGGGCGGCGTACAGGCCCCCCTTGTCGCCGAAGTGGCGGTAGAGGATCGGCTTGGTGATGCCCGCCTCTGCCGCGATCGCGTTCATCGACGCCCGCGGGCCGTCGCGGAGCACCACCCGGTCGGCGGCCTCCAGCAGCTCGCGCCGTCTGCGGTCGGCGGACCGCTGCTGCTCGGTCCGCTGTGTGGTGTCCATGTGCTCTCCCCACCCGTGGTGATTCGGTGACGCCTGCGCAAACTAGCACTGACCGGGCCCCTGACATGGAGCGGGATGCCGAGGGGTCAGCCACGGTTGACTTTTCCTACCCGTCGGTAACAGACTGCGGTTACCGCTAGTAACACCGTACGCGCCGCTGGAGGGGACATGGCCGAGTTCACCATGGAGCTGAACGACGAACAGAAGGAAGTCCGGGACTGGCTCCATGGCTTCGCCGCGGACGTGATCCGCCCCGCCGCCGCGGAGTGGGACGAGCGCGAGGAGACTCCCTGGCCGGTCATCCAGGAGGCCGCGAAGGTCGGCATCTACTCCCTCGACTTCTATGCACAGCAGTACTTCGACCCCACCGGCCTCGGCATCCCGATGGCCATGGAGGAGCTGTTCTGGGGCGACGCGGGCATCGCCCTCTCCATTGTGGGCACCGGCCTCGCCGCCGTGGGCGTCCTCGCCAACGGCACCGACGAGCAGATCGGCACCTGGATCCCGCAGATGTACGGCGACCAGAACGACGTCAAGCTCGCCGCCTTCTGCTCCTCCGAGCCCGACGCCGGCTCCGACGTGGCCTCCATGCGCACGCGTGCCGTGTACGACGAGGCCAAGGACGAGTGGGTGATCAACGGCACCAAGACCTGGGCGACCAACGGCGGCATCGCCAACGTCCATGTCGTCGTCGCGGTCGTCGACCCGGAGCTGGGCTCCAAGGGCCACGCCTCCTTCATCGTCCCGCCGGGCACCGCGGGGCTGTCCCAGGGGCAGAAGTTCAAGAAGCACGGCATCCGCGCCTCGCACACCGCCGAGGTGATCCTCGACAACGTCCGCGTCCCCGGCTCCTGCCTGCTCGGCGGCAAGGAGAAGCTGGACGAGCGGCTGGCCCGGGCGCGGGCCGCCGGCGGAGAGCGGGTCAAGAACGCGGCGATGGCGACCTTCGAGGCGAGCCGGCCGGCGGTGGGCGCCATGGCCATCGGCACCGCCCGGGCCGCCTACGAGGTCGCCCTCGACTACGCGAAGACCCGTGAGCAGTTCGGGCGGCCGATCATCGACAACCAGGGGGTCGCGTTCCAGCTGGCGGACATGCGGACCCAGATCGACGCGGCGCGGCTGCTGGTCTGGCGGGCCTCCTGGATGGCGGTCAACGGCAAGCCGTTCACCGCCGCCGAGGGCTCGATGTCCAAGCTCTTCGCCAGCGAGACCGCGAAGAAGGTGACCGCGCAGGCCATCCAGATCCTGGGCGGCAACGGCTACACCCGCGAGTACCCGGTGGAGCGCATGCACCGCGACAGCGCGATCTACACCATCTTCGAGGGCACGAGCGAGATCCAGCGACTGGTGATCGCCCGCACCCTCTCCGGGATGCCGATCCGCTAGCTCCGTCAGCGGTGCCGGAGCGGCGTCAGCTGTTCGATGTCGTACTTGGTGCGCAGTGCCTCGATCGCCTCCTGGTCCGGCGGGCCGCCGTTGCCGAGGATCTCCAGGAGTTCCTCGAAATAGCGCTCGTGGTCCGGAGGCGGAGACGCCTGGAAGAACATCCTCGCGGGCGTCTCGGTGGGATTGGCGAAGGCGTGCGGGCACCCCGGCGGTACGACGATCACCGTCCCCGGGGTCGCCCGGACCGTCCGGCGTCCCGAACTCGACTCCCACTTCTGCCAGTTGTCGGGGGTGCGCACGCGCGGCTCGAAGGCGAGCACATCCAGCTCGCCCTCCAGGACGTAGAACAGCTCCTCGCTGCGCGTGTGCACATGGGCGCCCACGTCGAAGCCGGGCGGGACCTCCACCTCGAAGGTGGAGGCCATCCGCGAGTGGGTGCCGGTGACCTTGAACGTCACCCGCTGGGCCGGGGTCGCCACGACGCGGCCGTGGCCCGGCGGTACGTAGAGTCCCTCCGTCTCCGTCATGGTCCGCTCACCAGGTCACCGGCAGGGCCTCGGGGCCGCGGATCAGCGCGCCCTTCTTGAAGGGCACCTGGTTCGGCGGCACCGCCAGCCGCAGACCCGGAATCCGGTCGAGCAGGGCGTCCACCAGCAGTTCCGACTCCAGCCGGGCCAGCATGCCGCCGGGGCAGTAGTGCGGGCCGAAGCCGAACGCCACATGCGGGTTCGGGCTGCGGGAGAAGTCGATGGCCTCCGGGTCGGGGAAGACGTCCGGGTCCCGGTTGGCCGCCAGGTAGGAGACGTAGACGGCGTCGCCGGCCCGGATCAGGGTGCCGCGGATCTCCACGTCCTCCAGGGCGATCCGGGACAGGCCGACCGCGTTGCGGTGCGGGATGTAGCGCAGCAGCTCGTCGATGGCCTGCCGGCGGATCTCCGGATCGGCGCGCAGCCGCTCGGTGAGGTCGGGCCGGGTCAGCAGCAGGTAGAACATCTGCCCGCTGTTGTTGGTGACCGCCTCGCCGCCGATCTGGAGCAGCACCGCGAGCCCGACGGCCTCCTCGAGGGTGACCTCGCCCCGGCCCACGGCGGCGCCGAGCAGAGAGGTGACGTCCTCGCCGGTGCTGCCCTCGCGCAGCGCGATCAGATCGGAGAAGTAGGCGCTCATCTCGCGCTTGGCCTTCTCGCTGATGTCCTTGCCGTGCGCGGAGGACAGGATCAGCTGGGTCCAGGTGTGCATCTCGTGCCGGTCGCCGGCCGGGACGCCCATCAGCTCGCAGATCACCGCGATGGGGAAGGGGCTGAGGACGGCCGCCGTGAGGTCGGCCGGCGGGCCGTCCTGGAGCAGCTCGTCCACCAGCTCCTCCAGCATGCCGCGGGCCTTCTCGCGCACCCGCTCCACGCCCTTCGCGGTGAACGCGGCGGCCACCGAGCGGCGCAGCCGGGTGTGGTCGGGCGGGTCGAGGAAGCCGACCGCGCCCCGGTCCGGGATGAAGTGCGGGGCGAGCCGGGTGACCTGCCGGCCCATGACCGCCTCGCGGCCGAAGCGCGGGTCGTTGGTGACCATCCGCACGTCGTCGTAGCGGGTGACCAGCCAGGCCCAGCCCTCGCCGTTGGGCAGCTGGATGCGGGTGACCGGGCCCTCGCGCATCAGATCGGTCAGCACCGGGTCGAAGGCCGTCCCCGGCAGGTCGAACGCCGGCCAGTGCCGGATCGGCGGGAGCGTCCCGGTGAGCGTGGTCTCCTCGGTCATCGCCCGGCTCCGTTCCCGCTGGTCCAGCGGCCCACCGTCATCTCGGCGGTGATGCCGGGGCCGAACCCGGCGAGCAGCCCGCGGGCCCGGTCCTCGGCGCCGCCCTCGTCGAACAGCCGGCGCAGCGCGTCCAGCACGACGGCGCTGGCTATGTTGCCGTACTCGGTGAGCGTGGCCCGGCTGAACCGGAACGCGTGCGGGTCGACCTGGAGGAACTTGCTGAGGTCGTCCAGGATCCGTGGGCCGCCCGCGTGGATGATGTAGAAGTCCAGGTCGGACGCGTCCCAGCCGTGCAGCCCGGCCAGGTCCTTCAGCGCCGGAGCGAGCGGCTCCATGGTGGTCGGAACCCGCTTGTCCAGCAGGAAGTGGAAGCCGGTGGCCCGGACGTCGTACGCGATCCAGTCCTCGGTCTTCGGGATCAGGTAGGAGCCGTTGCGCTCCAGGTGGACGCCGGTGCCGCCGCGCCCGCGGACCACGGCGGCGGCGACGCCGTCACCGAAGAGGCCGTTGGACAGCAGCGAGCCGACGCCGAGGTCGGTGGGCTGGTAGCACAGCGAGCAGAACTCACAGGCCACGATCAGCACGTTGGCGTTCGGGTAGGCCGAGCAGAAGTCGTGCGCCCGGTTGATCGCCGCGCCGCCCGCCGCGCAGCCCAGCTGGGCTATGGGCAGCTGGCGGGTGGTGCTGTCGAAGTCCATCTCGTTGATCAGCCACGCCGTCAGCGAGGGCATCATGAAGCCCGTGCACGACACGTAGACGATCACGTCGATGTCGCTGGTGAGCAGCTCCGCGTCGTCCAGCGCGCGCTGGATCACCGCCGGGACCCGGGCCTTGGCCTCGGCCTCGTAGATCTTGTTGCGGTCCTCGAAGCCCGGGTGCTTCAGCGTCTCCTCGATGGGCTGCACGATGTGCCGGGTCTTGACACCCGTGTTCTCGATCAGCCGCAGCGCGAGCGCCAGTTGAGGGTGGTCCGCGTGGCGGGAGCGCGCCAGCTCCAGCGTCTCCTCCATCGTGATCACGTGCTCCGGGACCGACACCGAGGGTCTGCACAAAGTCGCCATGAACCGTCCCTGCTTTCCGCTTCCCGGTGAGCTCGCGCCCACCGGCCAGAAGGTGGTTCACCTCTGTGGGTGCTCCACCCACCGTCACCCGGGAGGGCGATGAGCACGCGCCGGATTACTCCGAATCGGGGACACGGCGTCGATCCTCGCTGGTCGCGGGAGGGTTGCGCAGGGTGATGCCGCGGGCCGGCCGGCCCGCGGCGCTACGGCGCTCCGCTGCTGTGGGCGATGCAGGCCACGTCGATCCGGTCCGCCAGCTTCGCCAGCTCGATGGTCAGCGCGGCGACCGTGTCCTCGTCCAGACCCTGCTCCCCGGCCTCGACCAGCCGCAGCCATCGCCCGCCCACGGTGCGCAACAACTTGCTCACATCGGCCGCGGACACCTGCAAGGTACCGCGGTCGTCGACGATCAGAGGGAGGGTCACTTCGCGGTTCACAAAACGGGATGGTAGTCGCGCGGCCCCTACGCACCCTGCCAAACCGTGGTGATGTTGCAGAACTCCCGGATTCCGTGCCCGGACAGCTCACGCCCGTACCCCGACCGCTTCGTCCCGCCGAACGGGAACGCCGGATGGGAGGCGGTCATGCCGTTGACATACACGGCGCCGGCGTCCAGGTCCCGGGCGAACCGCTCGACCTCGCCGTCCTCCCGCGTCCACACGTTCGAACTCAGCCCGAACAGCGAGTCGTTGGCGATCAGGATCGCCTCGTCCACGTCACCGGCCCGGTACACCGTGGCGACCGGCCCGAACGCCTCCTCGCGGTGGATGCGCATCTCCCGGGTGATGCCGGCGAGCACGGTCGGCGGGTAGTACCAGCCCGGCCCGTCCGGCCGCTCACCGCCGCACAGCACCTGGGCCCCGCCCCGCCTGGCGTCGTCCACCAGCTCCTCCAGATCGGCCCGCCCCCGTTCGCTGGAGAGCGGCCCGATGTCCGTCTCCTCCGCCAGCGGGTCGCCGACCCTGAGCGCCCGCATGCCGGCGACGAACCTCTCGGTGAACGCGTCGTAGACGTCGGTGTGCACGATGAACCGCTTCGCGGCGATGCAGGACTGCCCGTTGTTCTGGCACCGCGCGGTCACCGCGACCTCGGCCGCCCGGTCCAGGTCGGCCGACGGCATCACCACATAGGGATCGCTGCCGCCCAGCTCCAGCACCGTCTTCTTGATCATCTCCCCGGCGGTGGAGCCGACCGCCCGGCCCGCCGGCTCGCTGCCGGTCAGGGTGGCCGCCTTCACCCGCTCGTCCCGCAGGATGTCGTCCACCGTCGCGGAACCGACCAGCAGCGTCTGGAAGCAGCCCTCCGGGAAGCCCGCCCGGTGGAACAGGTCCTCCAGGTACAGGGCGGTCTGCGGGACGTTGGACGCGTGCTTGAGCAGGCCCACGTTGCCCGCCATCAGGGCCGGTGCCGCGAACCGGATCACCTGCCACAGCGGGAAGTTCCACGGCATCACCGCGAGGACGGGCCCCAGCGGGCGGTACCGCACCCGCACCCGGGACGCGCCCGAGTCCCGTACGTCCGCCTCCGGGGGCTCCTCGTCGGCCAGCAGGCCCTCGGCGCGCTCGGCGTACCAGCGCATCGCCTTGGCGCACTTCGCGGCCTCGGCGCGGGCCTGCGCGATCGGCTTGCCCATCTCCGTGGTCATGACCCGGGCGATCTCCTGCTGGTCCTCGTCCAGCAGACCGGCGGCCCGGGTCATCAGCCGGGCGCGGTCGGCGAACGCGGTCGTCCGGTAGGTGCGGAACGTGGCCTCGGCGAGCTGGAGCCGGCGTTCCAGCTCTTCCTCGCCCATGGGCTCGTACGTCTTGAGCGTCTCGCCGTTCGCCGGGTTCACCGTCGCGATGGGCATGGCTGGCCTCCCTGGGAGCGGGCTTGTCTCGACCTTCGCGCCCCCGCGCGCGGGCCGCAACGTGTGATGCGCTGTTCAGCCCGAGTGCTCCGCCAGCCGGTCGAGAAACGCCGCCTGGGCCGCGACGATCAGCTCCCGGGCCCGGTCCACGGAGAGCCAGGCGACGCGGTCCAGCTCCGGGAACTCCTGCACCCGGCCGGAGCGCGGCGGCCACTCCATGGCGAAGGTGCCGGGGCTGAACCCGCTCAGGTCCGGGTCCGCCTCCACCGCCCACGCGGTCACGACCTTGCCGTTCTTCTGCGCGACCTCGCCCAGCGGTACGGCCTCCCCGTCGGGCGGCGCCAGCCCCAGCTCCTCCCGGAACTCCCGCCGGGCCGCCTCCCAGGCGGGCTCCCCGGGGTCGTACTCGCCCTTGGGCACGGTCCACGCGCCCGCGTCCTTCCGCGCCCAGAACGGGCCGCCCATGTGGCCCAGCAGCACTTCGAGCCCGGCGTCGGTGCGCCGGAACACCAGCAGTCCCGCGCTGCGCCTGGTCGTGCGCACCGTCATGGTGTGACCTCCGGGTGGGCCGCCAGCAGGGCCTCCACGGTATCCGCCTCCTCGGGGCGCTTGTCCTCGCGGTAGCGGACCACGCGGGCGAAGCGCAGGGTGACGCCGGCCGGGTAGCGGGAGGAGCGCTGGAGGCCGTCGTAGGCGATCTCCACGACGAGTTCGGGACGGACCCGGACCCCCCAGCCCTCCTCGGCCACCGCCAGCCGCTGGAGCCGTTCGGTCTGCCAGGCGAGCATCGCGTCCGTCATGCCCTTGAAGGTCTTGCCGAGCATGGCGAAGCCGCCGTCCGCCGTGCGGGCGCCGAGGTGCAGGTTGGACAGCTTGCCGGTGCGCCGGCCGTGGCCCCACTCGGCGGCCAGGACGACCAGGTCGAGGGTGTGCACGGGTTTGACCTTCAGCCAGGAGGCGCCGCGCCGGCCCGCGCTGTAGGGGGCGTCCAGCGCCTTCACCATGACGCCCTCGTGGCCGCGGGCGAGGGTGTCGGCGAGGAACCGCTCCGCCTCCGGGATGTCCCCGGGCCCGTGCGCCACCGTCCGGCGCACCCGCATCGGCTCGGGCACCAGCCGGGCCAGCCGGGCGTGCCGCTCGGCGAAGGACAGGTCCAGCAGGTCCGCGCCGTCGATCGCGAGCGCGTCGAAGAAGACGGCGGAGACCGGCACCTCTCCGGCCGCCCGCGCCACGTCCGTCCGGGAACCGACCCGGCCCGCCGTCTCCTGGAAGGAGCGGGGCCGCCCGGCCGCGTCGAAGGAGATCACCTCGCCGTCCAGGATGAACCGCTCGCCGGTCAACTCCCTTGCCGCGGCGGTCACTTCGGGCAGGCGCTCGGTGATGTCGTCCAGGGTGCGGGTGTGCACCCGGACGGTGTCGCCGTCCCGGTGGACCTGGATCCGGATGCCGTCCAGCTTCTCCTCCACCGCGCAGGCGCCCAGCTTCTCCACCGCCTCGGCGACCGAGGACGCGCTGTGCGCCAGCATGGGCAGGACCGGGCGGCCGACGGTGAGCCGGAACAGGTCCAGCGCCGGCGGCCCCTCGGCGAGCAGGGCCTCGGCGACCGTCTGGAGCGACCCGGCGAGCATCACCGCCCGGCGCACGTCCGCCGGGTCCGCGCCGGTCGCCCGGGCCAGCCCCTCCACGGCGACCGCGTCCAGCGCGCCCTGCCGGACCTCGCCGGTGAGCAGCCCGAGCAGAAAGCGCTGCTCCTCCTCGGTGGCCGCGCCCATCAGCTCGCCGACCAGCCGGATCCGCTCCGCCTGCGAGCCGGGGCCGGACACCTTGCCGAGCGCGCCGAGCCGGGCGTCGACCTCGGCGACGGTGAGCGTCGGTACGGCGGCCGGCGGCACCCGGTGGCCCAGCACCTTCCAGCCGACGCCGAGCCGCCCCTGCGGCAGCCGGCCGGCCAGATACGGGATGACGATCGGCACGTCGTCCGGCTGCGCCTCCCGGAAGAGGTCGGCGAGCAGAGCGGTCTTGCGCGAGCGGGACGCCGTCGCCGCGACGTCCCGGGACACCTGGGCCAACCGAGACAGAAGCATGCGTTCAGCGTGCCTCAACGCGCCGCGTGGCGCTCCGCTGCCGAGGGCGGAAACCGGCCTCCTCCGTCGATCGCCGCGCCCGCCCGGTGCCCCTGCCGCCCCCGTCGACGTCCTGCCCGGCGAAGCCGCGCGCGTCCCGCTGCCTACAGGTCGGCGCCTTTCCCGGAGGGGGTGCCGCTCGCGTGGGCCGCTGCTCACGGGCGGGCGTCTCTCTGGCGGGGGTGCCGCTCGCGTGGGCCGTTGCTCACAGGCTGGCGCGATTCCCGGGTGGGGGCGCCGCTCGTGTGGCCCGCTGTCCGCAGGCCGGGGCCTTCCCGGCGGGGTCCCCCTTGCGTGGGCCGTTGCCCGCGGGTGGGTGCCTTCCCCGGTGGGGGTGCACTTCTCGCGTGGTCCGCTGCCTACCGGTCGGCGCTTTCCCCGGGAGGGTTCCTCCTCGTGTGGCTCGCTGCCCACGGGTCGGTGCCTTCCACGGAGGGGGTCCCGCTCGCGTGGGCCACTGCCCGCAAGCCGGCGCCTCCCCGTATGGGGTGCCGCTCGTGTGGGCCGCTGTCCGCAGGCGGGTGCCTTCCCTGGAGCGGGTTCCCCGCAGGCCGGGGCCTTCCCCGGGGCCCCCTTGCGTAGCCCGCTGCCCGCAGGCGGAGCCTTCCCCGGCGGGGCCCCCTTGCGTAGCCCGCTGCCCAGAGGCCGGCGCCTTGCCTGGAGGGGCCCGCTCGCGTGGCCCGCCGCTCACAGGCGGGTGCCTTTCCCGGAGGGGCCCGTTCGCGTGGGCCGCCACCCGCAGGTGGGCGGCTTGCCCGGAGGGGCCCGGCCAGGCGGGTGCCGGCGGCGGAGGGCCGGGGCCGGGCCATGTCCATTCGGCGTCGACCCGCTCCGCCGCGCAGCGCATCCCGGCCGCACCCCGTCGGTGCCACGACGCGCGGCCACGGCCCGGTCGTCTCCGCCGCCTCCTCGCCGGCAGACGCCCCGCTCTGCGGTATTGACAAACACCTTTGCCAAAACTGCAATACCGGCATGAGCACTGACGAGGTTCTGGCCGAGGTGGGGCCGCGGCTGCGCCGTATCCGCAAGGAGCGGGAGGTGACGCTGGCCGCCCTGTCGGAGGCGACGGGGATCTCCGTGAGCACCCTGTCCCGGCTGGAGTCCGGTCTGCGCAGGCCCAGCCTGGAGCTGCTGCTGCCCATCGCCCAGGCCCACCAGGTGCCGCTGGACGAGCTGGTCGGGGCGCCCCCGGCCGGGGATCCGCGGGTGCGGGCCAAGCCGATCGTGCGCGGCGGGCGCACCCACTGGCCGCTGACCCGCCAGCCCGGCGGCCTCCAGGCCTTCAAGGTGCTCGAACCGCAGCGCAAGCAGGAACCGGACCCGCGCACCCACGAGGGGTACGAGTGGCTGTATGTGCTCTCGGGCCGGCTGCGGCTGGTCCTCGGCGAGCACGACGTGGTGCTGACGGCGGGGGAGGCGGCCGAGTTCGACACCCGGGTGCCGCACTGGTTCGGGTCGACGGGGGAGGGGCCGGTGGAGTTCCTCAGCCTGTTCGGTCCGCAGGGGGAACGGATGCACGTCCGGGCGCGGCCGTCCCGTTCGTGAGCGCACCGGTCTCTTCCCGGCCGACTGTTCCCTGATCAGCAAGCGACCGCTTAGTATGCGGTTGGACCCGGTCGGACGAAGCAGTCGTGGAGGCCCCGCATGCAGGCATGGCAAGTGCACGAGAACGGCGAGCCGAGCGAGGTGATGCGCCTGCTGGAGGTGGAGCCGCCCACCCCCGGCGACGGCCAGGTGCTGCTCCGGGTGCGGGCCGCCAACGTCAACTTCCCGGACGCGCTGCTGTGCCGGGGCCAGTACCAGGTGCGCCCGCCGCTGCCGTTCACGCCCGGCGTGGAGATCTGCGGCGAGACCGCGGACGGCCGCCGGGTGATCGCCAACCCCGTGCTGCCGCACGGCGGCTTCGCCGAGTACACCCTCGCCGACGCCCGCGCCCTGCTGCCCGCCCCCGAGGCGCTGGATGACGCCGAGGCCGCGGCCCTGCACATCGGCTACCAGACCGGCTGGTTCGGCCTGCACCGCCGCGCCCGTCTGGAGGCCGGCGAGACCCTGCTCGTGCACGCCGCCGCCGGAGGCGTCGGCAGCGCCGCCGTCCAGCTCGGCAAGGCCGCCGGCGCCACCGTGATCGGTGTGGTCGGCGGCGCGGACAAGGCCGCCGTCGCCCGCGAGCTGGGCTGCGACGTGGTGGTCGACCGGCGCGCCGAGGACGTCGTCGCGGCGGTCAAGGAGGCCACCGGCGGCCGCGGCGCCGATGTGATCTACGACCCCGTGGGCGGTGCGGCCTACGCCCAGTCCGCCAAGGTGGTCGCCTTCGAGGGCCGGATCGTCGTCGTCGGCTTCGCCTCCGGCACCATCCCCAGCCCGGCGCTCAACCACGCCCTGGTGAAGAACTACTCGATCCTCGGCCTCCACTGGGGCCTGTACAACACCAAGAACCCCAAGCTGGTCCAGCGCTGCCACGAGGAACTGACCGAGCTGGCCGCCCGTGGCGCGATCCGGCCGCTGGTGAGCGAGCGGGTGCCGCTCGCCGGCACGGCCGACGCCGTGCAGCGCGTCGCCGACGGGGTGACCACCGGCCGGGTGGCCGTGGTCCTGGACAAGGGAGCCGCCGCATGACCGACGCCACCGAACTCCGGCGCCGTACGGCCGAGTTGCTGGCCGCGTATCCGCCCGCCGAGACCGACCGGCTGGACTTCCTGCGGGCCCGCTTCGACGCCGGACTCGCCTGGGTGCACTACCCCGAGGGCCTCGGCGGCCTCGGTGTCCCGCGCTCGCTCCAGGCGGTCGTGGACGCCGAGCTGGAGGCCGCGGGCGCCCCGGACAACGACCCGCGGCGCATCGGCATCGGCCTGGGCATGGCCGCGCCGACCGTCCTCAAATACGGCACCGAGGAGCAGAAGCAGCGCTTTCTGCGGCCGCTGTGGACCGGGGAGGAGGTCTGGTGCCAGCTGTTCAGCGAGCCCGGCGCCGGTTCCGACCTGGCCGCGCTCGGCACCCGGGCCGTCCGCGAGGGCGACACCTGGGTGGTCAACGGGCAGAAGGTGTGGACCTCCAGCGCCCACACCGCCCGCTGGGCCATCCTCATCGCCCGCACCGACCCGGACGTGCCGAAGCACGCGGGCATCACCTACTTCGTCTGCGACATGACCGACCCCGGTGTCGAGGTCCGGCCGCTGCGCCAGGTCACCGGCGAGGCCGAGTTCAACGAGGTCTTCCTCACCGACGTCCGTATCCCCGACTCCCACCGGCTCGGCGAGATCGGCGACGGCTGGCGGGTCGCCCAGACCACGCTGATGAACGAGCGGGTCTCCATCGGCGGCATGGCCCTGCCCCGTGAGGGCGGGATGATCGGCCCGGTCGCGAAGACCTGGCGCGAACGCCCCGACCTGCGCACCCACGAACTGCACCAGCGGCTGCTGAAGCTCTGGGTCGAGGCCGAGGTGTCCCGCCTCACCGCCGAACGCCTGCGCCAGCAGCTCGTCGCCGGACAGCCGGGCTACGAGGGCTCCGGCATGAAGCTCGCCTTCGCCCGCCTCAACCAGGAGATCAGCGGCCTGGAGGTCGAACTCCGCGGCGCCGAGGGCCTGTTGTACGACGACTGGACCATGCGCCGCCCGGAGATGGTCGACTTCACCGGCCGGGACGCCGGGTACCGCTATCTGCGCGCCAAGGGCAACAGCATCGAGGGCGGGACCAGCGAGGTCCTGCTGAACATCGTCGCCGAGCGGGTGCTCGGACTGCCCGCCGAGCCGCGCACCGACAAGGACGTCGCCTGGAAGGACCTCGCCCGATGACCGACCTGCTGTACTCGGAGGAGGAAGAGGCGCTGCGGGCCGCCGTACGCGACCTGCTCGCCGACCACTGCGACGCCCCCGGGGTCATCGCGCGCACCGAGTCCGACGCGCCGCACGACCTCGCCGCCTGGAAGGCGCTCGCCGACGGCATGGGCCTCGCGGGCCTGCTGGTGCCGGAGGCCCTGGGCGGCCAGGGCGCCACCCACCGCGAAGCCGCCGTCGTCCTGGAGGAGCTGGGGCGCGCGGTGGCACCCGTGCCGTATCTCTCCAGCGCGGTCGTGGCCACCGAAGCGCTGCTGGCCTGCGGCGACGAGGAGCTGCTCGGACAGCTGGCCGGCGGCCGGACCATCGGCGTCCTCGCGGTCGGCCTGCACACGGCGCCGGGTGCGTCCTTCCCGGTGGTACGACGGGAAGGCGACGCCCTGCACGGCGAGCTGACCGGGGTCGCGGACGCCGCCGTCGCCGACGTCCTGCTCGTCCCGGCCGACGACGGCGGCCTGTACGCCGTGACCGCCGACGACGTGACGGTCACCCCGCAGGTCTCCCTGGACCTGACCCGGCCGCTGGCGTCGGTGCGGCTGGACGGCGCCCCGGGCCGCCGGGTCGGCGACGCCGAACCCGCCGTACGCCGGGCCCTCGGTGCCGCCGCCGGTCTGCTCGCCTCCGAGCAACTGGGCGTCGCCGACTGGGCGTTGACCGAGACGGTCCGCTATCTGAAGGAGCGCAAGCAGTTCAACCGGCCGGTCGGCGGCTTCCAGGCGCTCAAGCACCGGCTCGCCCAGCTGTGGCTGGAGGTGGTCAACCTCCGGGCCGCCGCCCGCGCCGCCGCGGACGCCCTCGCCACCGGTACCGAGACCGACCTCCACGTGGCCCTCGCCCAGGCCTACGCCGCCCCCGTCGCCGTCCACGCCACGGAGGAGGCGCTCCAACTGCACGGCGGGATCGGCATGACCTGGGAACACCCGGTCCACCTCTATCTGAAGCGGGCCAAGGCCGACTCGATCGCCTACGGGACGGCCGGGGCGCACCGCGAGGCACTGGCCGGGCTGGTCGACCTCCAGGCCCCCTGACCCGCCGCACCGCGACCGAGGCCCGCCCCACCCGGGGCGGGCCTTTCCGGTACGCGGGCGAGACTTCACACGAACGGAGGACACGTCAGCTGCCCGGACGAACCCTCCGCTACGCCACACTTGCGGCCGAACGCCGCGAAACGCGCGTGGCGGAGGAGGTTCGCGATGGCCATTTCCATCTCTGTGGTGCTGCTGCTCCTGATCCTTGCCGTGATCTTCATGCGCAACGGCGCGCTGAAGGTCTCCCACGCCGTGGTCTGCATGCTGCTCGGCTTCTTCCTGGCCGGCACCAGCATGGCGCCCACCATCAGCAGCGGGCTCACCACCACGGCCGACCTGGTGAGCAGTCTGCGGCCCTGAGTCAGGGCCTCTCTTTCGGATCTTGCCGGCGTCGAAAGACAGGCCCTACGGCAGCGAGAAGACGCCGATGCCGTTGGCGACGGCGCGCTCGGCGCCGCCGCTCGGGTGGTTGCGGACCGTCACCGCGCTCGCGTCCGCATCCCGGGTGACCAGCTCCGAGGAGCCGCCGCCGTCCAGGTTGAACGCGTCGGTCGCACCCAGCGACCGCATGGTGTCCGCCTCCTCCGCGACCGTCATCCCGGTCCGGTAGGCGGCGGCCCCGTCCAGCACCAGGAGCAGCAGCTGCTGTCCGCCGTCCTTGAAGCCCACGACCGTGCGCACCGCCGTGGTGGTGTCGTCCAGCCCGGTCAGCGGCGCGCCGTCCCGCAGCACCGGGAAGCCGCCGATCGCGAAGGCGTACGGCGTCCCGGACGCCGCCACCAGGGTGTGGCTGACGCTCACCGCGTCGCCGACGGACAGCTTCCGCAGCTGCCGCGCACCCTCCTCGCGGCCCACCAGCACCGTGCTGTCCGCGGCGATCGGGCCGCTGCCCGGGGCGTCGGCGGCGGAGACCACCCGGCCGTCGGTGACCGTCACCTCGTAGGTGTCGGTGCTGCACGGCGCCGCCCGTTCGGTGTCGGTGCCGCAGACGGCGCGCTCCCGGGAGGTGCTGCCCCACAGGTGGGTGAAGGCGCCGACGGAGTTCTCGGGGAGCGCGTACTGGTTGAGGCCCTCCATCGCCAGCCGGCCCTCCGGGGTGTCGACGGAGCCGGACAGCGAGAGCCGGTCCAGGTGGGCCCGCCGGTCGGTGCCGACGCCGAGGACGTCCTGGGTGCTCGTCCCCGGGGGCAGTGCGGGACCGAACCGCTGGCCCTTCGGCACCGCCGCCTTGAGCACCGTACCGTCCGCGACGGCCGGGCCGACGCTCGCGCCGGTGGCCTCGACGCCGGGGTGCTGGGACTCGGTGATGTTGAAGAAGTCCCCGTTGACCCCGGCGACCGCCCCGGCCGAGTCCGCCATCCGGGAGACCGTGGCCCGGGCCGCCACCGCGCCCGGGTGCAGCAGGTCGACCCGGACATGGGGATTGGCCAGGTCGACCGTGAGCAGATGGGCGTGCGCCGTACCGGCGGCCGCGTCGACGTCGAACTGCCGGTAGGTGACCCCCGGCGCGATCCGCCGGCCGGCCGGCACGGCACCGGCCGGTGCCGCCTCCGCCACGGCCGCACCGGCCAGCACTCCGAACGCCGTGACCACCGTGAGAACCGCTCTGCCCGCTGCCGAACGCCTGCGACGTCTCGTCACCGTGCCCCCTGATGTCTCGTCAACTGCCCGTGGAATCCCTCTGTTCAGGGGCAGTGCACCAGACCTCTGCGGCTCGCGGGCGGACTAAGCCTCGACGACGCGAGAACGGGTGAGAAAACGCACCCCCTCGGGTGCCTCCAGCGAGAAACCGCTGCCTCTTCCTGGTACGACGTCCACGATCAGCCGGGTGTGCCGCCACACCTCGTACTGACTCCGGGACATCCAGAAGGTCACGGGTTCCGCCACCCCCTCCACCGCCAGCTCGGCCAGCAGCACGTCCGAGCCGCCGGTGCGGAACTCGCCGTCCGGGTAGCACATGGGTGCGCTGCCGTCGCAGCAGCCGCCGGACTGGTGGAACATCAGGGGGCCGTGCTCGGCGCGCAGCCGGCGCACCAGCTCCGCCGCCTGCGGGGTGAGTTCGACGCGGGGGACTTCCTCTTCCATGTCACCGTCCCTGGGAGGCGGAGCGCCGGATCCGGTCCAGTCTCAGGGAACGTCAGCGGCCCGTCCAGAAGGCGTCGTCGGCCGAACGGCCGGGTGTGGGGTACCCGCCGGGCGCGGTCGCTCAGCCGGAGGTGTCGCGCCGCTGCCGGCGGGCGCGGCGGGCCTCGACCAGCAGCGGCAGCAGCGACAGGACGACGACCACCGCGACCAGCGGCAGCAGATAGTCGTCGACGTGCGGCACCGACGCGCCCAGCGTGTATCCGGCCAGCACCAGCAGCTGCGACCAGAGCACCCCGCCCACGGCCTGCCACAGGGTGAACGGGCGCAGGGGCACCTCGAGCACCCCCGCCACCGGGTGCAGGACGGTCCGCAGCAGGGGCACGAACCGGCCGAGCACGAGCGCCTTGCCGTAGCCGTACCGGGACAGCAGCTGCTCGGCCCGGACCGTCGCCGCCTTCGCCCGGCGGCTGGAGGTGCGGGCCAGCAGCGCCCGGCCGCCGTGCCGCCCGATGAGATAGCCGACCTGCCCTCCGGCCACGGCGCCGACGGCCGCGCACAGCAGCACCTGCCACAGCGACAGCCGCGGCGGCTGGTCACCGCTGCCCGCGCACAGCACCCCGGCCGGGAAGAGCAGGGTGTCGCCGGGCAGGAGGAACCCGACGACCAGCAGACCGGACTCGGCGAAGGTCACCACCAGGACGCCCAGCGCGCCGAAGGCGGCCAGCACCGAGGCGCTGTTCATGGGGTTGACGGCGATCACCGGCCGGGCCTCCAGGCTCATCTGGCAGAGCTGTCCGCTCCAGCATCACCCGCCACCGGCCGAACCGCCTGCCCCGGCCGGCCCGGGCCCGCGGCTTTGGCCGAGCGGCGGATCAACACGGCAGCTCGAGCGTCACCGCTGCCCCGCCCGCCGCGTTCTCGGCGTGTGCGGTGCCGCCGTGCGCCGCGGCCACCGCGCTCACGAAGGACAGCCCGAGACCGGAGCCCTCACCGGCCCGGCTGGCCTCGGCACGGGCGAACCGCTCGAACGCGCGCGGCAGGAAGTCGGGCGGAAAGCCCGGCCCCTCGTCCGTGACCGACACCCGCAGCCGGTTCTCGCGGACGGCGGCCGTGAGCCGTACGGCGCCCTCGCCGTGCCGCAGCGCGTTGTCGACGAGATTGCCGAGGGCGGGCACCAGCCACCGCGCGTCCACCTCCACGGTGGTGTCCTGCACCGTCGTGGCCAGCTCCCGCCCGGCCCGTTCGGCGGTGCGCAGATGCGGCGCCACGGCGGTGCCGAGGAGGTCGGCGAGGGCCACGGGCGCCCGGGTGACACGGTCGGTGCCGCCGAGTTCCTCCAGGTCCAGCAGGGCGTTGGAGAGATCGATCAGACGCTGCACCTCCGCGTCCACCGAGCGCAGGGTCTCGGTGAGCTCCGCGGCCGAGCGGGGGCGGTGCAGCGCGACGTCGACCTCGGCCCGCAGCAGGGACAGCGGGGTGCGCAGCTCGTGGCTGGCGTCCGCGATGAACCGGTGCTCGCGCGCGGCGGCGGCCTCCAGCCGGTCGAGCATGCGGTTGAGGGTGTGGCCGAGCCGGGTGATCTCGTCGTCGCGGTCGGCGGGCACGTCCAGCCGCAGCTTCTGTGCGCCGTCGGCGAGGGTGGCCGCCGCGGTGCGGTACCGCTCGACGGGGCGCAGGGCGGCGCGCGCGGTGCGGTAGCCGACGTAGGAGGCGGCGATCAGGGTGAGCCCGGAGGCGAGGGCGAGCTGGGCGAGGAGCTCGCGCAGGGCCTCGTCACGATGCCCGCGGCGGACGGCGGCGACGACCACGCGGGGTGCGCCCCGGGCAGGGACCCGCTCGGCCAGCAGCCGCAGGGTGTCCGGGGCCATCGGCAGCAGGGAGCCGACATCGCGCCGTACCGTCCTGCCCCCGGCGGCGGAGGCGAGTTCGGCGGGGGTGAGCAGGGCGCGGCGGTGCACGGCGGGACTCGCGCCGAGCACCCGGCCGCGGAGGTCGAGGACCTGGTAGAGGCTGCCGCTCGGGCCCGGTGGCGGTGCGGTGCCGGTGCGCACGGCCCCGTCGAGGCTGTGCTGGTAGGTGACCAGGTCGTCGTGCAGCTGCCGGTCCAGGGCGCTCTCCACCCGCCAGTAGACCAGCCAGGCCGCCGCGGCCAGCACGAGGGACATGGTCACGGCGACGGCCAGCACCAGGCGGGTGACGACGGGCAGCCGCCCGAACCAGGCGCGCAGCCGTCCGGGCAGCGTCACGCGGCGGTCTCCAGCCGGTAGCCGCGTCCGCGCAGGGTGGTGATGGTCGTACGGCCGAAGGCGCGGTCGGCCTTCGCGCGCACCTTGGAGACATGGACGTCGATGGCGTTGCTGCGCAGATCCGTCTCGCCGTCCCAGACCTCCTCCAGCAGCTGGAGCCGGGTCACCACCCGGCCGGCGTTCTCCATCAGCACCCGCAGTACGGCGAACTCCCGCCGGGACAGCTCCAGTTCGCTTCCCGCCCGCCAGGCCCGCTGCTGCTCGGGGTCGAGCAGGAGGTCGCCCACCCGGAGCCGGCCGGAGGAGTCGGGGCGGCGCCGGGATATCGCCCGCAGCCGGGCCAGCAGCTCCTCCATGGCGAACGGCTTGACGAGATAGTCGTCGGCACCCGCGTCCAGACCGGCCACCCGCTCGCTGATCGCGCCGCGCGCGGTGAGCAGCACGACCGGCACATCGATGCCCTCGCCGCGCAGCGTCCGGCACACCTCCACCCCGTCCGTCCCCGGCAGCATCACGTCCAGGACGATCCCGTCCAGGCGCGGATCGCGGGCGGCGGCCAGACCGGAGGGGCCGTCGTAGCGGCCCTCGGCGGTGTGTCCGGACTCGGTGAGGTAGCGGACGACGAGGTCCGTGAGGCGGGTCTCGTCATCGACGACCAGGTAGTGCATGCCGGTCAGGCTAACCGCCCGCCGGGGCCGTCCCGGAGCCGGGAAAGCCTTCATGGTCCGTTCATGTGACATCCCTACCTTCCTTCATGTCGCGGTGCACCGCGGACCGCGACCGGTCCGCCGTCCGACGTGCCCGGACGGAAGGGACAGCCATGCACGCACTGGTGCTCGCCGCCAAGGGCATCACCCGCCACCTCACCGCCCTCGACCTCAGCACCCGCGGCGGGCTCGACGTCATCGCCCTGCTGCTCCTGGTGGGCTGGCTCTACCGGCGCCGTCCCACCGCACCGGCGATGCCGCTGGTGCTGGTGACCCTGAACATCGGCCTGTTCGCGGCGATGAGCGCGATCGGCGCCGGCAAGTTCCCGGCCGGGGTCGGCTTCGGCCTGTTCGGCATCCTCTCCCTGGTCCGGCTGCGCAGCGCCGCCTTCACCCTGCGCGATGTCGCCTACACCTTCGTGACCCTGGTCATCGGCCTGTGCACCGGGCTGCCGCAGCGCGCCGGCTGGCTCGTCATCGCCCTGGACGTGGTGGTGCTGCTCGCCGTGCTGCTGGTGGACGACCCCCGTGCCTACCCGCCGCCCACCCGCACCGTGAAGCTGACCCTGGACCGGGTGTACGACGACCCGTCCCTGATCACCGAGGACGTCGCCCTGCGCTACGGCCGGGCTCCGCTGTCGGTGGCGGTCGAGGAGGTCGACTACGTCCGCGAGACCACCCGGGTGTCCGCCCGCTACCCCCTCGCCCCGGACGAACCCGCCGCCGTACGGGACGAGGCAGAGCCCCTCGAGCAGGTGACCGCCGTATGACGTCCGCGGGCCCCCTCGCGTCCGCTCTCGGTCTGTCCGGACTGCGCGGTGCGACGCTCGCCGAGGTGGACGCGGCCGCCGCGCTCCAGCACCGCACCGACCGCAAGTACCTGCTGCCGCTGGACCGCGCCCGCCTCCTCGTGGACCGGCTCGCCGCCAGCCACCATGTCCTGGACCTGGCCGGCCGCCGTACGACGAGCTATCTCTCCGCCTACTTCGACACGGCGGAACTCGGCGCCTGGCGCGCCCACGTCCAGCGGCGCCGCCGGCGCTGGAAGGTACGCACCCGGCTGTACGCGGAGGACGGGCTGTGCCGGGTGGAGGTGAAGACGAAGGACGGCCGGGGCGCCACCGTCAAACACGCGCTGAAGGTACCGGCTCACGCCTACGGCCGCCTCGACGCCGCCGCGGCGCGGTTCGTCGACGACGTGCTCCGGCAGGCCGACATCCCGGTCACCGCCTCGCTGCTGACCCCGGCGGCCGAGGTCAGGTACGTGCGGGCCGCCCTCGCCGACCTGGACCGGGGCAGCCGGGTCACGCTGGACGGCCTGCTCACCGGCCATCGCGGCGACCGCGCCGCCGCCCTCGCCCCGGGACGGATCCTCGTGGAGACCAAGGGCGGCGCCCGGCCCGCCCCCGCCGACCGCCTGCTGCTGAGCCTCGGCGCCCGGCCGGTCTCGCTGAGCAAGTACATCGTCCTCCAGTCCCTGCTCACACCCGGGCTGCCCGACAACGACGTACGCCGCCTCGCGCGCACCCACTTCACCGCCGCGGCCCACCCCGCACCGCTTCCGGAAAGGACCCTCTCCCGATGAACATCCTGCGCCGCGTCCAATGGCAGTACGCGGTCATCGCGCTGCTCGCCGTGGCGGTCGCCGCCTTCGGGCTGCTGCGGCCTCGCCTGCTGCCCACGGCCGTCACCGGGAAGCAGAAGCTCTCGGCGGCCGCCCGCATCCGGCAGAACCCGCCCCCGCCGCTCTTCACCGACGCCGACATCGCACCGATCGGCCGGCAGGCCGACGCCCAGCGCCGGCGGGCCGACGCACTCTTCGCCCGGTGGAAGAAGGCGCACGGCACCGCCCGCGACGACAAGGCGTTCGCCGCCTGGGCCGCCCGGCAGATCCCCGCGCCGCCCTTGGCGAAGGAGCGCACCGCCGAACTCGGCCAGGTCCAGGCCCTCGCCCGCAAGCGCACGGCCGCCGGGAAGAAGGCGGCAACCTGGCTGGAAATCAACGGTAAGAAGGACATCTGGAAGCTGTACCAGCACGACCAGCGGGAACTCCTCCCCGCGGCGCAGGGCACGGCGGAGAAGGCCGGGCTCAAGGCGGCCCTCAAGCTCGCCAAGACCGTCAGCGACCAGCTGGCCGCCCGTGACCGGCAGCCCGCGCCCTTCGTCCTCGACCCCACCCTGCGCCCGGACAAGCACATCAAGCCCGGCGCCAGGGGCCCCTACTCCTACCCCTCCCGGCACGCGACCCGGGCCGCCGCCGCCGTCACCTTCCTCGGCGGTCTGTCCCCGCACCGCGCCGCGGACTACCGGTGGATGCAGGACGAGGTCCTCTACTCCCGCCTCTACATGGCCGGGCACGTCTCCAGCGACCTCACCGCCGGAACCCTGCTCGGCGATCTGATCGGCGACTACGAGCTGGCCGTCGGCGGCCACTGACCGCGCCCGGCCCGCCCCGCCGGCGACGGGGGACGGGCCGGACGCGGGCGGTCAGTTCACATGCAGCGTGAGGGCCGCGGTGTGCAGTCGTCCCCCGGTCCGGAACTGGAGGAAGAGCCGCCAGTCGCCGGAGCGGGCGAACTCGGCGTGGAAGGCCAGGGAGGGCCCGCCGTGGTCGCCGCTCACCTCGGTCTCCGGGTGGAGGTGGGCGAAGGCGAGGTCGCCCTGGTGGAAGGCGGTCAGATGGGCGTAGGTGTCCAGGTAGGGCTGGAGATCGGTGACCGGCCGGCCGTCCTTGGTGACGGTGGCGGTCAGCTGGTGGGCCATGCCGGCCATCGGCTCGCCCTTCAGCGTCACGGTGTACCCGTCGACGGTGGTGGTGCCGGTCGCCTTGGGCAGCGGCGCCGCCGTCGCCGTGCCGGAGACCCGCACGGTGCGGCTGAGCACGAGGACCTTGCCCTTGCCGGGACCGCTGCCGGGGGTGAAGGAGGCGTACATCCGCCAGCTGCCCGGCCGCAGCGCGGCGGGGGTCGCGGTCCAGGTGCCGTCCGCGGCCATGACGGGGTGCAGATGCTGGAAGCCGGTGAGGTCGGAGCGGATCGCGTAGAAGTGCATCCGCTTGGTCTGGTCGACGGCGAAATCGGTGACCGGCCGGCCGTCCGGGCCGGTGATGGTGAAGCGGTAACCGGCCGCCTTGCCGGCGGGGAGGCCGGTGGCCGTGGCGGTCATCCGGTAGCCGTCCTGGGCGGCGGCCAGGCCGTTTCCGGCGGATCCGGAGTCCATGCCGGGCATCGACGCCATGTCGTGGCCGGACGCCGAGGGCGACGGTGTGCTGCTGTGGTCCATGCCGGCCATGGCGGAACCGTGACCCGAGTCGTGGCTCGAGTCGGAGCCGCAGGCGGCCAGGGTCAGGGCGAGGGCCGCGGTGGCGGCGGCCGACATGAGGGCGCGGCGGGTCGTCCGCAGACGCTGGGACATGAAGGTGTCTTTCCAGGTGGGCGCCGTGAACGGGCGCGGAGTGACAGGAGACCGGGGCCGGACCGCGGCATCGCGCCGGGGCCCGGGGGTCGTGTCACGTCCGCGCGACGCACACTTGGAGCAGAAGGCCGCGTCCGCCGGCCGGTGGTCCCCGGCGGCGGGCGTCGCCGTACGACCGCCGGACCCATGGCAACAGGGCGGCGGCCGGAAGCAGGACGGCCACCGCGGACAGCGGCGGCAGGGGGACCGCCGGGCGCGGTGTGGTGGCCAGGCACAGCGCGCCGCGCATGGAGTGGCCCGCGCTCGGGGTGGCCCGGTCGCCCGGGGGTGTCATCGCGGTGTGGGCGGCGGGGTGCGCGGCCGTCATGACGGCCGTGTCCGGCATGGTCCCGTGGCAGCCGCCGGCGGCCGCGGCCGGGGCGCCGTGCATCAGGAACAGCCCGAGCAGCGCCGCGATCAGCACGGCGGGCCGCACCACCCGGCGGTGGCGGGCCCCGGCCGTGCGCCGGGCGGGCTGCGTGACGATCACGGCTCTTACTGTACGGGGTGCGCCGGTGAAACAGCCGGGCGGTGGCTCCGGCCGGACTATTCCGGCCGGGAGTCGTCGTCGGGCGGCAGCCGCAGCGCCTCGGTGATCTTCGGGTGCTCCAGCGCGTCGCCGAGCGGATCGGCCGGCGGCACCCTGTCCGGGTGGCGCAGGCCCAGCTCCCGCCGGATCTCGGCCAGATGCCGGATCCGGGCCAGATAGTCGGCGAGCAGCACATCGGCCCGTGCCGCCGCCGCCTTCGGGTCGTCCGGCAGCAGGGCACGGATCAGCGCCTGGTACTCCTCGGGCGCCTCGAGGGGGGTGCGATGGCGGGGCAGCTTCCTGATGACGGTGTACGGGTCCAGCTCGTCGAAGACCCAGTACCCGGTGTCCTGCTGCTCGGCCCAGATGACGGAGTCCCGCTCGGTGGAGAGGGTGAGCTGGTGCCGCGGGCCCGCGAGCCGGCTCAGCGCGGGCAGCGGTACGGCCCCCGGCCCGGCCAGCGCCGCCGCCTCCTGCGGGGTGGGCACGGAGAACTGCGCCTCCGCGGTGGGGTGGTGCGGGTCCACGACGGCTTCCCGGGCCGGGGTGCGCCGTCTGTCGAGCGCGGGCCGGCAGTCGTGCAGGTGCGTCCCCTCGTGCTTGATCCAGGTGATCACGACCAGCCGGGAGTTGGGCAGTCCCGCGGGATACAGGACGTTGCTCACCACATGGATGGTCGCGTAGTCGTGGCGCGGCAGGGCCTGGAGGAAGTGGCGGCCCTCACCGCTTCTGCGGACCTCGGAGCTGGCGTGCCAGAGCCGTTCGCAGTCCGGGTCCTGGAGGATGTAGGTGAGCAGGTCCTGGAGCTCGGTGTTGTGCGGGTGCTCGGCGAGGGCGAAGCGGAGCTGCTCCAGGTAGATCGCCGCGTGGTGCTCCCAGTTGATGAGCTGCCGGCGGGCCTCCTTGCTGCGCAGCGCCCAGCGCATGAGGTTGGCCCCGGGCTCGCGCACCCACGGGTACCACTCGGCCATGGCGGTGTTGTAGCCGATGATGTCCCAGCTGAGGTCGCTGATGTACGCCGGGTTGGGCATCTGCTGGTCGAGCAGCAGCTCCATCAGGCTCGCCGCCTCCGCGCTCAGCGCCGGCAGCGGTGTGGTGACCGCACCCCCGAGGGCGTACAGATGAAGGGTGGCCTCCTGGTCGGGGCCGAGCATCAGTTCCTTGGTGAGCGCGTCGAGGATGGACCGCTCCAGGCGGGGGGTCGCGCCGCCCTCCAGGTCGATGTACCACCGCACGCTGCGGCCGATCGCCTGCGCCACCTCTTTCTGGGTGAGCGGACGGTCGAGGCCCCGTTTCTGGCCGGCCGCGGCGCGCCATGCCCGAAGTAACCCCGCCAGACCCATGAGTTCAAGGGACGTGAGCGCCTTTTTCCCGTCACTCGAGGATTCGTGGGGTATCGGTGCGGACTTGGGCATGCTCCTGTCCTCCGTAGTAGGAACGGACCCCGATCGGCGGGAGGGGGTAGGGGCTCGGCAACCGTCTCCGCAAGCCGATTCGCCGTTTTGACAGCACATCAGCAGGTGGAGCAAGACAAGAGGTTGAAGCATACATTCGAAGAGTTCGAGCTGTAAAAAATTGCATCCCGGGTGGATCTACAAGAACCCTCTCCTTCCGCCCCGCGGTGCGCATGTTTTCGGCCAGGGGTAACGCCCGCACGGCTACGGGCCGGTGTCGTGGGACACCGGCCCGTAGGGTCCGTCGGCAAGCCGCCCGCGGCGGTCAGAGCTGCGGCAGCGCACCGCCGTCGAGGACATAGCCGGCACCGGTGATCCGCCGGGCCCGGTCCGAGGCGAGGAACGCCACCAGGTCGGCCACGTCCGAGGGCTCGGTGATGCCCGGCATCGGGGAACCCTCCGACTGGACCATCATCTGGACGACCGCGTCGCTGTCCTGCCCGGTGGCGCCCATGATGTGCTCCGCGACCAGATCCATGGCGGGCGTCCTGACCAGGCCGGGCAGGATGCTGTTGACCCGGATGCCGTGCGGCGCGACCTCGGTGGCCAGCCCCTTCGCGTAGTTGACCAGCGCGGCCTTCGCCGCACCGTAGTGCAGCAGGGGGCCGGCCGGGCGGCGGGCGACGGTCGAGGCCATCTCGATGATCACCCCGCTGCCCTGCTCGACCATCGACGGCAGCACGGCCCGGTCCAGCCGGACCGCGGCGAGGTAGTTCGTGTTCAGCGCGTCGACCCACTCCTCGTCGGAGATCGAGGCGTACCCGCCGAGTTGCGGCATTCCGCCGCTGCTCGCCCCGCCCGCGTTGTTGACCAGGATGTCGATGCCGCCGAGCAGCTCGAAGGCGGATTCGGCCAGCTGCCGTACGCCCTCCGGGGTGCTCACGTCGGCGGTCACCAGCGTCACCGAGTCCGGCAGACCCGGCGCCTCCTTGCGTGCCGAGGTCACCACGGTCACCCCCTCCTCGGCCAGCCGCTGCACAATCGCCAGGCCGATTCCGCGGGTACCGCCCGTGACGAGTGCGCGCTTGCCCGGCAGACCTGCCGACGCATTGCTCCCCTGAGCCATGATGAACGTGCTCCTGTCTTCCGTCTTCGCCGTGTTCTCTTACGGGTTGTACTGTTTCCGGGCTTTTCCGCCGGGCGCGGCCGCCGAATGCGCCGCGCCCGGCGCGGGGCACAGTGCTATTCCCCGGATTTCCGCTCCGCCTGCCGGGCCGCGGCGATATCCGCGATGTTCTTGTTTCCCTCGGCCCAGAGAACCGTCATCGCCAACTCGTCGATCTTCCAGCGGTCCGCGGACCGGACGAGGTGGAAACGGTAGGTTCCGCCGACCCGCCACAGCGGGGAACCCATGAGGTTGTCCAGCCGGTGCGTGGCCTGGAAGGAGGCGGTGCATTCCGCGGTGTCGCCCTTCAGCGTCACCAGGTGGTTGGTCATCAGGTGCTGGGAGGCGTCGTAACCGCCGAGCACGGCGATCCAGGAACCGACCAGCTCCTTGGCGCTCACCGTGCTCGGTTCTCCGCCGAGCAGACTGGTGTAGTCCAGCAGCACCTTGTCCGTGAACAGGTCGGTGACCTCGTCCCATTCGTGCCGGTCGGTGTGCCAGCCCATGCGATCACAGGTCTCGATGATCGCGTAACGGTCGTCCATGCGTGCTTCCTTACGGGGAGTGTGCGGCCGGGCGGGGCGTCGCCTACCAGGTGACGGGGAGGTCGTGCAGACCCTCCAGCGTCATGCCGACCTTCATGCGGACCTGGTCCACCGGGACGGCCAGCCGCAGCGTCGGGATCCGGTCGAAGAGGGTGCCGAAGAGGATCTCCAGCTCGGCCCGGGCCAGGTTCTCGCCCAGGCAGCGGTGCGGGCCGTGCCCGAACGCCAGGTGGCCCTGGGTCGAGCGGCGGATGTCGAAGGTGTCGGGGTTCTCGAAGAACGCGGGGTCGCGGTTGGCGGCGGCGGTCGAGAGGATGACGCCGTCCCCCTCCTTGATCTGCTGCCCGGCCACCTCCACATCCCGGGTGGCCACCCGCAGCGTGGTCAGGTCCGCGATGGACAGGAAGCGCATCAGCTCCTCCACCGCGCCGGGCAGCAGGCTGGGGTCCTTGCGCAGCAGCGCCAGCTGGTCGGGGTGCTCCAGCAGCGTGAGGGTGCCCAGACCGATCATGCTGGTGGTCGTCTCCTGGCCGCCGATCAGCAGGGCGACCATGAGCTTGGACACCTCGATCTCGGTCAGCTCGCCGGTGTGCAGCCGCTCGGTGATCAGCGTGCTGAGCAGGTCGTCGCCGAGGTGGTCCTGCTTGGCCTGCACCACCTGCACCAGGTAGTCGAGCAGCTCCCGGCCGGCCAGCACCGCCTTCTCCAGGTCGGGGGCCTGCATGATGCCCTGGGCGTGCACCTCGAACAGCTCGTGCTCCTCGTAGGAGATGCCGAGCAGCCGGCAGATCACCCGCGACGGCAGCGGCCTGCCCAGCACCGCGACCAGGTCGACCGGGCCGCCGCGCCGCAGCAGCTCGTCGATCAGCTCGTCGGCGACCTCCTGGATCATCGGCCGCATCTTCTCCACCTGCTTGGCGGTGAAGCGCGGCAGCAGCATCTTCCGGCGCGCCTTGTGCGCCTCGCCGTCCAGGCCGAACAGCTCCTGGGTGAACTCGGGGAAGTTCTTCTCCCGCTCGGCGAGGATCGGGAACTTCGGGTTGTCGTGGTCGGAGGAGAAGACCTTCGCGTCGGCGA
This sequence comes from Streptomyces sp. NPDC127190, assembly GCF_042672505.1. Lineage (NCBI taxonomy): Bacteria > Bacillati > Actinomycetota > Actinomycetes > Kitasatosporales > Streptomycetaceae > Streptomyces > Streptomyces sp. NPDC127190. The sequence goes on from NZ_JBHXVE010000013.1 coordinate 176,223, forward strand.
ACATCTCCCGGGTCTCCGGGTACCGGGTCACCAGCCAGGCGGTCCGGCCGTCGTACAGCCGCACCTGGGACAGCGGGCCCTGCGCGTCCAGCTCGGTGTACTCCGCCGGCGGGTGGTAGGGGCAGCCGCGCCGCATCGGGTACTCGTGCAGGTCCTCGCCGGTCACCGTCGATGTCTCGGACATGTGCGTTCTCTCTCTCGTCGGTCGGGTGTGACGTGGTGTCAGTTCGAGGTGAGCCAGTCGTGCACCGCGTGCGCGACCGCTTCGGCGGCGTCCTCCACGATCGTGAAGTGGTCGCCCGGCACCGGCCGTACGGCCATGGGGAAGGCCAGGGTCCGTTCCCCGGGGCCGGGCCACGGTGCCGTGTCGTCCGCGGCCGGCATCGGGTCCGAGGCCTGGACCAGCACCGTCGGCGCCCGCGTGGCGGACGGGGTGAAGTCGGCGAACAGCCGCAGATACGCGCCCATCGCCGTCCACCGGACATGGTCGATCCGGCCGAACACGTCCTCGCGGTCGAACATGCCCCGGGTGAGGGCCGGCTGGATCGCCGGCAGACTGCTGTCGACGAAGTAGGTGTCCAGCAGCACCACGGCCGACGGGCCGCGGCCCTGCCGCTCCAGCTGCCCCGCCACCGCGTTGGCCAGCCAGCCGCCCGAGGAGTAGCCGACCAGGACGAACGGCGCCTCGCCCGCGCAAGCCAGCACCGCCTCGGCCTGGGTCTGCACCATGGCGGCGAAGTCGGCGGGCACCGGCTCGTTTGCGACGAAGCCCGGCACCGGCAGCACCGACACCGTGCGCACCCCGTCCAGCGCGGTGGCGAACCGGGCGTACTGCAACGGGCTCGACGACGCGCCGACGCTCGGGAAGCAGATCAGCACGGGTTCCTCGGGACCGGTGGCCAGGCGCAGCGGCTCCAGGACGGCGGCCTCCGCACGGTCGGCGGTGAACGCCGGACGCAGCCTGGAGGCGGCCATCAGGAACTCGTTCGCCTCGCCGATCCGGTCCTCGGCACAGGCCTGCCGGTACAGGGCGTCGATGGTGTCCTGCGGCGCGGCGCCGGCCCCGTCCCCGCCGGGCCGGGCGGCGTCCAGCAGCTCGCCCAGCCGGGCGGCGAGCGCCTCGGGGGTGCCGCTGTCGAACACCACCGTGGCGGGCAGCCGGAGGCCCGTCGCCTCGCCGAGCGCGTTGCGCAGCTCCACCGCGGTCAGCGAGTCGAACCCGGACTCCAGGAACGGCCGGCTGTCGTCGAACTCCTCCGGCGCGGCATGGCCGAGCACCCCGGCCGCGCGCGCCCGCACCAGCTCGCGCAGCGCCGCGGCCCGCTCCTCCCCGGCCAGCTCGGCGAGCGGCCGGGCGGCCGGGGCCGGCCGGCGCCGCGCCGGGGGCACCAGTCCGCGCAGTGCGGCCGGTACGTCCGTGCCGCCCGCGCTGCCGCGCAGCACCGCGGTGTCCAGACGCATCGGCACCAGCAGCGGGTCCTCGCCCGCCCAGACCGCGTCGAACAGGGCGAGCGCCTGGTCGGCGGGGAGGGCGGCGACACCGGTGCGCGCGAACCGGGCCAGCTCGCCCCGGTCCAGCGTGGCGGTCATGCCGCCCTGCTGCTCCTCCCAGGGACCCCAGGCCAGCGAGACCCCGGGCAGCCCGCGCGCGGCCCGGTGCTGCGCCAGGGCGTCGAGCCAGGCGTTCGCGGCGGCGTAGTTGCCCTGCCCCGCGGCGCCCAGCACCCCGGACGCCGAGGAGAACAGGACGAACGCCGAGAGCCGGGCGTCGCCGGTCAGCTCGTGCAGATGCGCCGCGGAGTCCGCCTTGGCCCGCAGCACCGCGTCCAGCCGCTCGGGGGTCAGCGAGGTGAGCACCCCGTCGTCCAGGACCCCGGCGGTGTGCACCACGGCGGTCAGCGGATGCGCGGCCGGGATGTCCGCCAGCAGCCGGGCCAGCGCCTCCCGGTCGGCCACGTCGCAGGCGGCGACGGTCACCCGGGCACCCAGCGCGGTGAGTTCGCCGGCCAGCTCGGCGGCGCCGTCGGCCGCCGGACCGCGCCGGCTCGCCAGCAGCAGATGCCGTACCCCGTGCCGGACGACCAGCCGCCGCGCCACCTGGGCGCCGAGCCCGCCGGTGCCGCCGGTCACCAGCACGGTGCCCTCCGGGTCCGGCGCGGGCGGGCGGGGGGCGGTGCCGTCCGGGTCCGCGAGCTGCTCCGGCGCGGCGGGCGCCGCGACCCGGGCGAGCCGGGGGACCGTGAGCGCGCCGGCGCGGATCGCCAGCTGGGGTTCGCCGCTGCCGAGCGCCGCGGCCAGCGCCCGCGGCGACTCCTCGGCAGCGTCCATGTCGACGAGCACGAAACGGCCCGGGTTCTCCGTCTGCGCGGACCGGATCAGCCCCCACACGGCCGCCTGCGCCGGCGCCGGGACGGTGTCCCCGCCGGCGGCGGCCACCGCGCCCTCGGTCACGAACGCCAGCCGGGCGCCGGCGAAGCGCGGGTCCGCGAGCCACGCCTGGGCCGCCGCGAGCGCCTCGTGTACGGCGTTGCGCCCGGCCCCGGTGTCCCCGGCCAGGACGACGGCGTCCGGCACCGGCTCGTGCCACTGCCCCATCTCGGCCGCGCGGACGACCTCGACACCGGCGGCCTCCAGCCCGGCCGCCCACCGCGCCGCCGGTCCGTCGGCGTCCGGGCCCAGCACCGCGCAGCGCCGCACCGGGGCCGCGTCCTGCTCCGGCGCCGGCTGCTCGTCGAGACGCGGCCAGTCGAGCCGGAACAGCACATCGCGCCGTACCCCGCCCGCGGCCCGGATCTGCTCCGGCGAGACCGGCCGCAGCACCAGGGACCGCACCGATGCCACCGGCCGCCCCTCCTCGTCCGCGGCCGTCACCGCGACCCCGTCGCTCCCGGCCGGTGCCAGCCTGACGCGCAGCCGCGCCGCGCCGGTGCGATGCAGCGCCACGCCGTTCCAGGAGAACGGCACCCGCGCCGCGCCCCCACCCTCGACCAGACCGCCCAGGGCGGCCCCGTGCAGGGCCGCGTCCAGCAGCGCCGGATGCACACCGAACCCGTCGGTGCCCCCCGCGTCCTCGGCGGGGAACGCCACCTCGGCGAACACCTCCGCACCGCGCCGCCACGCCGCGCGCAGCCCGCGGAACACCGGGCCGTAGCCCAGCCCCGCGGCGGCGAGATCGTCGTACAGGTCCGCCACCCCGATCGCGTCGGCGCCCTCGGGCGGCCACACCGCGAGCGGTTCCGGCTCCCCGCCGGCCGGGGCGGCGAGCACACCGGTGGCGTGCCGCACCGGCGGCTGTCCCGGCGCCGCGTCCCCGGCGGCCGAGTGGATGCTCACCGGGCGGCGCCCCGAGTCGTCGGCCGGGCCGAGGAAGACCTGGACGGTCACCGCGCCGTCCCCGTCCAGGACCAGCGGCGCCTCAAGGGTCAGCTCCTCCAGCTCCGGCAGCCCCGCCTCCCGGCCGGCCGCCAGCGCCAGGTCCACCAGGGCGGTACCGGGCAGCAGCGGGGCGCCGAGCACCGTGTGGTCGGCGAGCCAGGGGTGCTCGGCCGCGGACAGCCGGCCGGTGAACAGGATCCCGTCCCCGGTCGGCAGCTCCACCGCGGCCCGCAGCAGGGCGTGTTCCACCGCGCGCAGACCGGCCAGGTCCGGTGCTCCGGCCGCCGTCCCGTCCGCGGTCGGGTCCAGCCAGAACCGGCGCCGCTGGAACGGATAGGTGGGCAGGTCGACCGGCCGGGGACCGGTGCCCGCGAAGTACGCGTCCCAGTCCACCGGTGTGCCGTGCGCGTGCATCCGGGACACGGCCGCGACCAGTGTCTCCGCCTCCGAGCGGCCGGCGCGCGCGGTCGCCGCGGACACCGCGCCCTCCGCCGTGAGGCAGCTCTGCGCCATCGCCGTCAGCACACCGTCCGGACCCAGCTCCAGGAACTTCCCGGCGCCCCGGGCCTCCAGCGTGCGCACGGCGTCCAGGAACCGCACCGAGCCCCGCGCATGGCGCACCCAGTAGTCGGGCGAAGCCAGCTCCTCCGCGGTGGCCACGGCCCCGGTCAGGGTGGACACCAGCGGGATCCGCGGCGGCCGGAACTGAAGGCCTCGCGCCACCTCCCGGAAGGCGTCCAGCATCCCGTCCATGTGCGCCGAGTGGAAGGCGTGGCTCACCGTCAGCCGCCGGGTCTTGCGCCCGCGCGCGCCGAACATCCGCGCCGTCTCCTCGACCGCGGCCAGATCGCCGCTGAGCACCACCGAGGACGGCCCGTTGACCGCCGCGACGGCGACCCTGCCGTGGAAGTCGGCCAGATACGGCAGCACCTCCTCCTCGGCGGCCTGGACCGCGACCATCGCGCCGCCCGACGGCATCCGCTGCATCAGCCGGCCGCGCTCGGCGACCAGCAGCGCGGCGTCCGGCAGGGACAGCACCCCGACGGCGTGCGCCGCGGCCAGCTCGCCGATCGAGTGGCCGGCGACGAAGTCCGGCCGCACACCCCACTGTTCGAGCAGCCGGAACAGCGCCACCTCGAAGGCGAACAGCGCGGGCTGCGCGTACGCGGTCTCGTCCAGCAGACCGTCCGCGTCCGCGGCGCCGGCGACGACCTCCTTCAGCGGACGGTCCAGATGGGCGTCGAGCGCCTCCGAGACGGTGTCCAGCGCATCGGCGAACGCCGGGAAGGCGGCGTACAGTTCCTGGCCCATCTCCCGGCGCTGGCTGCCCTGGCCGGTGAACAGGAAGGCGAGACCCGCGCCGCCGGCCGTGCCCCGCACCAGGCCGGGCGCGGTGCCGCCGTCCGCGAGCGCCCGCAGGGTCCGGCGCACCTCGTCCCGGTCCCGGGCCACCACGACCGCACGGTGGTCGAGCACCGCGCGCCGGCTCAGCGACCAGGCGGTGTCGACGGGCCGCTCGTCCGGGCGGGCGTCGAGATGCGCCACCAGCCGGGCCGCCTGCGCGCGCAGCGCCTCCTCGCTCCGGGCGGACAGCAGCCAGGGCAGCACCACGTCCTGGTCGGAGGCGGAGGGGACGGCCGCGGGCTCCGGGGCGGGCTCCTCCTGCGGTGCCTGCTCCAGGATCACATGGGCGTTGGTGCCGCTGACGCCGAAGGACGAGACACCCGCGCGGCGCGGCCGGTCGGACGCCGGCCACTGCTGGTCCTGCGTCAACAGCCGTACCGCGCCCGCCGACCAGTCGACGTGCGGGGTGGGCTCGTCCACGTGCAGCGTGCGCGGCAGCACGCCGTGCCGCAGCGCCATCACCATCTTGATCACCCCGGCGACCCCGGCCGCCGCCTGGGTGTGGCCGATGTTGGACTTCACCGAGCCCAGCCACAGCGGACGGTCCGCCGGGCGGCCCTGGCCGTAGGTCGAGAGCAGCGCCTGCGCCTCGATCGGGTCGCCGAGCCGGGTGCCGGTGCCGTGCGCCTCGACGGCGTCCACGTCCGCCGGGGACAGCCTGGCCCGGTCCAGCGCCGCCCGGATGACCCGCTGCTGGGAGGGGCCGTTCGGCACGGTCAGTCCGCTGCTCGCGCCGTCCTGGTTGACGGCGGAGCCGCGGATCACGGCGAGCACCGGATGGCCGTTGCGCCGCGCGTCGGACAGCCGCTCCAGCACCAGCAGACCGGCGCCCTCGCCCCAGCCGGTGCCGTCGGCCGCCGCGGCGAACGACTTGCACCGGCCGTCCGTGGCCAGCCCGCCCTGCCGGCTGAACTCCACGAACACCCCGGGGGTGGACATCACCGTCACCCCGCCGGCCAGCGCCAGCGAACACTCCCCGTTGCGCAGCGCGTTGCTCGCCAGATGCAGCGCCACCAGCGACGACGAGCACGCGGTGTCCACCGTCACCGCCGGGCCCTCCAGCCCGAACGTGTACGCCAGCCGGCCGGAGGCGACGCTGCCCGCGCTGCCGTTGCCGATATACCCCTCCAGCTCCTCCGGGGCCTGGGTGACCCGGCTGCCGTAGTCGCTGTACATCACCCCGAGGAAGACCCCGGTCCGGCTGCCGCGCAGCGAGTCCGGGGCGATCCGGGCCCGCTCCATGACCTCCCAGGCCAGCTCCAGCACCAGCCGCTGCTGGGGGTCCATCGCCAGCGCCTCGCGCGGGCTGATCCCGAAGAACTCCGGGTCGAAGTCCGCGGCGTCGTACAGGAAGCCGCCCACCCCGGCGTGCGACCTGCCCGGCCCGTCGGCGTCGCCGAGCAGCCGGTCCAGGTCCCAGCCCCGGTCGGCGGGCAGCCCGGAGAGCGTGTCACGGCCGTCGGCGACCAGCCGCCACAGCTCCTCGGGGCCGGTGGCGCCCCCGGGGAACCGGCAGGCCATGGAGACCACCGCGATCGGTTCCCGGGCCCTGGCCTCCACCTCGTCCAGGCGCTGCCGGGTCTGCTGTCCCTCCGCGATCGCCCGCTTGAGATATTCGCGGAGCTTGTTCTCATCCGCCATGCGTTCCACACCTTCCCGACAGCCGGCACGACGGCTGGTCACGCTGGTCACGCTCGTCAATTGGCATTGCTGAACCGGTTGTCGACCAGGTCGAAGAGCTCCTCGTCGGTGGCGCCGTCGAGCCCCGGCCCCGCGTCGGCGGCGGCTCCGGTCAGCTCGGCCAGCAGCTCCGACAGCCGCGCCACGGCTTGCTCGCGCAGCTCGCCCCCCTCGTCCGCGGCGCGCAGCCCGGCCGCCAGCCGGTCGAGGCCGGCCAGGACGTCGTCCCCGTCCGGTGCCGCGGCCGGGGCCAGCAGCGTGTCCAGGTGCCGGGCGACGGCGCGGGGCGTGGGGTGGTCGAAGACGAGGGTGGTCGGCAGGCGCCGTCCGACGGCGGCGGCGAGCCGGTTGCGCAGCTCGACCGCGGTCAGCGAGTCGAAGCCCATCTCCACGAAGCCGCGGGTCTCCGGCACCTCGTCGGGGGAGCGGTGGCCCAGCACCGCCGCCACCGTGGTCCGCACCAGCTCCAGCAGCACCCGCGCCCGCTCCTCGGCCGGCAGCTCCGCCAGGCCCGCGAGCGCCGGCTGCTCCGCCGGGCGCGCACCGGTTCCTGCGGCCGCCGCCCGGCGCACCGCGGGACCGGCCAGGGCGCGCAGCACCGCCGGCACCGCGTCGGAGGCGGCGGCCCGGGCCCGCAGCGCCGCGGTGTCGATCCGCAGCGGTGCCAGCACCGGGTCGCCGGCCGCCAGCGCCCGGTCGAACAGCGCCAGCCCCTCCTCGGAGGTCAGCGGGCGCATCCCGGACCGGGCGATCCGGGCCAGGTCCAGCTCGCCGAGATGCCCGGTCATCCCGCTCTGCTGCGCCCAGAACCCCCAGGCCAGCGAGGTGGCGGGCAGACCGTCCGCGCGGCGGCGCTGCGCCAGCGCGTCCAGGGCGGCGTTGGCCGCGGCGTACGCCCCCTGCGCGGCCGTGCCGAGGGTCCCGGAGGCCGACGAGAACAGCACGAACGCCGACAGGTCCAGCCCGCGGGTCAGCGCGTCCAGATGCCCGGCCGCGTCGGTCTTGGGCCGCAGCACGCGGTCCAGCCGGTCCGGGGTCACATCGGTCACCACCGCGTCGTCCAGCACCCCGGCCGCGTGGATCACGGCGGTCAGCGGCTGCGCGGCCGGGATCCGGTCGAACACCGCGGCCAGCGCGTCCCGGTCGGACACGTCGCAGGCGACGGCCTCGGCCGTGGCTCCGAGCGCGGCCAGCTCCGCCACCAACTCGGGGGCGCCCGGCGCGGCCGGCCCCTGACGGCTCACCAGCAGCAGCCGCTCGGCCGCGTACCCGGTGACCAGATGACGGGCCAGCAGCCCGCCGAGCAGCCCGGTGCCGCCGGTGATCAGGACGGTGCCCCCGGCGAAGGAGGGCCGCCCGGCGGGCTGCCGCTCCGCTCCGCCGGCCCGCGCGAGCCGCGGTACCCGGACCTCGCCCGCGCGCACGGCGAGCTGCGGCTCGCCGGTGGCCAGGGCGGCGACCGGCGGCCCGGCCGGCGCTGCGGCGCCGTCGAGGTCCACCAGTACGAACCGGCCGGGGTGTTCGGTCTGCGCGGTCCGTACGAGCCCCCAGACCGCCGCCTGCGCGGGGTCCGGGACGTCCGTGGCGTCCGCCGCGACCGCACCCCGGGTGAGCATCACCAGCCGCGCCGCCAGGAGCCGTTCGTCGGCGAGGAACTCCCGCACCAGCCCCAGCGTCCGCGCCGCCACGCCGTGCACGTCCCCCGCCTCGGCGGGGGCCGGCACGCAGGACACCAGCACCGTGCCCGGGGCGGTCCCGTCCGGGCCGACGCCGTCGGCCAGGGCCGCCAGGTCGGCGTGGTGCCGTACGCCGGGAAGCGCGGCCGCGACCTCGTCGAGGCCGGGACCCACCAGGGCCCAGTCCTCCGGCGCGGTGTCGCCCGGGTCCCCGGCGGCCGGTGCGGCCGGCCAGTCCAGGCGGAACAGCCCGTCGTGGCCGGCCGCGGAGGCGGCGGCCAGCCGTTCGGGGTCGACCGGGCGCAGGGCCAGCGAGCCCACCGTGGCGACGGGCAGCCCGGCCGCGTCGAAGAGGGCGACCGTCACGGCGTCCTTGCCCGCCGGGGACAGCACCGCCCGCACCGCTCCCGCGCCGACGGCGTGCAGCGAGACATCGCTCCAGGAGAACGGCAGCAGCGCGGGCCCCGGCTCCGCCGCGTCCCCGCCGGTGAAGGCGACGGCGTGCAGGGCCGCGTCCAGCAGCGCCGGGTGCAGGCCGAAGGCCTCGGCGTCGGCCAGGTTCTCCTCGGCCGGCCGTACCTCGGCGAGCACGGAGTCGCCCAGCCGCCAGGCGGCGGCCAGCCCCTGGAAGGCCGGTCCGTACGCGTAGCCGCGGTCGGCCAGCCGGAGGTAGTGGTCGCGCACGTCGACCGGGACGGCGCCCGGCGTCGGCCAGGCCGCGAACCCGGCGGCGGGCGCGGGCGCGTCCTCGGCGAGGACCCCGGACGCGTGCCGGGTCCAGGGCTCGTCGTCCCCGGTCCTGGAGTGCACGCCCACGGTCCAGCCCGCCCCGTCCGCACGGCGGTCGGCCACCAGCTGAAGGGTCACCTCGCCGTCCTCGCTCAGCGTCAGCGGAGCCTCGACGGTCAGCTCCTGCACCCGCCCCGCGTCCAGCAACCGGCCCGCGTACAGCGCCAGTTCGAGGAAGGCGGTCCCGGGCAGCAGCACCGCGCCGTGCACCGCGTGGTCGGCGAGCCAGGGATGGGTGCGCACCGAGAGGCGCCCGCTGAGCACCAGCCCCTCGCCGGTGGCCGCCGCGACGACCGCCCCGACCAGCGGATGGCCGCCCGGCGCGAGCCCCGCCGCCGTGACGTCCGCGCCCGCGTCCCGGTCGTCCAGCCAGTAGTGCTGCCGCTGGAAGGGGTACGTCGGCAGGTCCACCGCCGGCCGGGCCCCGCCGTCCTGCGGGAACAGCCGCGCCCAGTCGACCGGGACGCCGTGCACGAACAGCCCGCCCGCCGCGCGCAGGAATCCGGCCCGCCCGCCGTCGTCCCGGCGCAGCGTCCCGGCGACCAGCACGCCGGGCGCCTCGGCCGCCTCCATCGTCTCCTGGAGCGGGACGGTCAGCACCGGGTGCGGGCTGACCTCCAGGAACACCCCGTAGCCCTCGGCCGCGAGCGCCTGGGTCACCTGCGCCAGCCGCACCGGCCGGCGCAGATTGCGGTACCAGTACCCGGCGTCCAGCCCATCTTCGTCCAGGAAGGTCCCGGTCACCGTCGAACAGAACGCCACCCGCGGCGTGTGGTGCTCGATCCCGGCCAGCGCCGCCAGCAGGTCCTCGCGCACCTCCTCGACCTGCGGGGAGTGCGAGGCGTAGTCCACCGGGATCCGGCGGGCCCGCACGCCGTCCTCGGCACACCCGGCCAGCAGCTCCTCCAGGGCGTCCCCGTCGCCGGAGACCACCACCGAGGACGGGCTGTTGACGGCGGCCACCGACAGCCGGCCGGCCCACGGCGCGATGCGCGCCGCGGCCGCCTCCTCGCCGAGCGCGACCGTCACCATGCCGCCGCGGCCGGCCAGCGCCCGCAGCGCCTTGCTGCGCACGGCCACCACCCGGGCCGCGTCCTGAAGCGACAGCACGCCCGCCACACACGCGGCGGCGATCTCGCCCTGCGAGTGGCCCACCACCGCGTCCGGCTCCACGCCCACCGACCGCCACAGCGCGGCCAGCGACACCATCACCGCGAACAGCGCCGGCTGTACGACGTCCACCCGCTCCAGCCAGTCGGCCCCGGCCTCGCCGCGCAGCACGTCCAGCAGCGACCAGTCCACATGCGGTGCCAGGGCCTCCGCGCACTCCTCGACGGCCGCCCGGAACACCGGCTCCGACTCCAGCAGGCCCGCGGCCATGCCGGCGAACTGCGAGCCCTGGCCGGGGAAGACGAACACCGTCCGCTCCCGCCCGGCCGGGGACCCGGTGCCGTCCCGGTCCTCGCGGGTACGGCCGCACACCACCGCGGGGGACTCCTCGCCCCGGTCCACCGCCACCAGCCCCTTGACCAGCTCGCCGCGGTCACCGCCGACCACCACCGCGCGGTGCGCGAAGACGGACCGGGTGGTGGCGAGGGCCCGGCCGATGGCCGCGTCGGACAGCTCCGGACGGGCCTCGGCGTACGCGGCGAGCCGGGCCGCCTGCGCACGCAGCGCCTCCGCGCTCCGGGCGGACAGCAGCCACGGCAGCACCACGTCCTGGTCGGAGGCGGAGGAGGGGCCGGCGGACTCGGGGGCGGGCTCCTCCTGCGGCGCCTGCTCCACGATGACATGGGCGTTGGTGCCGCTGACGCCGAACGACGACACGCCCGCACGGCGCGGCCGGTCGGAGCCGGGCCAGGGCTGCTCGTCGGTGAGCAGCCGGACCGCGCCGGCCGACCAGTCGACGTGCGGGGTGGGCTCGTCCACGTGCAGCGTGCGCGGCAGCACGCCGTGCCGCAGCGCCATCACCATCTTGATCACCCCGGCCACGCCCGAGGCCGCCTGGGTGTGGCCGATGTTGGACTTCACCGAGCCCAGCCACAGCGGGCGGTCCGCCGGGCGCCCCTGACCGTAGGTCGCGAGCAGCGCCTGCGCCTCGATCGGATCGCCCAGCGTGGTCCCCGTCCCGTGCGCCTCGACCGCGTCGACGTCGGCGGGCGTCAGCCGGGCGGCGGCCAGCGCCTCCTCGATCAGACGGCGCTGGGAGGGGCCGTTGGGGGCCGTCAGCCCGTTGCCGGCGCCCCCGTGGTTGACGGCGGAGCCGCGGATCACGGCGAGCACCGGATGGCCGTTGCGCCGCGCGTCGGACAGCCGCTCCAGCACCAGCACGCCGGCGCCCTCGCCCCAGCCGGTGCCGTCGGCCGCCGCGGCGAACGACTTGCACCGGCCGTCCGCGGCCAGCCCGCGCTGCCGGCTGAACTCCACGAAGGCGTTCGGCGTGGACATCACCGTGACCCCGCCGGCCAGCGCCAGCGAGCACTCTCCGGAGCGCAGCGCGTGACACGCCTGGTGCAGCGCCACCAGCGAGGAGGAGCACGCGGTGTCGATGGTCACCGCCGGGCCGGTCAGCCCGAGCACATAGGAGGTGCGCCCGGCCGCCACGGCCGCGGTGCTGCCGGTCAGCCGGTAGCCGGCCACCTCGTCGGCCTCGTCCGCCCGGGTGGGGAACGCGTACCCCTGGTGCGTCAGCCCGACGAAGACCCCGGCCCGGCTGCCGCGCAGGCTCTCCGGGACGATCCCGGCGCGCTCCAGCGCCTCCCAGACGATCTCCAGCCAGAGCCGCTGCTGGGGGTCGGTCGCCAGGGCCTCACGCGGGTTGATGCCGAAGAACTCGGCGTCGAAGCCCGCCGGGTCGCGCAGGAAGGCGCCCTCCCGGGCGTAGCTCTTGCCCGGCCGGCCCGGCTCCGGGTCGTACAGGCCCGCCACGTCCCAGTTGCGGTCCTCCGGCAGGCCGGTGACCGCGTCCGTGCCGTCGGCGACCAGCCGCCACAGGTCTTCGGGGGTCTCGACGTCCCCGGGGAAGCGGCACCCCATGGCGACGATCGCCACCGGCTCGTACCGCTGCTCCTCGGCGTCCTCGAGCCGGGCCCGGGTCTGGCGCAGCTCGGTGGTGACGAGCTTCAGATACTGCCGGAGTTTGTCCTCTGAGGTCGTCACGAGATTCCCAGCTCCTTGTCGACGATGTCGAAGATCTCCTCGTCACTGGCGAGGTCCAGGGCGTCGTCGGCCGGCCCCGTCGCGGCGCCCGCGCCGGACCGGTCCCACTTCCACAGCAGCGAGCGCAGCCGGGCGACGACCCGGCCGTGCGCCTCGGCGTCGGGCTCCAGCGCCTCCACGGCCGCCGCCCACCGGTCCACCTCGGCGAGCACCGCCTCCGCGCCCGCCGTGTCGGGCCGCAGCTGCTCGCGCAGATGCCGGGCCAGCGCGGCCGGGGTGGCATGGTCGAAGACCACCGTGGTGGGCAGGGAGAGACCGGTGGCCTCGGCGAGCCGGTTGCGCAGGGTCAGCGACGCCATCGAGTCGAAGCCGAGGTCCTTGAACGCCTGCGAGGCGCGGACCTGTTCGGCCGAGCGGTGCCCGAGGGCGGCGGCCGCCCGGTCGCGCACCAGCTCCAGCAGCAGCCGGTCCTGCTCGTCCTCGGCCAGCCCCGCGAGCCGCTCCCGCAGGGCGGCGTCCGCCCCGCCGGACCCGGTCCCGCCCTGCACGGCGCGCCGCGCGTCGGGCAGGTCGGCCAGCAGCGCCCGGGACCGGGTCAGGCTGTACGCGGGCGCGAACCGCTCCCAGTCGATGCCGGCGAAGGCCGTGAGGGTCTCGTCGCGGTCGAGGGCCGCCTGGAGTCCCGCCAGCGCCGTCTCCGGTGCCATCAGCGGCACCCCGCGCTCGCGCAGCAGCTCGCCCGCGCCCTCGGCGGCCGCCATGCCACCGCCGTCCCACGCGCCCCACGCCACCGAGGTCGCGGCCAGCCCGCGGGCGCGGCGCTCGCTCGCCAGCGCGTCCAGGAAGGCGTTGGCCGCCGCGTAGGCCGCCTGGCCGACGTTGCCCCACAGCCCGGCGCCGGAGGAGAACAGCACGAACGCGTCGGGGGAGCGGCCGGGGCCGCCGTCGAAGACCGCGTCCAGGTTCCGGGCCCCCTCGACCTTGCCGGACAGCACCTCGGCGATCTCCGCGAGCGAGCACTCGGCCAGCGGCTTCTCCCGCTGGATGTCGCCCGCCGCGTGGACGACCGTGGTCACCGGGTGCTCCGCGGGCAGCGCCGCGACGGCCCGGCGCAGCGCCTCCTGGTCGGCGAGGTCGCAGGCGGCGACGGTCACCTCGCTGCCCAGTTCCTTGAGTTCGGCCGTCAGCTCGGCCACCCCGGGGGCGTCGGGGCCGCGCCGGCTGAGCAGCAGCAGGTGGGGCACGCCCCGGGCGGCCAGCCAGCGGGCCACCTGCGCGCCGAGCGCACCCGTGCCGCCGGTCACCAGCGCGGCTCCGGCCGGCCGCCAGGTACGCCGTACCGGCGTCTGGGCCAGCGGGGCGCGCACCAGCCGGCAGCCGTGGACGGCGTCGGCGCGGACGGCCAGCTGGGTCTCCTCGCCGGGGTCCGCGAGGACACCGGTCAGGTGCCGCAGCGCGGGCTCGTCGAGCAGCTCCGGCAGATCGACCAGGCCGCCGGTGCCGTCCGGCCGTTCGAGCGCCGCGACCCTGCCCAGCCCCCACACGGCGGCCTGCGCCGGATGCCGCACCGGGTCGGCGCCGACCGCCACCGCACCCTGGGTCAGGTGCCACAGCGGGCCGTCGATCCCGGCGTCGTCCAGCGCCTGCGTCAGTACGACGGTGGCGGCCAGCCCCTGGGCCATGGCGGAGTGTCCGGCGGCCGCGAACTCCGGGTCGGACAGGGGTCGTTCGTCCAGTGCCAGCAGGGACAGCACCCCGGCCGGCGCACCGTCGGCCGCGATGTCGCGCAGCCGGGCGGCGAGTGCCGAGCGGTCGGCCGCGTCGCCGGCGGTGAGCGCCAGGTGGCGTACCTCGTCCGCGCCGGCGCCTTCACAGGCCGCCCGCACCACGGCCGCCAGGGCGTCGGCGTCGTCAACGCCCTCGGGGGACACGAGCAGCCACCGGCCGGACAGCCGGCCCGGGCCCGCGGCCGCGTCCAGGGCCGCCCAGTCGAGGCGGTAGCGGTGGTCGTCCACCAGCGCCGGGAGCGGGTCCGCCGCGTCCGCCGCCAGCCAGTACCGCTCGCGCTGGAAGGCGTACGTCGGCAGTTCGACCGGCCGGGCGCCGGTACCGGCGAACACCGCCGGCCAGTCCACCGCGACCCCGCGCGCGTACAGCGCGCCCAGCGCCGCCGGCAGCGTCTGCTGCTCCGGCGTGTCACGGTGGGCCGCCGCGGCGAACACGGCGCCCTCGCCGGTGACGCACTCCTGGGCCATGGCCGCGAGCACCGCGTCCGGGCCCAGCTCCAGGAACACGGTGGCCCCTTCGGCCTCCAGCGTGCGCACGGCGTCGAGGAACCGCACCGTCTCCCGGGCGTGCCGGGCCCAGTACGCGGGGCTGCACACCTCCTCGGCCGGCACCAGGGTCCCGGTCAGCGCGGACACCAGCGGGATCTCCGGGGCGCGCAGGGTCACCCCCCGCACCACCTCCTCGAACTCCGCGACCATGGCGTCCATGCGGTGCGAGTGGAAGGCGTGGCTGACCCGCAGCCGCTTGGTGCTGCGGCCCAGCCCGGCGAAGTGCGCGGCCACCTCGGACACCGCGTCCTCGTCACCCGCGACCACCACGGACGACGGGCCGTTGACCGCCGCGAGCCCGGCACGCCCGTCCCGCTCGGCCAGCAGCGGGGCCACCTCCTCCGCGCTCGCCTGCACCGCGGTCATCGCCCCGCCGCGCGGCAGCGCCTGCATCAGACGGCCCCGGGCCGTGGCCAGGACGGCCGCGTCCGGCAGGGACAGCACCCCGGCGACATGCGCCGCGGCCAGCTCGCCGATGGAGTGGCCGGACACCAGGTCCGCCCGTACGCCCCAGGACTCCACCAGCCGGTACAGCGCCACCTCGACGGCGAACAGGGCCGGCTGGGTCCAGCCGGTCTCGTCCAGCAGGCCCTCGGTGCCGGGCGCGCCCATGACCACCTCGCGCAGCGGCCGGTCCAGGTGCCGGTCCAGCTCCGCGCACACCGCGTCGAAGGCCTGCGCGAACACCGGGTACTGGGCGTACCACGCGCGGCCCATGCCCACGCGCTGGGCGCCCTGACCGGTGAACAGCACCGCCAGCCGGCCCCCGGACACCGTGCCGCGCGCGCCGACGGCGGGCGGTTCGCCGTTCGCCAGCCGGCGCAGGCCCTGGTCCAGCTCCGCGCGGTCCGCGGCCACGACGACCGCCCGGTGCTCGAACGCCGTGCGCGTCGTGGCCAGCGAGTACGCCACATCGGCGAGGTACGCGTCGCGGTGGTCCGCGAGATGCCGGCGCAGCCGCTCGGCCTGCGCCCGCAGCGCCTCCTCGCTGTGGCCCGAGACGACCCACGGCAGCGCGCGGTCCGGCACCTGGGAGGGCCGTACGGGGTCCGTGTCCTGCTCGGTGGCGGGCGCCGCCTCCACCACCACATGGGCGTTGGTGCCGCTGATGCCGAAGGACGACACCCCGGCGCGGCGCGGCCGCCCCGGGTCCGGCCACGGCCGGTTCTCGGTCAGCAGCTCCACCGCGCCCGCCGACCAGTCCACCCGGGTCGAGGGCCGGTCGACGTGCAGGGTCCGGGGGAGCAGCTCGTGGCGCAGCGCCAGCACCATCTTGATGACCCCGGCGATCCCGGCGGCCGCCTGGGTGTGTCCGATGTTGGACTTCACCGAGCCCAGCCACAGCGGGCGTTCCCGCTCCGCGCCGAAGGTCGCCAGGATGGCCTGGGCCTCCATCGGATCGCCGAGCGGGGTGCCGGTGCCGTGGCCCTCGATCACATCGACGTCCGCGGTCGTCAGACCCGCGTCGTCCAGCGCCTGCCGGATCACCCGCTGCTGCGACGGCCCGTTCGGCGCGGTCAGCCCGCTGCTCGCGCCGTCCTGGTTGACCGCACTGCCGCGCACCACCGCGAGGATCCGCCGGCCGTTGCGGCGCGCGTCGGAGAGCCGCTCCAGCAGCAGCACCCCGGCGCCCTCGCTCCAGCCGGCGCCGTCCGCCGCGTCGGCGAAGGACTTGCACCGGCCGTCCGGGGCCAGCCCGCGCTGCCGGCTGAACTCCACGAACGTCGACGGGGTCGACATCACCGTCACCCCGCCGGCGAAGGCCAGCGAGCACTCGCCCCGGCGCAGCGCCTGCACGGCGAGGTGCAGCGCCACCAGCGAGGACGAGCACGCGGTGTCCACCGTGACGGCGGGACCCTCCAGGCCCAGGGTGTACGAGATCCGGCCGGAGGCGACGCTGCCCGCGCTGCCGGTGCCCAGGTAGCCCTCCACCTCCTCGGTCGGCAGACCGGGCCGGGCGCCGTACTCGTGGTACATCACCCCGGCGAAGACCCCGGTACGGCTGCCGCGCAGCGTCCGCGGATCGAGCCCGGCCCGCTCCGCGGCCTCCCAGGACGTCTCAAGGAGCAGCCGCTGCTGCGGGTCCATGGCGAGCGCCTCGCGCGGGGAGATCCCGAAGAAGGCGGCGTCGAACTCCGCCGCGTCGTGCAGGAATCCGCCCTCGCGGGTGTACGAGGTCCCGGGCCGGTCGGGGTCGTCGGAGAACAGTGACGCCAGGTCCCAGCCGCGGTCCGCGGGAAACCCGGAGACGGCGTCGCGGCCGTCCACGACCAGCTCCCACAGCTCCTCCGGGGAGGTCACCCCGGCCGGGTACCGGCAGCCCATCCCGACGATCGCTATCGGCTCGTTCGCGGCCGCGGCCGCCTTCCTGAGCCGTTCGTTCTCCTTCAGCGAAGCCCGTAGTGCTTCGACCACCTTGTCAGAGGTTGTGGCCATGGCCCCTCCCGCAGTTCGCATCCGTGATCACGCCGTGTCCCCGCCGAAGGCCGTGCGCACGAGATCGTCGACGTCCATGTCGTCGATCCCGGCCGCCTCCTCGCCCGGCGCCGCCGGGTCCGCGGCCTCCTCGCCCCCGGCGAGCCGGAGCAGGTCGGCCAGCAGACCGGCCTGCCGGAAGCGGGCCAGCGGGATCGAGGCCAGTGCCTCGCGGAACTTCTTCTCCTCCAGCTCCTCCGCGGTCAGTTCCCGGCTCTCCGGGAAGAGCTGGTCGCGCAGGTAGCGGGCCGTGTTGACCGGGGTGGCCTGGTCGAAGACGAGCGTCGCCGGCAGCCGCAGCCCGGTGGCCGCGCTCAGCCGGGTGCGCAGCTCGACCGCGGTCAGCGAGTCGAAGCCCAGCTCCAGGAAGCCCCGGGTCTCCGGGACGGCCTCGGCCGAGGCGAGCCCCAGCACCGTCGCCGCCTGCTCCCGGACCAGGCGCAGCACCGCCGACTCCCGCTCCTGCGCGGGGAGTTCGGCCACCTGCGCGGCGAACGGCCGGCCCGCTCCGTCCGCGGCGCCCGGGCCGCCGGCCCGCCGCCCGGCGCGGAGCACCGTGCGCAGCACCGCCGGCACCGCGTCCGCGTCGGCCGCCGGCGCCGGCTTCAGCGGCACCAGGACGGCGTCCTGGGCGCCCAGCGCCGCGTCGAACAGCGCGAGGCCTTCGTCGGTGGGCAACAGCCCGACCCCGGACCGCGCCATGCGCCGCAGGTCCGCCTCGGACAGCGCGCCGGTCAGCCCGCTGCGCTCCTCCCACATGCCCCAGGCGAGCGAGGTGCCCGCGAGGCCGGCGGCCCGCCGGGTGCGCGCGAGCCCGTCCAGGAAGGCGTTGGCCGCCGCGTACCCGCTCTGCCCCGCGGTGCCCAGCACCCCGGCGGCCGAGGAGAACAGCACGAAGGCCGACAGGCGGGCGTCACGGGTCAGTTCGTGCAGATGCAGCGCGCCGTCCACCTTGGGCCGCAGCACCCCGGAGACCCGCTCGGGGGTCAGCGCGGTGAGCACCCCGTCGTCCAGCACCCCGGCGGCGTGCACCACCGCGGTCAGCGGATGCGCGGCCGGGATCCCGTCCAGCACCGCGGCCAGCGCGTCCCGGTCGGCCACGTCGCAGGCGGCCACCGTGACCCGGGCGCCCTGCCCGGTCAGCTCCGCCGCCAGCTCGGCCGCGCCCGGCGCGTCCGGGCCGCCGCGGCTGGTGAGCAGCAGCCGGGTGACCCCGTGCCGGGCCACCAGGTGACGGGCGACCAGCGCGCCGAGGCCGCTGGTGCCGCCGGTGATCAGGACCGTACCCTCCGGCGCGAGCGGTGCCGGGCCGTCCGCCGCCTCGGCGGCGGGGGAGACCCGGGCGAGCCGCGGCGCCTGCACCACACCCCGCCGGACCACCAGCTGGGGCTCGTCGCCGCCCAGTGCCTGCGGCAGTGCGCGCAGGGACGCGGCGTCCTCGTCCGTGTCCAGCAGCACGAACCGGCCGGGGTGTTCCGACTGCGCCGCGCGCAGCAGACCCCACAGCGGGGCGTGCCGCAGGTCGTGCGCGGGCTCGTCGTCGTCCAGGGACATCGCGTACCGGGTGGCGAAGACCAGCCGCGAGCCGGCGAACCGCTCGTCGGCGAGCCACTCCTGGGTCAGCGCCAGCGCCCGGTGGACCGTCCCGTGGACGGCCGCGGCCGGACCCGCGTCCTCCCGCGGGTCGCACAGGCAGGGCACCAGGACCACCTCGGGCGCCGGCGTTCCGGCGGCCACCGCCGTGGCCAGCGCCGCCAGGTCCGCGTACCCGTCGAGCCGCTCCCCGGCCCGCTCCAGCACGGCCCCCAGCTGGAGGTCGTCGGGGCCCAGCACGGCCCATCCGCCGAGGGGCGCGCGCCCCGGCGCGAGCCGCTCGCCGGTCAGCCGGAACAGCGAACGCAGGCCCGCCCGGCGGGAGTTCGCCAGCGCCCCGGGCGGCACCGGACGCGCCCGCAGCGAGCCGACCGAGAGCACCGGAGCGCCCGCCGTGTCGAACGCCGTCAGGGACACGGTGTCCTCGCCCGCCGGCGCCAGCCGCACCCGCAGCGCCGCCGCGCCCGTGGCGTGCAGGGACACGCCCTGCCAGGCGTACGGCAGCCGCGGCTCGCCGGCATCGGCCACCAGCCCGCCCAGGACCATTCCGTGCAGCGCCGCGTCGAACAGCGCCGGATGCACGCCGTACCGGCCCGCCTCCGCCTCGTCCGGCAGGCGGACCTCGGCGAAGACCTCGCCGTCGCGCCGCCAGAGCGCGCGCAGCCCCTGGAAGGCCGGGCCGTACTCGAGTCCGGCCGCCGCCAGCACGGCGTACCCGTCCTCCAGGGCCACCGGTTCGGCGTCCGCCGGCGGCCACGCGGGCAGCCGGTCCGGCGCGGCCGGCCCGCCGGGGGCGAGCACCCCGACGGCGTGCTTCTGCCACGGGGTGTCCGCGGGCGCGTCCTCGGGCCGCGAGTGCACCTCCACGGAGCAGCGTCCGGTCCCGTCCGCCTCCCCGGTCAGCACCCGCAGCTGTACGGCACCCTCCTCGTCCACCACCAGCGGTTCCAGCAGGGTGAGTTCCTCGACCGTGCCGCAGCCGGTCTCCGCACCGGCGCGCAGCGCCAGTTCCACCAGGCCGGTGCCGGGGAAGAGCACCGTGTCCCGCACCGCGTGGTCGGCCAGCCAGGGCTGGGCCGTGAGGGACAGCCGGCCGGTCAGCACCGTGCCGGCCGGGCCGGGCAGCGCCACCAGGGCGCCGAGCAGCGGGTGGCGCGTGCGGCCCAGTCCGGCCGAGGTGACGTCGGCCGCGGCGACGGTGCGCTCCAGCCAGTACCGCTCGCCCTCGAACGGATAGGTCGGCAGCGCGGCCGCGCCCGTACGGCCTTCGGGGAAGGCCGCGGCCCAGTCCACCGGCACGCCCCGGGTGTGCAGTTCGGCGGCGGAGGCCAGGAACCGCCCGAGGCCGCCGTCCTCCCGGCGCAGCGAGCCCACCGTCACCCCGTGGGCGACGTGCGCGGCGTCCATGGTCTGCTGGATCGCCATGGTCAGCACGGGGTGCGGGCTGGTCTCCACGAACACGTCGTGGCCCTGCTCCAGCAGCAGCCGGGTCACCCGCTCCAGATGCACGGTCTGCCGCAGGTTGCGGTACCAGTACTCGGCGTCCAGCTCGGTGGTGTCCAGCTCGGTGCCGGTCACCGTCGAGAAGAAGGGGATCTCCGCGGGCCGCGGCGAGATCGGCGCCAGTTCCCGCAGCAGCTCCTCGCGGACCTGCTCGACCTGCGGGGAGTGGGAGGCGTAGTCCACCGGCAGCACCCGGGTGCGGACCCCGTCGGCGGCACAGCGCGCCACCAGCTCCTCCAGCGCGTCCAGGTCACCGGAGACGACCGTGGACGACGCGCCGTTGACCGAGGCCACGGACACCTTGCCGGCCCACTGCTCCACCAGCTCGGACACCGCCCCCTCGCCCAGCGCGACGGACACCATGCCGCCCTTGCCGGACATCGCGAGCAGCGCCTTGCTGCGCAGCGCCACCGCCCGGGCCGCGTCGTCCAGGGTCAGCGCGCCGGCCACGCACGCGGCGGCGATCTCGCCCTGGCTGTGGCCCATCACCGCCTGCGGCCGCACCCCGAAGTGCTGCCACAGCCGGGCCAGGGACACCATGACCGAGAACAGCGCGGGCTGGACGACGTCCACCCGGTCCAGCGACGGCGCGCCCTCGGCACCCCGCAGCACCTCCGTCAGGGACCAGTCCACATACCGCGCCAGCGCGGCCTCGCACTCCCGGATCCGCTCCGCGAACACCGCGGACTCGTCGAGGAGCCGGGCGGCCATCCCGGGCCACTGCGAGCCCTGCCCGGAGAACACCAGCACCGTCCGGCCGCGCTCGCGGGCCGTGCCCCGGACGACCCCGTCCGCGTCCCGGCCCTCGGCGAGGGCGGCCAGGCCCTCGCGCAGCTCCTCGGGGCCGGCGCCGACCACCACGGCCCGCTCGTCGAGCGTGGCGCGGGTGGTGGCCAGCGCGTGCCCGATCCCCGCGAGGTCCGGCGCACCGGTGTCCGCCAGGCGCGACAGCAGGCGCCGGGCCTGGGCGCGCAGCGCCGTCCCGGTCTTGCCGGACAGCACCCACGGTACGGCGGCGAGCGCGGCCGGGGCGGCCTGCTCCGGGGCGTCCGGCGCGGGCTCCTCGGCCGTCTCCGGGGCCTGCTCGATGATCACATGGGCGTTGGTGCCGCTGATCCCGAAGGAGGAGACGGCGGCTCGGCGCGGCCGGCCGGTCTCGGGCCACGGGGTGGCCTCGGTCAGCAGCGACAGCCCGCTCGCCGCCCAGTCCACCTCCGGGGTCGGCCGGTCGACGTGCAGCGTGCGGGGCAGCACCCCGTGCCGCAGCGCCGCGACCATCTTGATCACGCCGGCCACGCCCGCGGCGGCCTGGGTGTGCCCGATGTTGGACTTCACCGAGCCCAGCCACAGCGGACGCTCCGGCTCGCGCTCACGGCCGTACGTCGCCGCCAGGGCCTGCGCCTCGATCGGGTCGCCCAGCCGGGTGCCGGTGCCATGGGCCTCCACCGCGTCGACGTCACCGGCCGCCAGACCGGCGTTGGCCAGGGCCTGCCGGATGACCCGCTGCTGGGAGGGGCCGTTCGGGGCGGTCAGGCCGTTGCTGGCGCCGTCGGAGTTGATCGCCGAGCCGCGCACCACCGCCAGCACCGGGTGGCCGTTGCGCCGCGCGTCCGACAGCCGCTCCAGCAGCAGCGCGCCGACGCCCTCGCCCCAGCCGGTGCCGTCGGCGGCCGCCGCGAAGGCCTTGCAGCGGCCGTCCGGGGACAGCCCGCGCTGCCGGCTGAACTCCAGGAAGATGTCCGGGGCGGCCATGACGGCGGCGCCGCCGGCCACCGCGAGCGAGCACTCGCCCCGTTGCAGCGCCTGTACGGCCAGGTGCAGCGCCACCAGGGAGGACGAGCAGGCGGTGTCGATGGTCACCGCCGGCCCCTCGACGCCGAAGGCGTAGGCGATCCGGCCGGACATGACGCTGGAGGTGCTGCCGGTCAGCAGATAGCCGCCCAGGTCCTCGGGCGCCTGGCGCGGGTCGGACGGATAGCCCTGGGCCGCCGCCCCGATGAACACGCCGACCTGGCGGCCCTTCAGCGACAGCGGGTCGACCCCGGCCCGCTCCAGCACCTCCCACGAGGTCTCCAGCAGCAGCCGCTGCTGCGGGTCCATGGCCAGCGCCTCGCGCGGGCTGATGCCGAACAGCTGCGCGTCGAACCGCGCCGCGTCGTCCAGGAAGCCGCCCACCCGCACATAGGTCGTGCCGGGCCGGGTGCCGTCCGGGTCGTAGATGCCGTCCACGTCCCAGCCGCGGTCGGCCGGGAAGGGCAGGACGACGTCGGTCTCGTCGGTGACGAGCCGCCACAGGTCCTCCGGGGTGGCGATGCCGCCCGGGTAGCGGCAGCTCATCGAGACGATCACCACCGGGTCGTCGTCCGCGGCCTGCGCCTGCGCGGCGGCCGGGACCGGCTCCCCGGCGGGCGCGGCGCCGAGCAGTTCGGCCCGCAGATGCCGGGCCAGCACGACCGGCGTCGGATGGTCGAAGACCAGCGTGGCGGACAGCTGCGTCCCGGCGGCACCGCTGAGCCGGTTGCGCAGCTCGACCGCGGTCAGCGAGTCGAAGCCCAGCTCCTTGAAGGTGCGGTCGGCGGCGACGGTCGCGCCGTCGGTGTGGCCCAGCACCGTCGCCGCGTGCCGGCGTACCAGATCGAGCAGGAGCTGCTCGCCCTCCGCCTCGGACACACCCGCCAGCCGGTTGCGCAGGGCCGCGGTCGCGGCCGGCCGGGCCGCCTCGCGGGCCGCCCGGCGCACCGGCGTCCGGGTGAGCCCGCGCAGCAGCAGCGGCAGCTCGTCGGCCGCCCGGCGCAGCAGCGCGCCGTCCACCTTGGCCGGGACGAGGGCGGCCCGCCCGGCGGCGAGGGCGGCGTCGAACAGGTCCAGGCCCTCCTCGTCGGTGAGCGGCACCAGACCGGTGCGGCCGAGCCGGCGCAGGTCCACCTCGCCCAGCCCGCCGAGCATGCTGCCGGAGTCCTCCCACGGCCCCCAGGCCAGCGACACCGCGGGCAGTCCCGCCGCCCGGCGGTGCGCGGCCAGCGCGTCCAGCAGCACGTTGGCCGCCGCGTAGTTGGCCTGCCCCGGGCCGCCGAGCACACCGGCGGTCGAGGAGAACAGTACGAACGCGGCGAGATCGGCGTCCCGGGTGAGTTCGTCCAGGAGCAGCGCCGCGTCCGCCTTGGGGCGCAGCACGGTGTCCAGCCGCTCGGGGGTGAGCGACCCCAGGACCCCGTCGTCCAGGACGCCGGCGGTGTGCACCACGGCGGTCAGCGGACGGTCCGCGGGCACCGCGGCCAGCAGCTCCCGCAGCGCGTCCCGGTCGGCGACGTCGCAGGCCGCGACCGTCACCGCGGCGCCCCGCGCGGAGAGTTCGGCCACCAGGTCGTCCGCCCCGGGCGCCGCGGCGCCCCGGCGGCTGACCAGCAGCAGGTTCCGCACCCCGTGCCGGTCCACCAGCCGGCGGGCCACCCCGGCGCCGAGCGCGCCGGTGCCACCGGTGATCAGCACCGTGCCCGCCGGGTCCAGGCCGGACGGCACGGTCAGCACGACCTTGCCGATGTGGCGGGCCTGGCTGATGAACCGGAAGGCCTCGGCCGCGTGCCGCACGTCCCACGAGGTGACGGGCGGCAGCCGCAGCGCACCTTGTGCGAACAGCTCGAGGACCGTGCCGAGCATCTCCCGGGTGTGGTCCGGTCCCGCGTCCACCAGGTCGAACGCCCGGTAGGTGACGCCCTGGTGCGCCTCGGCGACCTCCTGGGCGTCCCGCACGTCCGTCTTGCCCATCTCCAGGAACCGGCCGCCCGGCCCCAGCAGCCCGAGCGACGCGTCCACGAACTCCCGGGCCAGGGAGTTCAGTACGACGTCCACGCCGCGCCCGCCGCTGGTCCGCCGGAACTTCTCCGCGAAGTCCAGCGACCGGGAGGAGGCGATGTGGTCGTCGTCCAGGCCCATCGCGCGGAGCGTGTCCCACTTCGGGGGGCTGGCCGTGGCGTACACCTCGGCGCCCAGGTGCCGGGCCAGCTGCACGGCGGCCATGCCGACGCCGCCGGTGCCGGCGTGCACCAGCACCGACTCGCCGGGCCGCAGGTCCGCCAGGCCGACCAGCGCGTAGTACGCGGTGAGGAAGACCGCCGGGACGGAGGCCGCCTCGGCGAAGGACCAGCCGTCCGGGACCCTGGCCAGCAGCCGGTGGTCGGTCACGGCCATCGGGCCGATCCCGCCGAAGATCATGCCGAACACCCGGTCACCGGGCGCCAACGTGTCGACCCCGGGACCCGTTTCGAGCACCACACCGGCGCCCTCCACACCGAGCGGCCCGGCCTCTCCGGGGTACATGCCGAGGGCGTTCAGCGCGTCGCGGAAGTTCAGACCGGCCGCCCGTACGCCCACCCGGACCTGGCCGGGGGCGAGCGGGGCGGCGGCGTCGGGGTGGTCCAGCAGGGCCAGGTTCTCCAGCGTGCCGCCGCCGTCGACGCCCAGCCGCCAGGCCGGCGCCGCCGGCACGGCCAGCGCCCGCTCGGGGCGCACCCGGGTCAGCCGCGGCACCCGCAACTCGCCGTCCCGCACGGCCAGTTGCGGCTCGTCGGAGGCGAGCGCCGCCGGCAGCAGGTCCAGCGCGTCCGCAGCGCCGTCGAGGTCGACCAGCGTGAACCGGCCGGGGTGCTCCGACTGGGCCGTGCGCAGCAGCCCCCACACGGCGCTGTGCGTCAGGTCGGTCACGTCCTCGCTGCCCGCGGCGACGGCGCGCCGGGTCAGCACCACCAGCCGGACACCGGCGAACCGCTCGTCGGCGACCCAGCCCTGCACCAGCTCCAGCGCCCGGTGCGCGGCCTCGCGCACGGCGTCACCGCGATCCGCCGCCGCGGTGGCACCGGCACCCGGGTCCGCCGCGACCGGGTCGGTACGGAAGGAGACCAGCACCGCCGCGGGGGCCGCGCGGCCGCTTTCCAGGGCCGCGGCCAGGGCGTCCGGGTCCGGGTGGAGTGCGGCGGAGCCGCCGGTGAGATACGGCACCAGGTCGCCGGTGCCGGGGCCCACGGCCACCAGGTCCGGGGCCGCACCGGGCCGCGGTGCGGCGGCGAGCGGCTCCCAGCCCACCTGGAAGAGCCGGTCCCGGGTGGCGGAGCCGGCCGCCTCGATCCGCTCGCGCGCGGCCGGGCGCAGCACCAGCGCGTCGGCCGCCAGCACGGCCCGGCCGGACTCGTCGGCGGCCAGCACCGACACCGCGTCCTCCCCGGCCGGCGCCAGCCGCACCCGCAGCGACGGCGCGCCGACGGCGTACCGGGTCACCCCGCGCCAGGAGAAGGGCAGCCGGGCCTGGTCCCACTCGGGCAGCACCACGTTCAGGGCCACTCCGTGCAGGGCCGCGTCCAGCAGCGCGGGGTGCACGCCGTACTCCTCGGGCCGGGTGCCGTCCGGCAGCCCGGTCTCCACGAACAGCTCGGTGCCGCGCCGCCAGGCGGCCCGCAGCCCCTGGAACACCGGGCCGTAGTCCAGCCCCGTCTCCGCCATCAGCGGGTAGAGCCCGCCGACCTCCACCGGTTCGGCGCCGCGCGGCGGCCAGACGGCCAGCTCCTCCTCGTCGGTGTCGCCGGGCGCCTCGGCCCGGGCCAGCACACCGGTGGCGTGCAGGGTCCACGGCTCGTCGTCCGCCGCCTGGTCCGGCCGGGAGTGCAGGCTCAGCGAGCGCTGCCCGGACTCGCCCGCGGCGCCCACGCGCACCTGGAGGGTGACCGCCTCGCGCTCGGGGAGCACCAGCGGGGTGTGGAAGGTGAGTTCCTGTACGACGTCCAGGCCGACCCGTTCCCCGGCGTGCAGGGCGAGTTCGAGGAAGCCCGTGCCGGGCAGCAGTGCCTGGCCGAACACCTGGTGGTCCGCGATCCAGCCGTGCGCGCCCGTGGACAGCCGCCCGGTGAAGAGCAGTTCGTCGTCGTCCGCCAGGGACACCACGGCGCCGAGCAGCGGGTGGTCGGCCGCGCCGAGCCCGGCCGAACCCACCGCCGCCGAGCGGGCGGGCGTCAGCCAGTAGCGGCTGCGCTGGAAGGGGTAGACGGGCAGCTCGACGGCCGGCGCTGCGGCTCGGCCGTAGAACACCCGCCAGTCCACGGCGACGCCCCGGGTGTGCAGCCGGGCGAGCGCGGTCGTCACGGTGAGTTCCTCGGCCCGCTCCGCGCGCAGGGCCGGGACCAGATCGGCGTCCGCGGCGGTGAGGCTGTCGCGGCCCATCGCGCACAGCGTCCCGTCGGGGCCCAGCTCCAGGAAGGTGCGTACGCCCGCGGCCTCCATGGCGCGCACCGCGTCCGCGAACCGCACCGTCCCCCGGGCGTGCCGCACCCAGTACTCGGGCGTCCGCAGCTCCTCCGCGGTGATCTCCCGGCCGGTCAGCGCCGATACGACGGGGATCTCCGGGGAGCCGAACGCGAGCCCGGCGACCACCCGGCGGAACTCCGGCAGCATCGGGTCGATGAGCGGGGAGTGGAAGGCGTGACTGACCGTCAGCCGCTTGGTCTTGCGCCCCTGTTCGGCGAAGTGCGCCGCGATCTCCAGCACCGCGTCCTGCTCACCGGCCACCACCACGGAGGCCGGACCGTTCACCGCGGCCAGGTCGACCCGTGCCGACCGCTTGGCCACCAGCGGCAGCACCTCCTCTTCGGCCGCCTGTACGGCGACCATGGCGCCGCCCTCCGGCAGCTCCTGCATCAGCCGGCCGCGCGCCGCCACCAGGGCCGCCGCGTCCGCCAGGGACAGCACCCCGGCCACGTGCGCGGCGCTCACCTCGCCGATGGAGTGCCCGGTCACATACTCCGGACGGACCCCGTGGTGGGCGACGAGCCGGAACAGCGCGACCTCCAGCGCGAACAGCGCCGGCTGGGTGTACTCGGTCCGGTCCAGCAGCCCCTCGGTGCCGTCGGCGCCGAACACCACCTCGCGCAGCGGCCGCCGCAGATGCCGGTCCAGCTCCGCGCAGACCTCGTCGAACGCCTCGGCGAACACCGGCGAGGCGCCGTACAGCTCGCGGCCCATGCCCACGCGCTGGCTGCCCTGGCCGGTGAAGAGGAAGCCGAGCTTGCCGCGCACCGCCTGACCGAGCGTCACCCGCGGGTCGGGGCGGTCCTCGGCCAGTGCCGCAAGGGCCCGGGCGAGTTCCTCGCCGCTCTCCGCGACGACGGCGGCCCGGTGCTCGAACGCCGTCCGGGTGGTCGCGAGCGCATGGCCGACCGCCACCGCGTCCGGCGCGTCCGCGGCGTCCAGCCGGGCCAGCAGGGCGCGCGCCTGGTCCCGTACGGCCTCGGGGCTGCGCGCCGACAGCAGCCAGGGCACCGCCCGCGGCGCGGTGCCGGCACCCGTGTCCGCGGCCTCCTGCTCGGGCGCCTGCTCCAGCACCACATGGGCGTTGGTGCCGCTGATGCCGAACGACGACACCCCGGCGCGGCGCGGTCGGCCGGTCTCCGGCCACGGCGTGGCCTCGGTCAGCAGCTCCACCCGCCCCGCCGACCAGTCCACGTGCGGCGTCGGCTCGTCCACGTGCAGGGTGGCCGGCAGCACGCCGTGCTGCATCGCCAGCACCATCTTGATGACACCGGCGACACCGGCCGCCGCCTGGGTGTGCCCGATGTTGGACTTCACCGAGCCCAGCCACAGCGGGTCGGTGCGGTCCTGGCCGTAGGTGGCCAGCAGCGCCTGCGCCTCGATCGGGTCGCCCAGGGTGGTGGCGGTGCCGTGGGCCTCCACCGCGTCGACGTCCCGCGGGGTCAGCCGGGCGTCGGCCAGCGCCTGCCGGATCACCCGCGCCTGCGCGGGGCCGTTGGGCGCGGCCAGCCCGTTGCTCGCCCCGTCCTGGTTGGTGGCGCTGCCCCGCACCACGGCCAGCACCCGGTGCCCGAGCCGCCGGGCGTCGGACAGCCGCTCCAGCGCCAGCACGCCGACGCCCTCGGCGAGGCCGGTGCCGTCCGCCGCCGCGGCGAAGGAGCGGCACCGCCCGTCCGCGGACAGCCCGCGCTGCCGGCTGAAGCCCTGCAACTGGTGCGGCGTGGTCATCACGGTGATGCCACCGGCCAGCGCCAGCGAGCACTCGTCCCGGCGCAGCGCCTGGCACGCGGCGTGGATCGCCACCAGCGAGGCCGAGCAGGCGGTGTCGACGGTGACCGCGGGGCCCTCCAGGCCGAGCGTGTACGCGATCCGGCCGG
Source organism: Streptomyces sp. NPDC127190 (assembly GCF_042672505.1). Lineage (NCBI taxonomy): Bacteria > Bacillati > Actinomycetota > Actinomycetes > Kitasatosporales > Streptomycetaceae > Streptomyces > Streptomyces sp. NPDC127190. Next base: position 204,381 of record NZ_JBHXVE010000013.1, read on the forward strand.
AGAGCACGCTCGCCGCACCGGAGGTGAGGAAGTACCCCTCGTACTCGCCGAGTTCGGCCGGGGGAACACGGGCGTAGTCCTGGAAGGCGGTGCCCATGTACACACCGGTGCGGCTGCCGTGCAGCGTCGTCGGGTCGATTCCGGCCCGCTCCAGCGTCTCCCACGAGGTCTCCAGCAGAAGCCGCTGCTGGGGGTCCATCGCGACCGCCTCGCGCGGCGATATGCCGAAGAACTCCGCGTCGAACTCCGCGATATCGGTGAGGAATCCGCCGTGGCGCGTGTACACCGTGCCCGGGCGGTCCGCGTCCGGGTCGTACAGCGCCTCCAGGTCCCAGCCCCGGTCGGTGGGGAACCCGGAGACCGCGTCACCGCCCGCGGCGACGAGCTGCCAGAACTCCTCCGGGGTCCGGATGCCACCGGGCAGCCGGCAGCCCATGCCGACGACGGCGATCGGTTCCTGCGCGGCGGCGAGCAGCTCCTTGTTCTCCTGCCGCAGCCGCTCCGTCTCCTTCATTGACGCGCGCAGGGCATCGACGATTTTGTCCGGCGACGTGGCCATGGTCCCTCACTGATCGGTTGCCTTGGAACGACGTTCTTCGCGGTGCGTTGCTACTGCTCGCCGAGCATGAGCCGCACCAGATCGTCGGCGTCCATCTCGTTGATCCGCTGCTCTGCTGCCATCAGTTCCTGCGCGCGTTCCCGCGCCCTTTCGTCTTCCGGTTCCGCTTCCGGCTCGCGGGTCTCCGCACCGTCCGCGAGCGCCGTTTCCAGCAGGAAATCCACCAGTTTCCCGAGCGAGGGCCGGTCGAAGATCACGGTGACCGGCAGCCGGAGACCGGTGTCCTCCTGGAGCCGGTTGCGCAGCTCCACCGCGATCACCGAGTCGACGCCCAGCTCCTTGAACGGCTGGCGGTCGCCGATCGCGTCCGGGTCGGCGTACCCGAGGACGCTCGCCACCTGGGCGCGGACCACCCGGGCGGCCTCCTCCCGGCGCCGCCCCGGATCCAGCTCCGTGAGCCGCCGCGCCCAGGTCCCGGCCTCGCCGCCGGCCCCTTCCGGATCCGCCGGCTCCGACTGCCGTACCGCCTCCCGGACCTCGGGCACCTCGTCGAAGAACCGGCTCGGGCTCTTGGCGGTGAACGCCGCGTGGAACGCCGTCCAGTCCACGTCGGCGACGACCGGCGCGGCCGCGTCGTCGTCAAGGCACCGCGCCAGCGCCCCGATCGCCCGCTCCGGGTCCAGCAGCCGTATCCCGCGCCGGACGATGGCCGCGTCCATGCCGTCGCGGGCCATCATCCCGTCGCCGGCCCAGGGCCCCCAGATCACCGAGGTGGCGGGCAGCCCCTGGGCCCTGCGGTACTCCGCGAGGGCGTCCTGGTAGGCGTTGGCCGCCGCGTAGCCGCCGTTGCCCGCGCTGCCCCACATCCCGGAGACGGACGAGAACAGCACGAACGCGTCCAGGTCGTGGGTGATGTCGTGCAGATGCAGCGCGCCCTCGGCCTTGGCCCGGACCACCTCCGCGAAGCGCTGCGGGGTGAGCGCGTCCAGCGGGACGTTCTCGATCAGACCGGCCGTGTGGACGACCGCCCGCACCGGGTGGCCCTCCGCCTCCAGCTCGGCCAGCAGCCCGGCCAGCGCGGCCCGGTCGGCGACGTCGCAGGCGCGGACCGTGACCCGGGCGCCGAGCGCGGTCAGGTCCCGGGTCAGCGCGTCGGCCCCCGGTGCCGCGGGTCCGCTGCGGCTGACCAGCACCAGATGCTCCGCGCCCTGCCCGGCCAGCCAGCGTGCGGCGTGCGCGCCGAGCGCGCCGGTGCCGCCCGTGACGAGCGTGGTGCCCCGCGGTGTCCAGGACGGCCCGGTACCGCCGTCCGGCCGCGGCGCGCGGACCAGCCGGCGCACGAACACCCCGGCGTCGCGGACCGCGACCTGGTTCTCGCCGTCGCCCGCACCGGCCAGCACCGCGGGCAGCAGCCCGAGCACCGCGGCGTCCGGCTCGTCCGGCAGATCCAGCAGCCCGCCCCAGCGCTCCGGCCACTCCACCGCGGCGACCCGGCCGAGGCCCCAGACCGCGGCCTGCGCCGGTGCGGTCACCCGGTCACCGGCACCGACCGCCACGGCGCCCTGCGTCACACACCACAGCCGTGCGTCCGTCCCGGCGTCGGCGAGCGCCTGGACCAGCGTCAGGGCCTCGCTCCCGGACTCCGCGGGACGGTCCGGCGAGCCCGGCGCCGGCAGCCACAGCACCCCGGCCGACGGCGCCCCGGCGCGCAGCCGCTCCGCCAGCTCGGCCCGTCCGAGCTCCGCCGGCACCGCCAGTACGGCCGCCTCGGCGCCGCTGCGGGTGAGGGCGTCCAGCAGGGCCGGCACCGGCCGCCGGTCCGGCGCATCCGCCGCGGTCCGCGGGGCCTCCGGTACGACCACCAGCCACCGGCCGGACAGGGTGCCCAGCGGCGCCCGCGGCAGCGGCTGCCAGGAGATCCGGTACCGCCAGGAGTCCACCAGCTCCCGTTCGTCCTGCCGCCGGCGCCAGTCGGCCAGGGCCGGCAGCAGCGCCCGCAGGGCGGCCACCTCCGCGATGCCCGTCTCGGCGGCCAGCGCCTCCGCGTCCCCGCGCTCCACCACGTCCCAGAACCGGCGGTCCGCCGCGCTCTCCGGCGCCGCGGCGGGCTCCGGAGCGGGCGCCGTCAGCCAGTACCGCTCGTGCTGGAAGGCGTAGGTGGGCAGCTCCGTCCGGGTCGCGCCGGAACCGGCGAACACCGCCGCCCAGTCCACCGGCGCGCCCAGCGTGTACGCCTGCGCCAGCGAGGTCAGGAACCTCCGCGGCCCGCCCTCCCCGCGGCGCAGCGAGCCGACGACCGCACCGGACCCGCCGAGCGCGTCGATCGCCTCCTGGGCGCCCACGCTCAGTACGGGATGAGGGCTGATCTCGAACAGCAGGGTGTGCCCCCGCTTCAGGACCGTGCCCATGGCCCGCTCGAACTGCACCGGTTCGCGCAGGTTGCGGTACCAGTACCCGGCGTCCAGCTCGCGCGTGTCCAGCAGTTCGCCGGTCACCGTCGAGTAGAACGGCACCTCGCCCGCGCGCGGCTCGATCCCGTCGAGCGCCTCCAGCAGGCGTTCCCGGATGGCCTCGACCTGGGCCGAGTGCGCCGCGTAGCTCACCGGGATCCGCTTGGCCCGCACATCCCGGGCGGTGCACACGGCGACCAGCTCCTCCAGCGCCGCGGGCTCACCCGAGACCACCACCGAGGAGGGCCCGTTGACCACCGCGAGGTCCAGGCGCTCGTCCCAGCAGGGCAGGGCGCGCACCCCCTCCGCCGACAGTGCCACCGACACCATCCCGCCGAGGCCGGAGATCGCGGTCAGCGCCTGGCTGCGCAGGGCCACGATCCGGGCCGCGTCCGGCAGCGAGAGTCCGCCGGCGACACAGGCCGCCGCGATCTCGCCCTGGCTGTGCCCGACCACCGCGGTCGGCCGCACCCCGTACGACTCCCACAGCCGCGCCAGCGACACCATCATCGCGAACAGCACCGGCTGCACGACGTCGACCCGGTCCAGACCCGGCGCGCCCGGCACCTCGCGCAGCACGTCCAGCAGCGACCAGTCGGTGACCGCGTCGAGCGCCGCCGCGCACTCGTGCATCCGCTCCCGGAACACCGGGGAGGAGTCCAGCAGTTCCACCGCCATGCCCGCCCACTGCGCACCCTGGCCCGGGAAGACGAACACCCGCTCCGCGTCGCCGGCGGCCCGGCCCTGGACGACCGTCTCCGCCGGGGCGTTGCGCGCCAGCGTGTCCAGGGCGGCCTCCAGCGCGGGCCGGTCGTCGCCGATCAGCACGGCGCGGTGCGCGAAGGCGGCCCGGGTGGTGGCCAGGGAGAGGCCCACGTCGGCGGCGCCGGGTGCGGTCCGCCCGTCGAGATGGGCGCGCAGGGCGGCCGCCTGCGCGCGCAGCGCCTGCGGGGTCTTCGCGGACAGCGGCCACAGCACCGGGCCGGCCGGGGCCTCCACGGCCTCCGCGAGCGCCTCGGGGTCCGGCAGCGCCTCGGCGGCCGGGCGGTCCTCGGGCGCCTCCTCCAGGATGGCGTGGACGTTGGTGCCGCTGATCCCGAACGAGGAGATGCCCGCCCGGCGCGGCCGGCTGCCGCGCGGCCAGGGCACCGTGTCGGTGAGCAGCGCCACCGCGCCCGCGGACCAGTCGACATGCGGGGTCGGCGCGTCGATGTGCAGGCTGGCGGGCAGCCGCCCGTGGTGCAGCGCCATCACCATCTTGATCACCCCGGCGATGCCCGCGGCGGCCTGGGTGTGCCCGATGTTGGACTTCACCGAGCCCAGCCACAGCGGCTGGTCACCGGCGCGGTCCCGGCCGTACGTGGCCACGAGCGCCTGCGCCTCGATCGGGTCGCCGAGCCGGGTGCCCGTGCCGTGCGCCTCGACGGCGTCGACGTCCCGCGGGGTCAGCCGGGCGTTGGCCAGCGCCTGCCGGATCACCCGCTCCTGCGACGGCCCGTTCGGGGCGGTCAGACCGTTGCTGGCGCCGTCCTGGTTGACCGCCGAGCCGCGCAGCAGCGCGAGCACCCGGTGCCCCTGGCGCCGGGCGTCCGACAGCCGCTCCAGCACCACCATGCCGACGCCCTCGCTCCAGCCGGTGCCGTCGGCCGCGGCGGCGAACGGCTTGCAGCGGCCGTCCGGCGCCAGCCCGCGCTGCTGGGCGAACTCCACGAACATGCCCGGCGTCGCCAGCACCGTCACCCCGCCGGCCAGCGCCATGGTGCACTCGCCCTGTTGCAGGGCGCGGCTCGCCATGTGCAGCGCGGTCAGGGAGGAGGAGCAGGCGGTGTCCACGGTGACCGCGGGACCCTCCAGGCCGAGGCTGTAGGCCACCCGCCCGGAGATGACACTGGCCGTGGTGCCGGTCAGCACATAGCCCTGCCCGCCCTCGGCCGGCTCGCCCAGCCGGGGGCCGTAGTCCTGCGCGGTCGCGCCCGCGAACACCCCGACCCGGGTGCCGCGCAGCGCGGTGGGGTCGACCCCCGCCCGCTCCAGCGCCTCCCACGCCGTCTCCAGCAGCAGCCGCTGCTGCGGATCCATGGCGAGCGCCTCCCGCGGGCTGATCCCGAAGAAGCCCGCGTCGAACGCGGCCGCGTCGTAGAGGAACCCGCCCTCCCGGGCGTAGCGGACGTCCGGGTTCTCCGGGTCGTGCAGTTCGGTGCGGGGCCAGCCGCGGTCGGTGGGGAAGCCGGAGATCGCGTCCTTGCCGGCGGCGACGAGCTGCCAGAGGTCCTCGGGCGAGCGCACCCCGCCGGGGAACCGGCAGCCCATGCCGACGATCGCGATGGGCTCGTCGTCCGCGGCCGCCGCCTGCGGGGTGTCGTCCGCCGGCTGCTCGCCCGTCGACCGGGCGCGCAGGAAGCGCACCAGCTCGTCCGGTGTCGGGTAGTTGTAGATGAGGGTGGGGGGCAGGTCGGTCAGGCCGGTCGCCTCGGCCACCCGGTCCCGGAACTCGACCGCCGTCAGCGAGTCGAACCCCAGCTCCTTGAAGGTCCGTCCGGTGTCCACGGTGTCGGTCGAGAAGTGTCCGAGCACCGTCGCCACACTCGCCCGCACCAGCTCCGGCAGATCCGCCGCCGGAGCGGTGCCCGCCACCTCATGCGGGGTCTGCCCGGGCGCGGTCGGGGCATCGGCAGGTTCCCGGAGCGCCCGGTCCGGCGCGGCCGGGGCCTCGGCCGGGAGCGGCCCGGGGCCGCCCGCCGCGTCGAACCAGTACGACGCGCGCTGGAAGGCGTACGTGGGCAGGTCGACCCGCTCCTCGGCCCAGCCGGTGAGCGGCGTCCAGTCCACCGTCGCCCCGCGGACGAACGCCTCGGCCAGCGCCGCGACGACCGTGTGCTCCTCGGGCCGTCCGTCCCGCAGCAGGGGCACGACCGAGGCGCCCGGCAGCCCGTCCTCGGCGGCCAGGCCTTCCCGGGTCATCGCGGTCAGCCCGCCGGGCCCCAGCTCCAGACAGCAGGTCACGCCCTCGGCGCGCAGCAGGCGGACGCCGTCGAGGTAGCGCACGCAGGCCCGGATGTGCCGGGCCCAGTAGTCGGGTGAGCCCAGCTCGTCGGCGGTGGCGATGCGGCCCGTGACGTCGGAGATCACCGGGATCCGCGGTGCGGAGTAGTCCAGCCCCGCGGCCACCTCGCGGAACTCGTCCAGCACGCCGTCCATGTGCGGCGAGTGGAAGGCATGGCTGACCCGCAGCCGCTTGGTCCTGCGGCCGTCGGCCGCGAACCGGGCGGCGACGGCCGTGGCGGCGTCCCGGTCGCCGGAGACGACCGTGGTCCGGGGGCCGTTGAGGGCGGCGATCGACACCAGCCGCTCGTCGTCGGGCAGCGCGGCCCGTACCTCCCGCTCGTCGGCCTCGATGGCGATCATCGCGCCGCCCTCGGTGGCCTGCTGCATCAGCCGTCCGCGCGCCGCGACCAGGGTGCAGGCGTCGGCGAGGGAGAACACCCCGGCGACATGCGCGGCGGCCAGCTCGCCGATGGAGTGGCCGAGGAGGACGTCGGGGCGCGGCCCGCACCGCTCCACCAGCCGGAACAGCGCGACCTCCAGCGCGAACAGCGCGGCCTGGGTGTAACGGGTCTCGTCGAGCAGCTCCGCCTCGGGCGTGCCCGGGTCGGCGAAGAGCAACTCCCGCAAGGGACGCGGCAGATGGGGATCCAGTTCCGCGCACACCTCGTCCAGGGCGGCGGCGAACACCGGGACCGTGGCGTACAGCCGGCGTCCCATGCCGGGCCGCTGGCTGCCCTGCCCGCTGAACAGGAACGCCGTACGGCCCGCGCCCCGGGCCGTGCCGCGCACCACGTTCGGCGCGGGCACCCCGCGGGCGAGCGCCGCCAGGCCGTCCAGCAGCTCACCGGTGCCGTCGCCCAGCACGACGGCGCGCTCCTCGAACGCGGTGCGCCGGGCGGCGAGCGTGAACCCGACGCCCGCCGGGCTCAGTTCCGGGCGGCCGGCGACATGCGCGTGCAGCCGCTCCGCCTGGGCGCGCACCGCGGCGGCCGAGCGGCCGGAGACCACCCACGGCAGCGGCGAGAACGCCCCCGGCGTCCGCGCGGGCGCCGGCTCGGCCACCGGAACGGCCTCGGAGAGCACCACATGGCAGTTGGTGCCGCCCATGCCGAACGAGCTGACACCGGCCCGCAGCGGGGCGTCCTCGCGCGGCCAGCCGGTCAGCTCCGTCTGCACCCGCAGCCGCAGCTCCTCGAAGGGGATCCGCGGGTTGGGGGTACGGAAGTTGAGGCTCGGGGGCAGCTCCCGGCGGCTGATGCCGAGCGCCGTCTTGATGAGCCCGGCGACGCCGGCCGCGGCCTCCAGATGCCCGATGTTGGTCTTCACCGAGCCGACCAGCAGCGGTGCGTCCGGCTCCCGCCCGGGGCCGAACACCGCGCCCAGCGCGGCCGACTCCAGCGGGTCGCCCTTTTTCGTCCCGGTGCCGTGCAGCTCGACGTAGCTCACCTCGGCCGGGTCGACACCGGCCCGCTGGTACGCCTCGCGCAGCACCTCCTCCTGCGCCCGGGCGCTGGGGACGGTGAGCCCCTCGCTCGCCCCGTCGTTGTTCATCGCCGTGCCGTCGATCACGCAGTAGATCCGGTCGTGGTCGGCGAGCGCGCGGGAGAGCGGCTTGAGGACGACCAGACCGGCGCCCTCGCCCCGCACATAGCCGTTGGCGCGCGCGTCGAAGGTGAAACAGCGGCCGTCCGGGGACAGTCCGCCGAACGTCTCGGAGTGCCGGGTGCTCTCCGGGGAGAGGTTGAGGTTCACCCCGCCCGCGAGTGCCAGCTCCGCCTCGCCCCGCCGCAGACTCTCGCAGGCCAGGTGCACCGCGACCAGCGAGGACGACTGCCCGGTGTCCAGCGCCATGCTCGGCCCGCGCAGATCCAGGGTGTACGACACCCGGTTGGCGATGATGCTGCGGTGCAGGCCGGTCATGCTGTGCCGGCCGGCCGTGGCCGTGCCGTCGCGCCGCACCGCGGTGGCGTAGTCGTCCCACATGACGCCCACGAAGACACCGGTTCTGCTGCCGCTCAGCTCCGCCGGGACGACACCGGCGTCCTCCAGCGCCTCCCAGCTCAGTTCCAGCATCAGCCGCTGCTGCGGATCCATGGCGGCGGCTTCCCGGGGCGATATGCCGAAGAATTCCGGGTCGAACTGGTCGACCTGGTCCAGAAATGCACCGGCACCGGCATCGAGCCCGCGTCCGGCCGGGGCCTGCGATACGGCGTCGGTACCCTCGCGCAGCAGTGTCCAGAAGGCCTCGGGGTTCGGTGCGCCAGGGAATCGGCAGGACAGTCCGACAATGGCGACGGGTTCACCGGTCACGCTGGTGCGGTCAGCTGCGAATGGCCGGGCGGTGCGCATGAATCTCCCGAAAGTCCGACGACCGAGAATGTGGCTGGAAGAGAGCGGAAGAAGGGACGGAGGAAGGGACCGGGATACCGGGCCGCGCCCTGGTGGTGCGCGGTCGCTCAGGGTGGCGGAGCGTGTCCGTCCGCCGGTGCAGACTGCCTGATCGCATCAGGCACAGTCAGTAGACCCCGACGCTCCGTGGGCTGTCCAATAACATCGCCCATGGCATCGATAACCCGTCTTATGAGGGGCGTGCTCAACACGGCGGAAACAACTCGGAAATAGCGCGGAATAGGGGCTCCAGGTGGGCCGAGTAGTGCGTTGACAAACGGAGTTCACTGTTTGTAGCGTCCGAGCGGCGGTGCGCGTGCACCGGTCGGGGAAATAAGGAAGGGCATATCAGGGATGGCCGAACAGCAAATTCCCACCGCGGCGGATGTCGGCAGCATGTACGACCAGTCGACGGACCTTCTCTCCGAAGTGATGGGGGGAAATATCCACCTCGGTTACTGGCACAGTGACGAGGACGACGCGTCGGTCGAGCAGGCCACCGACACCCTGACCGACATGGTCGCCGAGCGGCTGGGACTCTCCTCGGGCCTCAGGGTGCTGGACGTCGGCTGCGGCAGCGGCAAGCCCGCCGTCCGGATCGCCGGCCGGTGGGACGTACACGTCACCGGCATCACCATCAGCGCCCAGCAGGCGGAGACGGCCGCTGCCCGGCCCGAGGTCGGCGAGAACAGCGGCCAGGTGGCCTTCCGGCAGGGCGACGGCATGGCCCTGCCCTTCGGCGACGCGCAGTTCGACGGCGTCTACGCCATCGAGTCCTTCCTGCACATGTCCGACCGCGGCAAGGCCATCGCCGAGGCGGCGCGGGTGCTGCGCCCCGGGGGCACGCTGGTCACGGCCAACCCGTACCAGCAGGGTGAACTGGACGAGCGGGAGGCCGAGATCGTCGCGGCGAACCGCCGGCTCTTCCAGATCCCGCCGCTCGGTGACGCGGACACCTACGTCGCCCACATGGAGAACGCGGGCCTGAAGGTCGTCGAGGTGCTGGACATCGGCGAGAACGTGCGGCGCAGCCACACGCTGGCCGCAGCCGCCATCCGGCAGGCCACCGAGACCTTCGACGACGCGTTCAGCGAGCAGCTCACCGAGGCCGCCGACATCATCGAGCGCTTCGGGGACCTGCCGCAGGTCGGCTACGGCATCATCGTCGCCCGCAAGCTCTGACGCGCAGAGCGGTCAGGACAGGATCCGGCGCAGCAGATCCCGCAGCAGCGCCCGGTCCTGTTCCGGCAGCGCGGCCAGCGGTTCGCGGGCGAAGTCCAGCGAGGCGTGCACCTGCCCGGCGGTGGACCGGCCCGCGTCCGTGGAGACGACCAGCTTGACCCGGCGGTCGGCGGGGTCGGGCCGGCGCTGCACCAGACCGCGGGCCTCCAACCGGTCCACCAGCCCGGTCACATTGGACGGTTCGCACTTGAGCTGCTCGGCGATCCTGCGCATCGGCAGCGGGCCGTGCGACAGCAGGGCGAGCAGCCGCGCCTGGGAGCCGGAGAGCCCGTGCACGGCCGCGGCCGCCTCGTACTCGCCGTAGAAACGGGACACCATCGTGCCGATGAGGTCGATGACCTCCAGGGTCAGCGGAGACCTGGCTAACGTCATTTCACCAGCTTAACCATGCAGGTGACGGACTGTCCGGAGTCAGTACAGTTCGGCCAACGCAAAGGCCAGATCCAGTGCCTGCTCTTGGCCGAGGCGGGAACCGGCCAACTCCAGCCGGACCCCGCCCGGATGGCCGCCGAGGGCGCGGAGCACCTCGAAGAAGCCGCCGATCTCGTCCAGCACCCGGGCGGGCGTCCCATCGGGCACCGGGTCGCACACCCAGCCCACCGGGGCGCCGCTCGCGGTGGCCTTCGCCACCAGCCCGGGCAGCCGGTCCCGCACCGCCGCCGCGCCCATCCGGACGAGGAACGTCAGCCGTCCCGGCTCGCGCCCCGGATCGAGGCGGTCGACCAGCGCAGGCACCTCGTCGGCCGCCGTGGCCGGCCCCAGCCGCACCCCGAGCGGGTTGCGGATGCCCGCGGCGTACGCCACCTGCGGGCCGTCGGGCCGGCGGGTGCGCCCGTCGAGCCAGAGCAGATGCCCGGACAGACCGTACCGGCCGCCGCGCTCGGCGGTCCGGGTCAGCGCCCTCTCGTACGCCACGTCCCGCGCCTCGTGACCGGTGAAGAACTCCGCCCTGCGCAGCGCCTCCGGCGTCGCCCCGCAGGCCTCCATGAAGCGGATCGCCGCGGCGATCCGCCGGGTCAGGCGGGTGTGCCGGGCTCGCGCGGGGGAGCGCGCCACGAAGTCCTGGATCTCTCCGTGCACCCGCCGTACGTCGGTGTGGTGTCCGGCGGTGAGCCCGCGCAGCAGGTTCAGGGCCGCGGCCGTGGCCTGGTACGTCCCCCGCGCCGGCGCCCCGTCGCCGAGCGGTCCGACCACCTTCACGACCGGACGCGCACCCGCGTAGGAGAGTACGACGGCCATCCGCAGCAGCGTCCCGAACGCCTCGGCGACCTGCCCGCCCGCGACGTCGTCCGCGGCCAGCAGGAACGCCTCGCCCCGCGCGACCGCGGCGAGCCGCGCCCGCAACCGGTCGCACTCACCGGGCAACAACAGCGGCGGACACCCCGCCAGTTCGGCGAGCGCGCCATCGACCCCACCCATCAGCCACCCCCCTCACCCACGCCACCGCGCTCGGGACCCGCTCCGGTGCCGGAGGGCGTGCCGCCGAGGAGCGCCGGCTTCGTGCCCGGGCCCGGGGATCCACCTGGTGGGGGTGCCGTGGTCGGCCGGGGTGCCGGGTTCGGGGCCGGATCCGGGGGTCCACCTGGTGGGGGTGCCGTTGTCGGCCAGGGCGCTGGGGTCGTGCCCGGGCCCGGGGGTCCACCTGGTGGGGGTGCTGTGCTTGGCCGGGGTGCCGGGTTCGCGGCCGGGCCCGGGGGCCCACCTGGTGGGGGTGCTGTGCTTGGCCGGGGTGCCGGGTTCGTGCCCGGGCCCAGGGGCCCACCTGGTGGGGGTGCCGTGGTCGGCCGGGGTGCCCGGTTCAGGGCCGGATCCGGGGGTCCACTTGGTGGGCGTGCTGTGCTTGGCCAGGGCGCTGGGGTCGTGCCCGGGCCCGCGGGACCACCCCGTGGGGGTGCCGTGGTCGGCCGGGGTGCCCGGTTCAGGGCCGGATCCGGGGGTCCACTTGGTGGGCGTGCTGTGCTTGGCCCGGGCGCTGGGGTCGTGCCCGGGCCCAGCGGCCCACCCGGCGGGCGCGCCGCTCTCGGCCGGGGTGCCGGGCGCGCGGCCGGGTGTCTTCCGGCGGGGGGACGGGGGGTTCTTGTTGTGGAGGGGCCGGGTGGGGTGGTCACGAGCGGGGGCCGGTCACCGAGGCGGCCGTGCGGCCGCGGGCGAGGGAGGTCACGGCGCCCGCGACCACCAGATGGCCGCTCCGGCCGCCCGCCGACATGATCGACTCGGGGTGGAACTGCACCGCGGCCAGCGGCCGTTCCCGGTGCTCGACCGCCATCACCACGCCGTCCCAGGTCTCCGCGGTCACCCGCAGCTCCGCCGGCATCTGCGCCGCGCTGGCGTACAGCGAGTGGTACCGGCCCACCGTGAACTCCCGGGGCAGCCCCGCCAGCAGCCGGCTGTCCTGCGCGGTCACCCGGACCTGGGACGACTTGCCGTGCACCGGCCGGTCCAGCACCCCGAGGCTGCCGCCGAAGTACTCGACGAGCCCTTGCAGTCCGAGGCAGACCCCGAACACCGGCAGGTCCAGCCGCTCCGCCTCGGCGAGCGTCGCGCCCAGCCCGAAGTCGGCGGGGCGGCCCGGCCCCGGTGAGAGCACCAGCAGATCGGGCCGTTCCCGCGCCAGCACCGGCAGATGCCCGGGGCTGCGGTACGTCGTCACGCTCGCGCCGGTCTGCCGCAGATAGTCCGCCAGGCAGTGCGCGAACGAGTCACGGTGATCCACCATCAGGATCCGCAGCCCCTCGCCCGGCCGGTCCGGGCCCACGGCCAGCGGCCCCGGACCGGAGTGCGGCAACGGCACGGTGAGCACATCGAGCAGCGCCCGCGCCTTCAGCTCGGTCTCGGCCTCCTCCGCCTGCGGCGAGGAGTCGTACAGCAGGGTCGCCCCCGCCCGCACCGTCGCCACCCCGTCCCGCACCTGGATGGTGCGCAGGGTCAGCACCGTGTCCAGTGTGCCGTCGAAGGCGAGGCAGCCCACCGCGCCCGCGTACCAGCGGCGCGGCGAGCGCTCCACCCGCTCGATGAACTCGACCGCCGCCAGCTTGGGCGCCCCGGTGACGGTCACCGCCCACAGATGGGCGAGAAAGCCGTCCAGGGCGTCCCGGCCCGGCGCGAGCACCCCGCGCACCCGGTCCACGGTGTGGATGAGCGTCGCGTACGTCTCGATCCGCCGCCGCGCCGTGACCTGCACCGAACCCGGCACACAGACCCGCGCCTTGTCGTTGCGGTCGACATCCGTGCACATGGTCAGCTCCGACTCCTCCTTGACGGAGCCGAGCAGTTCCCGCACGCGTTCGGCGTCCTCCAGGGCGTCGCGGCCCCGGCGGACGGTCCCGCTGATCGGCGCGGACTCCACCACCAGCCGGTCGCCGAGCCCGGCCGGGTCGCCCTCGCGCCGTACCCGTACGAACATCTCCGGGGAGGCGCCGATCAGATACTCGCCCTCCCCGAGGTTGGCCAGCAGGCTGTGCGGAGCGGGGTTGGTCTCGCGCAGCCGTCTGAAGAGCACGGAGGGCGGCTCGGCGCAGGCTCGGCGGAACACCTGGCCGGGCACCACCTCGAACAGGTCGCCGGACCGGAACAGCTCCTTGGCCCGTTCGACCACCTCGGCGTACTCACCGGGCGCGTGGTCGCGCAGCCGGCCGGGGGAGCCGGGGCCGAACGGCGCGGCCTCGGTGGTGCGCTCCAGCCCCTCGGTGCTCGCGCCCTCGGCGCTGAACTCGTAGACGTGCCGCAGCGCCTCGTCCCGGCGCAGATCCAGCTCGTGGATCTCGTCCGGCAGATGCAGCACCAGGTCGCGGTCGTCCGGGTCGCGGACCTGGTGCAGCTCGACGGGCTCCACCTGGAACAGCAGGTCGTAGCCGAACGCGCCGTACAGGCCCAGCAGTCGGTCGTCCGGTCCCGCCATGGCCGCGAGCAGCGCGCGCACCGCCTGGAACACCCCGGCGTGCGCGGTACGGTCCTCCTCCGCGAAGACCCCGCCCGGCCCCGGCGCCCGTCCCACGACCTCGTCGGCGTCGGCCGACCACTCGGTCAGCACCGGCTCCAGCGCCGCCCGCAGCGCGGGAAGCAGCACCCGGCCCCGGGAGTTGAGCGCCCGGACGGCCACCCGGTCACCGCGCACGCTCACCTCGACGGGCGGATCGGCATAGCCGATGACCAGGTCGTCACCGCAGTACCGCAGCATGCCGCGCCGCTGGTCGAGGGTGTTCTCCAGCCGGGCGCGGGCGAGCCGGGCCGGACCGGCCGGCAGCGTCGAGCGGTGCACGCCCACCCCGGCGGGCGTGGTCCAGCGTGCCGTGCGCCGGTCGGGCCAAGGGGTGCCGACGGCGTCCGTCAGCGACATGAGAACTCACCTGCCTGAAAGAACCGGAAAAGATAAGGGGAGACGGCGCGCGGCCGGCGGACCGGATGCGCGGCTGCCGGGCCGGTCAGGGACGGTCCACCGGCGCACCCGCGCGCAGCACATGGCGCTGGAGCTTCCCGGTGGCGCCGATCGGCAGCGCGGCGACGAACTCCACGAGCCGCGGATACTTGTACGGGGCTATCTCCGACTTGACGAACTCCTGGATGTCCCGCGCGAGTTGCTCACTGGGCTCGACCCCGGGCGCCGGCACCACGAAGCTCTTGACGACCGAGCCGCGCTCCGCGTCGGGCACGCCGACCACCCCGCAGTCGAGGACGGCCGGATGACGCAGCACCGCCTGTTCGACCTCGGGGGCGGCCACGTTGTAGCCGGCGGTGACGATCATGTCGTCGGCGCGGGCCTGGTAGCGGAAGTAGCCGTCGGCGTCGCGGACGTAGATGTCGCCGGTGATGTTCCAGCCGTCCTGGACCTGGGCGCGCTGCCGGTCGTCGCTGAGGTAGCGGCACCCGGTCGGCCCCTGCACCGCGAGCCGCCCCGGCACGCCGTCCGGCACCACGGCGCCGTTCTCGTCGATCACCCGGGCCCGGAAGCCGGGCACCGGCCGGCCGGTGCAGCCCGGCCGGATGTCGTCGTCGGCGGCCGAGATGAACACGTGCAGCATCTCCGTGGAGCCGATGCCCTCGATGATCCGGTGACCGGTGGCCCGCTCGAAGGCGTGCCAGGTGTCGGCCGGCAGCGCCTCCCCGGCCGACACACAGCGCCGCAGGGACCGCAGATCGTAGGTGTCGATCCGGCGCAGCGCCGTCCGGTAGGCGGTGGGCGCGGTGAACAGCACGGTGACGCCGTGCCGGCCCACCGCGGTGAACAGCTCCTCCGGGGCGGCCTTCTCCAGCAGCAGCGCCGACGCGCCCGCGCGCAGCGGGAACACCAGCAGTCCGCCCAGGCCGAAGGTGAAGGCGAGCGGCGGGCTGCCGCCGAACAGGTCGTCCGGCCGGGGCCGCAGCACCCGCGCCGAGAAGGTGTCCGCGATGGCCAGTACGTCGCGGTGGAAGTGCATCGTCGCCTTGGGCAGCCCGCTGGTGCCCGAGGTGAACGCGATCAGGGCGACGTCGTCCGCGGCCGTCGGCACCGCCGCGAACTGTGCGGGCTTGGCATCGGCGCGCCGGTTCAGCTCGCTCCCGGCGTCCCCGTACTCCATGACGCGCAGCCCCGGCAGACCGGCCCGCTCCAGCTCGTCGGTGTAGCCGCTGTGGCACAGGGCCAGGCCGATGCGGGCCTTGGTGGCGATCTCGCGCAACTCCGTGGCGCGCAGCAGCGCCATGGTCGTCACCGCCACCCCGCCCGCCTTCAGCACCGCCAGCCAACAGGCGGCCAGCCAGGGCGAGTTGGGCCCGCGCAGCAGTACCCGGTTGCCCGGCACCAGACCCAGGTCCTCGGTCAGCACCCGGGCGATCCGGTCGACATGCTCCCGCAGCAGCCCGTACGACCAGACCCGGCCGGACCCGTCGCGCAGGGCGGGCCGCTGGGCGCCGAACCGGGCGATGGTCGCGTCCAGCAGCTCCTCCGCGCAGTTGAGCCGCCCGGGATAGTGCAGCTCCGGCAGGTCGAAGACCAGCTCGGGCCACTCCCGTCGCGGCGGCAGACTGTCGCGGGGGAAGGTGTCCAGATGCGCGGACGGTGCCAGTGGTTGCAACGTCGCTCCTCGGTCAGGGGCCCCGCCGCGGAGACACGCCGATTTCTCTGTCTGGGCTCCGCGTGCCGGGGCTTCCGGTGAGCCCATGCTGGGGGCGCACCGTCCCTTGCGCCCTGGCCGTGGCACCTTCCTGCACCTTCGGGCAGTGGGGTGGCCCTCGGCCGCCCCGGCGGAGTACGGGCCCGCGCGGGGCCGCCCCGGCTCAGGGCCGCTCTTTCGGATCTTGCCGGCGAGAGAAAGGCCCTAGTCGCGCAGCCGCAGCGCGATGTCGAGCGCCGGCGCGGAGTGGGTGAGCGAGCCCACCGAGAGGTAGTCGACGCCGGTCTCGGCATAGGCGCGGGCGGTGTCCAGGGTGAGCCGGCCGGAGGATTCCAGCAGGGCACGGCCTGCGACGACGGCCACGGCCTCGGCGGTCGCGGCCGGGGTGAAGTTGTCCAGCAGGATCAGGTCGGCGCCCGCGTCGAGCACCTCGTGCACCTGGGGCAGGGTGTCCACCTCGACCTCGATCGCCAGCTCGGGAAAGCGCCGGCGCACGGCCCGGAACGCCTGGGCGACCCCGCCGGCCGCGACGACATGGTTGTCCTTGACCAGGGCCGCGTCGGACAGCGACATCCGGTGGTTGACGCCGCCGCCGCACCGCACCGCGTACTTCTCCAGCGCCCGCAGCCCCGCCGTGGTCTTGCGGGTGTCGCGGACCCTGGCCCGCGTACCGTCCAGGACGTCGGCCCAGCGGCGGGTCGCGGTCGCGATCCCGGACATCCGGCACAGCAGGTTCAGCGCGCCGTTCCCGGCGGTGAGCAGCGCACGGGCGGGAGCGGTGAGGCTCAGCAGCACCTGCCCGGCCTCGACCCGTGCGCCCTCCTCGGCCCGGCGCCGCACCGTGAACCCCTCGGCGCAGGCGACGGACAGCACGGCCTCCACGACCCGCAGCCCTGCCACCACGCCGTCCTGCCGGGCGGTGAAGTCACCCACCAGGACGGCGCTTTCGGGCACCAGGACGGCCGTGGCCCGGTCCACCCCGGTGCCGGTCTCCTCCCCGACCACCCGGCGCGCGACCTCCTCGACGTGCTCGGGGACGAGACCGGACCGCGCGAGCAGCGCCGCGAGATCGGGATCCAGCCCGCACGCGGGCCGGCGGTCGGTACAGGCGAGGACGGAAGTGTTCATGACCACCGTTTCCGAAGGACGCCGACGGGACGCCCCGACGTTACCGCCGGTCGGCACCAATTCCCTTGCCCCGTACACGAATTGGCGCGAAGGCGGAGGGAGGACAGGAGGGGGATCAGATCCCTTATCGAGGTGATAGCGCACCTTATTTGACGGCCCTCGCGGCCGGTTGCCACAGTTGCCTGGCTTGAGCGGCGGGTTCCGCGGTGCCTCGCGGACCCCTTCGGAGCCGATTGCCGCCGCACGGTGAGACCGCTGGGCCGCCTCGTCGCCTCACCCTCTGCCCACGACGGCACAACCTTCCCTCAGGAGAGTCCCGTGGACTTCGGTCTGAACTTTTTCCCGGTCTTCACACCTGATCACAAGCCCGCCTCGCAGTTCTACCGCGAGGCCATCGCGCTCAGTCAGATCGCGGAGGAGTACGGCTTCGACCACGTCCAGACCGTGGAGCACTACGGCACCCCGTACGGCGGCTACAGCCCGGACCCGGTGACCCTGCTCTCCGCGATCGCCGCCCGCACCAAGACCATCCGGGTCGCCACCGGCGCGGTCATCCCGGCCTTCTCCCACCCTCTCCAGCTCGCCAGCAAGCTCGCGATGCTCGACAACATCTCCGAGGGGCGCCTGGACGTCGGCTTCGGCCGGGCCTGGCTGCCGCAGGAGTTCGAGTGGCTGGGCGTGTCCATCGACGAGAGCCGCCGCCGCTTCAGCGAGGGCATCGAGGCCTGCCGCCGGCTGTGGACCGAGGAGAACGTCGTCTTCGAGGGCGAGTTCCACTCCTTCGGACCGGTCACGCTGTCGCCCCGCCCGTACCAGCAGTCCGGCCCCCCGGTGTTCGTGGCCTCCGCCTCCAGCCCCGAGTCCTGCGCCGCGGCCGGCCAGGCCGGCTACCACCTCCAGATCGTGCCGACGATCGTCAGCCCCGAGACCGTGGTGGAGATGCTCACCGCCTACCGCAAGGCCTGGGCGGACGCCGGCCACCGGGCGGGCGCGGCGCGCATCCAGCTCAAGTACAACTGCTACCTCTCCGACGACCGCGACGAGGCGCTCCGCCGCGGCGAGGAGATGGAGAACAACCACGTCGTGCTGATGTCGCAGGCCGCCGAGGGCTGGCTGCGCAAGAGCTCGGACCAGTACAAGGGGTACGACAAGCTCGTCGACAAGGCGCGCGAGTACGACTTCGGCAAGGCGCTCGGCGACGGCCGGATCCTGGCCGGCAACACGGACGACGTGGTGCGCCAGCTGGACACCACCCGGGAGAAGTACGGCGACGACCTGTGCGTCAGCATCCAGGTCAACTCCGGCTACACCGACTTCCGGGACTCGGAGCGGACGCTGCGCCTGTTCGCCGAGCAGGTCGCCCCCCGGTTCCGCCCCGCCGCTCGCTGACCGATCGCGGCGAAGCCGCCGGGCCGCCAGGGGCTCATCCCGTCGACGAATGCGAGGTGGACCGTGCTGGAGGCGCGGATGTCCGTGGTGGAACCCGAGACGTTCCGCGACGCGATGAGCAGCCTGGCGTCCGGCGTCGCCGTGGTGACCGCCGCCGACCGCGAGGGCGGCCCGCGCGGACTGCTGGTGTCCTCGCTGTGCTCCTACAGCGCGTCGCCGCCGTCGGTGCTGCTGGCGGTCGACCGGCGGTCACGCTGCTACGCACCGCTGCTCGCGGCCGAGGAGTTCGGCGTCCATCTGCTGCACGCCGGACAGGGCGCGGCCGCGGCGGCGTTCGCGAGCCGCGCCGACCACAAGTTCGCCGGGCAGCAGTGGTCCTGGGACGGACCGGTGCCCCGGCTGGCCGACGCGCTGGTGTACCTGCGCTGCCTGCGGGCCCGGGTGGTCGAGCACGGCGACCACGCGGTCCTGATCGGGGACGTGACCCGCTGCGAGGCCGCGCCGGGCGAACCGCTCGTCTACTTCCGGCGCACCCTCGACTGGCGGCTGACCGCCCCCGACCGCCCCTGATGCCCGGCCAGGTGCGCCGGTCCGGCGCGTCAGTTCCAGCCGCGGCCGCAGGCGAGGAGCCTGCTCTGGGCGGCGGCGACCTGCGGACGGGACACCGCGTCCCCCTCGCGGGTCGCCAGATACATGGTGGTGATCGGCGGTATCTCGGGGGCGAGCAGCGGGACGAGCGTGCCGCGGGCGAAGTCGTCGGCGCACAGGTACGTCGGGACCACGGCGATGCCGATCGACGCCCGGAGCGCGGCCAGCACCGCCCGGTGGTCCGGCACCACCACATCGGGCGCGTTGGGCGCCGGCCGGTGGAAGACCGACCACCAGTAGTGGTCGATCAGCGGCACCGACTCGGCGTAGGCGACCAGCGGCCGGTCGGCCAGCACCTCCGGCGCACCGCCCGCCACCAGCTCGGGCCGCAGCACGCGGGCCAGCTCGGGCGAGGCGACCAGGCTGCACTCCTCGTCGTACAGGGGCAGTGCGGTGATACCCGTCAGCCGGGGCCGGACCCGGACGACGACGACATCGAGTTCACCCGCGGCCAGCTGGGGCAGCAGGACGTCGGAGAGGGCGAGGGTGGTGCGCAGCTGGAGGCCGTCCCCGAGCATGTCGGCGAGGGCGGGCAGGATCCGCTCGCCGATCAGGTCGCTGGGCGCGCCCAGCCGCAGCGGGCGGGCCGGACCGTCGGTGCCGAAGTAGCGCTGGAGCACGAAGTCCAGGGCGTCGACCGCGCCTTCGGCGTCCCTGGCCAGCGACTCGGCGGCCGGGGTGGGCCGGGAGCCGGTGGCGTGCCGGACGAACAGCGGCACGCCCACCCGTTCCTCGAGCATCCGGATCTGCTGGGTGACGGCGGGCTGGGAGATGCGCAGCCGCTGGGCGGCCTTGCCGAAGGAGCCGGTGCGGTAGACCTCGACGAAGGTCCGTAACAGGGCCGGGTTCAGCGGCCCGGTCTCCTCTTTGCAGTCCGCGGCCGCCGCGTGGCGGTGTGCGTGCGGCTCCGGGGCGCGGCGGCGGTCCGTGGTCGTGACGCGTGCTGAGGGCATGTGGAACTCCCTGTGTTCAGCCGGGCGGACGGTGGGGGGTGAGTACCGGGGGCCGGACGGCCCCAGGGGCTGCTACGGCATCGGACCGGTGCCCGGCGCGCGGTCAGGCCGTGGAGCCGTGCGCATCAGGTGATCCGCGGGGCGGCGGCGCCGGTCCGCTCCGCGACGGGTGGTTCGGCGGCCGGCCGGCCGGAGGTCGTGACGGTCATGCGCCCCTCCCTGGGATCGTCAAGTGCTTAACGAACCCACTGTGCGTGCTGAGGGCGCGAGGACAGCGACGGGCGGCAGCTTGTTGCCGTTCCCGGAGGAACATGGCAAGAAGCTGCCGCCTACAGGCGAAATGCCGTCCCGGGTCAGTCGAAGACCGGCCCGGTCTCCCGGCTCCGCTTGAGCTCGTAGAAGCCGGGTGTCGAGGCGACCAGCAGGGTTCCGTCCCACAGCCGGGCCGCCGCCTCGCCCTTGGGGGCCGGGGTGACCACCGGCCCGAAGAACGCGATGCGTTCGCCGTCCGCGCCGGGCAGCGCGATCACCGGGGTGCCCACCTCCTCGCCCACCAGTTCGATGCCCTCCCGGTGGGAGGCGCGCAGCGCCGCGTCGAAGGCGTCGGTGTCCGCGGCGTCCGCCAGCCGCTCGGGCAGCCCGGCCTCCGCCAGCGCGGCGGTCAGGGTGGGCCGGTCCCGCGGCAGCCCCCGCGGGTGCAGCCGGGTGCCCAGCGCGGTGTACAGCGGGCCCAGGACCTCGCCGCCGAACTCCTGCTCGGCGGCGATGCACACGCGCACCGGGCCCCAGCCCGTGCGGACGATCTCCCGGTAGCGTTCCGGGAGATCGTCGAGCCCGTGCTCGTTGAGCACCGACAGGCTCATCACGTGCCAGCGCACCCGCACCGGCCGCTGTCTCTCCACCTCCAGCATCCAGCGGGACGTCATCCACGCCCAGGGGCAGATGGGGTCGAACCAGAAATCCACCGCGGTCGCGCCGCTGTCCGGCATGGCCGAACTCCTTTCCCCGGCCGGCTGCGAGCCGGTCCGTTCCTTCAGGCCGCTGCCCGCGGCCGGGTCGCCAGGGTGACCGTGATGCTGAGGGCGGCGAGCAGGCTGATGATGACGGCGAAGACGAGGGCCGAGGTGAGCAGCGGCAGTTCCATGACCATCACCCCGATGCCGAGCACGGGCACGGTCAGGCCCAGGTAGGCCGAGGCGAAGTAGCTGGAGACGACCTGGCCGACCCGGTCCGGCGGTGCCTGGTGGGACACCATGGCGAGGCCCGCGCGGAAGGCGAGCCCGCTGCCCGCGCCGCCGATCACCGAGCCGACCAGGAAGAGCGCCAGCGAGGTGGCCGGCAGCGCGGCCACGAACAGGCCGAGCCCGACCGGCACCGCCACCATGCCGGCCACCGAGCCCACCCGGGGCGCCAGCCGGGCGCCCACCAGCTGTGCGGCCGCCGCGGAGCCGAACGCGCAGAACGCGACGACGCCCACCATCAGATGGCTGGTGATGTGCAGACCGCTGACCAGGAACTTGCCCGCGAGCGCCGCGAGCAGCCCGAGCAGGGCGAAGGAGCCGAAGACCGCGACCGCCATCGCGGTGAACACCGTCCGCATCTGCGCCGGAACCCCGAGCCGCTGCGGCCGGAAGCGCGCCGGACCCTCCCGGCGTACCGTCTCGGGCATCAGCAGCAGCCCGAGCCCGGGCAGCAGCAGGGCCCCCAGCACCAGGTACGACACCGTCAGCGGAGCGGACACGTACTGCACCAGCACCCCGGACAGCAGCGCCCCCGTCCCCAGGCCCAGCATGTTGGCGACCGAGGAGGTCAGCGCGGCCCGGCCGCGGTCCTGGAACAGCTCGCCGAGATAGGCGGTGGCCGCGCCGTTGGCCAGCCCCACCGACAGGCCGGTCAGCAGCCGGCCGGCAATGATGCCGGGCAGGGTGTGGAAGCCGGCGAACACCGCACAGCTGGCCAGGGCGAGACAGACCGCCGGGACGATCGTCGCCCGCCGCCCGATCTGGTCGGACAACGAGCCGAAGAGCATCAGGGCACACAGCGCCCCGACCGCGAACGCGGCGAACACGGCCGAGACCACGACCGGGGTGAGAGCGAGCCGCTGGGCGTACAGCGAGTACATCGGGGTGGGCACCGTCCCCCCGAGCAGCAGCGTGAACACGATGTAGGTGACCGTCCGGACCGCCGCCGTCCGGCGTTCGGGCCTGGCGGGTGTGCTGGCCGCCGGCATGTGCAGCCTGGGTGTCGGCATGGGCTGTTCTTTCTCTGACTGACGTACCGGAAGAGGTGACCCGGGCGTGCCGTCGGGGGGGAGCAGCACGCCCGGGTGATCCGGGGGGGGGGGAGGGGAGGAGGGCGAAGGCGTCACACGCTCTGATAGGCGTCCCGCATGGTGCGCTTGAGTGCCTTCCCGGTGAGGCCGATGTGTTCGTCGGGCGCCTTGACCACGAGCCGGTCGATCACCGGGAGTTCCCGCTGGGCCAGCACGGCGTTGATCCGGGAGCGCAGGTCCGCCAGATCGGTGCCGGCCGACGGCAGGTCGACGGTGAGGACCAGCCGCTGCGCGGCCTCGGGGGCCGGCCGGGAATGGACCAGCGAGCAGTCGAACACCTCCGGCACCTGCCGCATGATCAGCTCCTCGATCTCGCAGCTGTAGATGGTGCCGTGCGGGGTGTCGATGCTGTCGGTGGTGCGGTCGACGTGGTAGAAGCGGCCCTCCTCGTCGCGGTAGGCGAGGTCGCCGGTGAGCCAGTAGCCCCGCACCCGGTTCTTCTCGCTCAGCAGCGAGTTGTTCCAGTAACCGGCGGTCACCGTGGGGGACTTCAGCGCCAGCCGGCCCACCGTGCCGGGCGCCGCCGGCTCGTCCTTGTCGTCGAAGACCTGGGCGTCGATCCAGTCGAAGGGCCGCCCTATGCACCGCCCGTAGCGGTTGGTGGTGGGGGAGTGGACATTGCGGAACATGGCGAAGCCGAACTCGGACGAGCCGAAGTTGTCGATGAACAGCGACCCGGGGGCCGGCCGCCCGCTGCGGTCGCGGTGGTTGCCGAGCTGGACGAGCTTCCTGATGTGCCGCTCGTGGTTGGCGTCACCGGTGGACATCCAGCGGGCGACCGAGCCGAAGTCGTAGCGGTCCAGGTCGAGCCGGCACAGGTCGACGAAGACCTTCGGGAAGGCGGCGACCAGCTCGGGCCGGAACTCCTCGATTCCCCGCGCCAGTTGCTCGCCCTCGCGCGCGGTGACCAGCAGCACCCGGCTGCCCCGGGCCACGCAGGACATCAGCACGGAGATCGCCGAGGCATGGCTCTGCGGCAGCGCGGACAGCACGCGCCGGCCGAGGTCGGCCCCGATCTGCTGCCGGATCCCGAAGAAGAAGCCCGTGTGGTTGAACTGGACGGCCTTCGGGACGCCGGTGGTGCCGGAGGTGTGTGCGATGAGGACGGGGTCGTCGTCCGCGTGGGTGAACGCCGTGTAGGGGCCGGTGGCGTAGGGCTCGGCGTCGTAGTACGGCAGGTCCAGCGCCGTACGCTCGAGCCTGCCGTCGCTGACCACGGCGACCGCGCCGACCCGGGAGACGAACGCGGCCGCGATGTCCGGCCGGAGCCCGCTGTTGAGGAAGACCGGAATGGCACCGATCTTCGTCAGGGCGATGTAGTGGATCAGATAGCGGACACTCTCGTCCAGGAAGACCGCCACCGGGTCCTTGGCCTCGATGCCGTCACGCTGGTACCCGGCGGCCACCCGGTCGGTCAGCTCGTCCAGTTCGGCGAGCCCGAACTCCCGTACCGTGTGCCCCTCGGGGTGCCGGTACTCCTTGTCCAGCTCGATGACGCTCGCTGCGGCGGTGCCGCCGACGGCGGCCGCGGTGCGGAAGAAGTTACCCGCGCCCAGCCCGTCGACGAGCATCAGTTCGTCTGCCATCTCGGTCTCGTCCTTCCGCTGTCACGTCGTCGCGTCGGCCACCGGGACCAGCCACTCCTGCATCGCGTCACGGATGTCGCCGGGAATCGGGACCGGGCGGTGCTCGTCGAGCGACATGCACACCAGGACGGCCTTGATCTGCACCCGGACGTCGGACGGGTCCGGGCCGGTGCACGAGAAGCGGAGATGGAACGAGCTGGTGCCGATCCGCGGCACCGACAGAGCGAAGCGCACGGTGTCGCCCAGCCGGCTCGGGGCGTGGAAGTCACACTCCAGCCGCACGGTGGGGATGCCGAGGCGCCGCTCGGCGAACAGCCCCGCGTAGTCCGTCCGCAGTCCGGTCTCGAACCACTCCTGGAGCAGCTCGTTCATGAGCAGCAGATACTGCGGGTAGAACACGATGCCGGCCGGGTCGCAGTGGTGGAACCAGATGCGCTTGTCCCGCGCGAAGATCGGTGTCGCGTCGTCAGCAGCTGTGGTGTGCACGGTTCCCGGGTCTCTTCCGTCGCGTCGTGGGGCTGTGCCCTGTCGGGGACGCCTCGCCGGAAGCGTAGGGGGCGGCCCGTCCCGCCCCCGCCCGCGAGTCAGCAAGCTGCCAAACCGGGGGCGGGGACGGGACGGGCCCTAAGGGCCTGTCTTTCGGATCTTGCCGGCGTCGCGGGCCCTGGCACGCACATCTGCTGCGTTGTCGTCGCTCTCCCCCACGCTCGGCTGCGCTCGCGCGGGGGGACCCCCATCGCTCCGCGTCGCTTCCCTCCTCCGCCTTGCATCTGCACGCACCAGAGCCCGCTCGGGTTGGCCAGAAGGCGCCGGCGCCGCAGCCGACCTGATCCGAAAGACAGGCCCTAGTGACCTGAGTCAGAGATTCGTCGTTGGTCGGGCATGAGTCGTCCGGGTCCGAAGATTCCGCCGTTGTCGGTCACTGACGCC
The DNA here is from genome assembly GCF_042672505.1 of Streptomyces sp. NPDC127190. Classification (NCBI taxonomy): domain Bacteria; kingdom Bacillati; phylum Actinomycetota; class Actinomycetes; order Kitasatosporales; family Streptomycetaceae; genus Streptomyces; species Streptomyces sp. NPDC127190. The sequence continues at coordinate 229,120 of NZ_JBHXVE010000013.1, forward strand.
CAGCGGGCT
>NZ_JBHXVE010000014.1:0-51351 GCF_042672505.1 Streptomyces sp. NPDC127190
CCGCAGCACAGGCGTGCTGCGGGCCCTCCGGCGTCGGCGTAACGGCTGTTTACGCCTGGTCGCGGCGCAGGGACGGCTTGAGCTCCTTCAGCCGGCCCAGCAGGCCGTTGACGAACGCGGGCGACTCGTCGGTCGAGAACTCCTTCGCCAGCTGCACCATCTCGTCCAGCACGACGGCGTCCGGGGTCTCGTCGACCCAGATCAGCTCGTACGCGCCCAGCCGCAGGATGTTGCGGTCCACGACGGGCATCCGGTCGAGCGTCCAGCCGACCGCGTACTGGGCGATCAGCTCGTCGATCCGCTTGGCGCGCCCGGCGTAGCCCTCGACCAGCTGCATCGTGTACTCGCTGACCGGCGGCTGCCGGGTGTCGGTCCGGGACAGCCGGACCCAGTCGGCGAGGACCGTCAGGACGTCGGCGCCGCGCTGGTCGCCCTCGAAGAGGATCTGGAAGGCGCGCTTGCGGGCCGTGTTGCGAGCAGCCACGGTTAGCTGTTCACCCGGCCGAGGTAGTCGCTCGTGCGGGTGTCGACCTTGATCTTCTCACCGGTGGTGATGAAGAGCGGGACCTGGATCTGGTGGCCGGTCTCCAGCTTGGCGGGCTTGGTGCCACCGGTGGACCGGTCGCCCTGGAGGCCGGGCTCGGTCTCGGCGACCGTCAGCTCGACGGCGGCCGGCAGCTCGACGAAGAGCACCTCGCCCTCGTGCTGGGCGACGGTGGCCTCGAAGCCCTCGATCAGGAAGTTGGCGGCGTCGCCGACGGACTTGCGGTCGACCATCAGCTGGTCGTACGTGTCCATGTCCATGAAGACGAAGTAGTCGCCGTCCATGTACGAGAACTGCATGGTCCGCTTGTCGACAGTGGCCGTCTCGACCTTGACGCCGGCGTTGAAGGTCTTGTCGACGACCTTGCCGGACAGCACGTTCTTGAGCTTGGTGCGCACGAAGGCCGGGCCCTTGCCGGGCTTGACGTGCTGGAACTCGACGACGGACCAGAGCTGGCCGCCTTCGAGCTTGAGCACCATGCCGTTCTTGAGGTCGTTCGTGGAAGCCACGGTTGCGGAATCTCCTGGACTGACGTGGACGACCCCGGGGCACGCACTCCTACAGCGCGAGCAGCTCCTTGGTCGTGATGGTGAGTAGCTCGGGTCCGCCGTCCGCCTCGGGGCGTACGACGAGCGTGTCATCGATCCGGACACCGCCCCGGCCCGGGAGGTGGACCCCCGGTTCGACGGTGACCGGCACGCAAGCGTCCAGTTTACCCATGGCGGAGGGCGCCAACTGCGGGTCCTCGTCGATTTCGAGTCCGACCCCGTGTCCGGTCAGCGGTGGCAGGGCTTCCGCATAGCCCGCGGAGTCCAGTACCTGGCGCGCCGCACGGTCCACGTCACGGTAGGCGGCGCCGGGGGCCAGCGCCTCGCGTCCGGCCCGCTGAGCGGCGAAGACGAGGTCGTACAGCTGGATCTGCCAGTCGGCCGGCGAGGTGCCGATCACGAAGGTGCGGCCGATCTCGCAGCGGTAGCCGCGGTAGGTGGCACCGAGGCAGACCGAGAGGAAGTCGCCCTCCTCCACCCGCCGGTCGGTGGGCCGGTGGCCACGGCGGCCGGAGTGCGGGCCGGCGGCCACGGAGGTGGGGAAGGCCGGGCCGTCGGCGCCGTGGTCGACCAGCCGGCGCTCCAGCTCCAGCGCGAGATGCCGTTCGGTGCGGCCGACCAGGATGGACTCCAGCAGCTCGCCGAGGGCCTGGTCGGTGATCTCGGCGCCGATGCGGAGGCAGGAGATCTCCTCCTCGTCCTTGACGACCCGGAGCTGTTCCACGGCGGCGCCGAGGTCGGTCAGGCGGATCCTCGGGGCCACCGAGGAGAGGGCTCGGTGCCGCGCCACGGTGAGGTGGTGCTCCTCCACCGCCAGCGAGTCGGCGCCCTGCCCCGCGGCCAGGCCGGCCGCCGCGACGGCGGCGTCGCCGCCCGTGGGCACGGTGTGCAGCCGCAGGTGTTCGTCCGGCCTGCCCTCGTAGGGGCGGTCCTCGGGCGGGCCCGCGCACACGAGGAGATCCTCATGTCTGCCGAGGAGCAGGGCGGCGCCCCGCGGGGCCGCGGCCGCGAGGTAGCGCACATTGGCGGGGCGGGTGATGAGCGCCGCCGCGGTGCCGGCCGCGGTGACGTGGTCCCTCAGCCGGGATCGGCGGTTCGCGTACACCTCTGACATGAGATGAGCGTAGGAGTTTTGACCGACTTCTGCTGGTTGGGTGGGTCCGAGTGGGGTTTGGGGCGGAAGTCACCAGTTCGGAGGGCTTGCTATGGCTCTGGCCAGGACGTCGTCCAGGACCTTCGCCGTGCCGGGGACATCGAGCTGGGAGTTGTCGATGATCGGCAGGCCCGAGCCGTACCAGCCCGCCATGCGGCCGTGGATGCGGGCCACCTCCTCGTCGGTGAGGCGGCGGTTGCCGGTGCGCTCGGCGTTGCGCTCCAGGACGATGTCCAGGCCCGGCAGCAGGACGACCGGCAGCAGGCCGGGGCCCACGTGCCGCTTCCAGCCGCCGAGGCCGACCACCGGGCGGTCCGGGAAGACCGCGTCGTCCAGGATGCAGGAGATGCCGTTGGCCAGGAAGTTCCGCGCGGCGAAGCCGCAGGTGCGGCGGGCCAGGCGGTACTGGGCCTCGGAGTTGTCGTTCCACCCGGACTGGGGGTCGGCGAAGCCCGAGCGGACCCATTCGCGGACGTCGTCCAGGCTGATGTGGGCCGTGGGGACGCGCCGGTGGTCCGCCCAGTACTTGGCGACGCTGGTCTTGCCGGCGCCCGCCGGGCCGATCAGCAGCACGGCCAGCGTGGTGGCCGTCGCGTCGGGCAGCGCGGCCTGGGCCGGGGGCGCCATGGGCACGCCGACCGGGCCGCCGGGCGGCAGCGGCACATGACCGGTGGCGTCCGGCGGCGGCGCGGCGGGCGCGTGCTGCACCGCCGGGGGCGGTGCCACCGGGGGTGGCGTGACCGGGGGTGGTGCGACCGGCGGCTGCGTGACGGGGGGCTGGGGCGCCGGGGGCTGCCCGGGTGCGGGAGGGACGGGCCCGCCGGCCGGGGCCGGGAAGCCCGGCGCCGGGGGCACGGGGGCGGGTCCGTGGGAGGCGCCCGGGTGCGGGTGCGCGCCCGGGTGGTGTGCGGCCGCCACCCACCCGGCGTGCGGCGGCTGCCCCGGCTGGTGGGGCTGCGGCAGCGGCGACCCCATCGCGTGCTGCATCCGTTGCCACTCCGTCTCGTACAAGGCAATTGGTGCTGGTGGCGGGCGTGAACACCCGCCGCCTACCGAACGGTACCCTCCCCGGCCGTTCATCGGTGAAACGGCCGGGGGCGACCGTAAGTGCCCGGTATCGAAAGGGAATAGGGCAGGCTGCGGACCTACTGCCCGACCTCGCCGTAGGCGGCGAGCAGCACCGCCGGGTCCGGGCCCTCCAGCACGGTGGGCTTGGCCAGTCCGTCCAGGACGATGAAGCGGAGCAGGTCGCCGCGGGACTTCTTGTCGACCTTCATCGTCTCCACCAGCTTGGGCCACTGGTCGTAGCGGTAGTGCAGCGGGAGACCGACGGATTCGAGGATCGTCCGGTGCCGGTCCGCCGTCGCGTCGTCCAAGCGGCCCGCCAGGCGGCCCAGTTCGGCGGCGAAGTGCATGCCGACCGCGACCGCGGCGCCGTGCCGCCACTTGTAGCGCTCGTTCTTCTCGATGGCGTGGCCGAGCGTGTGGCCGTAGTTGAGGATCTCCCGCAGACCCGACTCCTTCAGATCCGCGGAGACGACCTCCGCCTTCACCCGGATCGAACGCTCGATCAGCTCGGCCGTGTGCGGACCCGCCGGGGTGCGCGCGGCCTCGGGGTCGGACTCGATGAGGTCGAGGATCGCCGGGTCGGCGATGAAGCCGGCCTTGATGATCTCCGCGAGTCCGGAGACGTAGTCGTTCACCGGGAGGGAGTCCAGCGCGGCGAGGTCGCACAGGACGCCGGCCGGCGGGTGGAAGGCGCCCACCAGGTTCTTGCCCTCGGCGGTGTTGATGCCGGTCTTGCCGCCGACCGCCGCGTCCACCATCGCCAGGACGGTGGTCGGGACGGCGATCCAGCGGACCCCGCGCAGCCAGGTGGCGGCCACGAAGCCCGCGAGGTCCGTCGTGGCGCCGCCGCCCACGCCGACGACGACGTCGGAGCGGGTGAAGTGGGACTGGCCCAGGGCCTTCCAGCAGTAGGCGGCGACCTCCGCGGTCTTGGCCTCCTCCGCGTTGGGCACCTGGATGGCGATCGCCTCGTACCCCTGCCCGGCCAGGTCGGCGCGGAGCGCGTCCCCGGTCTCGGCGAGCGCCTCCGGGTGGATCACCGCGACCCGCTTGGCCTTCGGCCCGACCAAGCCGGCCAGCTCGCCCAGGAGTTGCCGGCCGACCAGCACCTCGTAGGGGTCGGTGCCCGCGGTGCCGGCGACCTGGATCCGGGTGACTGCCTCGCTCATGCTTCCTTCAACTCCAGTGCGTCCAGCGCTGCTCGGGTGACCTCTTCGGGGGTGCGGCCGTCGGTCGGTACGACGGCGGTGGCGACCTCCTCGTACAGGTGCCGCCGGGCCTCCATCAGCTCGCGCCACTGCTTGCGCGGGTTGACCGCGAGCAGCGGGCGGGCCACGTTCAGGCCGGTGCGCCGGACGGCCTCCTCGACGTCCATGGAGAGGTAGACCACCCGGTGCCCGGTGAGCAGCGCGCGGGTGTCCGGGTCGAGGATGGCTCCGCCGCCGAGCGCGAGGACGCCCTCGTGCTCGGCGAGGGCCGTGTGCACGGCCCTCTTCTCGATCGCGCGGAAGGCGGGCTCGCCGTCCTCCACGAAGATGTCGGCGATGGTGCGGCCCTCGGCGGCGACGATGTCGTCGTCGGTGTCCCGGTAGCCGACGCCGAGGCGCTCGGCCAGCAGTTGCCCGACGGTGGACTTGCCCACGCCCATCGGCCCGATCAGCACGACCGCAGGCACGGCGCTCACCGGATCCGCAGGTTGTCGAGGTAGGACTGCACGTTGCGGCGGGTCTCCGCCACGCTGTCGCCGCCGAACTTCTCGGCGACCGCGTCCGCGAGGACCAGCGCGACCATGGCCTCGGCGACGATGCCGGCGGCCGGCACCGCGCAGACGTCGGAGCGCTGGTGGTGGGCCTGGGCGGGCTCGCCGGTGACGACGTCCACGGTCTGGAGGGCACGCGGGACGGTCGCGATGGGCTTCATCGCGGCGCGGACGCGCAGCAGCTCGCCGGTGGTGAGGCCGCCCTCGGTGCCGCCGGAGCGGCCGGAGGAGCGCTTGATGCCCTCGGCGGTGGTGAGGATCTCGTCGTGCGCCTTGGAGCCGGGCACCCGGGCCAGCTCGAAGCCGTCGCCGACCTCGACGCCCTTGATCGCCTGGATGCCCATCAGGGCCCCGGCCAGCCGGGCGTCCAGGCGCCGGTCCCAGTGGACGTGCGAGCCGAGGCCCACGGGTACGCCGTAGGCCAGCACCTCGACCACACCGCCGAGGGTGTCGCCGTCCTTGTGGGCCTGGTCGATCTCCGCGACCATCGCCTTCGAGGCGTCCGCGTCCAGGCAGCGCACCGGGTCGGCGTCCAGCTTCTCCACGTCGGCCGCGGTCGGGTAGACGCCGTAGGGGGCCTTCGCGGAGGCCAGCTCGACCACGTGGGAGACGATCTCGATGCCGGCCGTCTCCTTCAGGTAGGAGCGGGCGACGGCGCCGAGCGCGACGCGGGCCGCGGTCTCCCGGGCGGAGGCGCGCTCCAGGATGGGCCGGGCCTCGTCGAAGCCGTACTTCTGCATGCCGGCGAGGTCCGCGTGGCCGGGCCGGGGGCGGGTCAGCGGGGCGTTCCGGGCGAGCCCGGCCAGCACCTCGGGATCGATGGGGTCGGCCGCCATGACCTGCTCCCACTTCGGCCACTCGGTGTTGCCGACCATGACCGCGACCGGCGAGCCGAGCGTGAGTCCGTGCCGGACGCCACCCAGGAAGGTGACCTCGTCCCGCTCGAACTTCATCCGCGCACCGCGGCCATAGCCGAGCCGCCGCCGCGCGAGGTGGTCCGCCACCATGTCGGTGGTGATCGGCACGCCGGCGGGAAGGCCCTCCAGCGTCGCGACAAGTGCGGGACCGTGGGACTCCCCCGCGGTCAGCCAACGCAGCCTGCTCAACGGTGCTCCTCAGTGTTCGCGCCCGGCACTGCCCGCCGTACCCGCGTAAGCCTGGACGGCGACGGCGTGACCGGGTGCGCGACCCCGGCCCGCCACCTCCGATCCTCCCACGTCCCCGGCCGTTTCCCGGCCGCCGGTCCAGCAGTCGGACGCGCGAGTGGAGCCTCAGCGGGCGGCGAGCGCCTTCTCTCCGGCGTGGCGCATGGCCTCCAGCGGGGCCGGGGTACGGCCGGTCATCTGTTCGACCTGGAGGACGGCCTGGTGGACGAGCAGGTCCAGGCCGCCGACCACGGCGCCGCCGAACATGGACCAGCGGGCCGCCAGCTCGGTGGGCCACGGTTCGTAGAGGACGTCGAAGAGGGTGGCGGGGCGCTCGGGTACGGCGGCGGCGAGGGCGTCGGTGGTCCCGGCGGGCGTGGTGGCGATCACCAGGGGGGCGCGCAGGGCCTCGGCCGCGTCCGCCCAGTCGGCCGTACGGACCTCGACGTCCAGCCGCTCGCCCCACTGCCGCATCTCGGCGGCCCGGCCCGCGCTGCGCACATAGGCGACGACCTCGCCGGTGCAGATCCGGGCGAGGGCGGCGAGGGCGGAGGAGGCGGTGGCACCGGCGCCGAGGATCGCGGCCGAGTCGACCTGTTCGATGCCGTGCTCGCGCAGGGCCGCCACCATGCCCGGGATGTCCGTGTTGTCACCCAGGCGTCGGCCGTCCTCGGTGAAGACGACCGTGTTGACCGCGTCCACCGAGGCGGCCGTCTCGCTGATCTCGTCGACCAGCGGGATGACCGCCCGCTTCAGCGGCATGGTCAGCGACAGCCCCGCCCACTCCGGTCCGAGCCCGTCCAGGAAGCCGGGCAGTTGGGCCTCGTCGACCTCGAAGCGCTCGTACGACCAGTCGGTGAGCCCGAGTTCGTCGTACGCGGCCCGGTGCAGCACCGGGGAGAGCGAGTGGGCGATGGGCCGACCGAGCACGGCGGCCCGGCGGGCGTCAGTTGCCCGAGGTGGCATTGAACTTGTCCTTGAGCTGCTTGAATTCTTCGTAGGTCTTGGCGAATTCGGTATTGCTTTGGCCGTCGGTCGCCACGAAATAGATCCAGCCGTCGTGCGTCGGATTCAGCGCCGCCATGATCGCTTCCTCACCGGGGTTGCCGATGGGGCCGGGCGGAAGTCCCTTGTGGGTGTAGGTGTTGTACGGGTTCTGGTTGCTGTTGATCTCCTTCTCGGAGATATGGATGTTGCTCGTGCCCTTGAGGTAGTTGTAGGTCGAGTCGAACTGCAACAGCTGGTTGGTCTCGGTGTTGGTCGGCTTGAGACGGTTGTAGACCACCTCCGCCATCTTGCGGAAGTCCTCGTGCGTCTTGCCCTCGGCCTGGACCAGGCTCGCGACCGTGACCAGCTCGAACGCGTTCTGCAGCCCCAGCGCCCGGGCCTTCGCGGTGAGGCCGTAGGCGTCGTACTTGGACTTCGCCTGGGACACCATCTGCTTGAGGACGACGTCCGGCTTCATGCCCTTGGCGGCCGGATAGGTACCCGGGAAGAGGAAGCCCTCCAGCGGGTCCTTGATGTCGCTGCTGTACGGCGTGTTCTGCGCCCAGAGCGGCACACCGAGGCTCTTGTACTCCTTCTCGGCGGCCTTCCTGGTGGTACCCGCGGAGAGTTCGAGTTTCGCGTCGATCGCCTCGTAGACGCGCGCGTTCCGCTCGCCCGGAGTCACCATGACATTGTTCTGGCTCTTCGGGTCCAGCATCATTTTCACGGCGCTGACGGCGGACATCTCCTTCTTCAGGAGATAGGCGCCGGCCTGGATGGAGTCGCCGCCCGAGACCTGGCCCTGGGCATGCACGAACGCCTCGGCGCTCTTGACGACACCGGCCTCCTTCAGACGGCGGCCGATCTCCCAGCCGCCCACACCCTTGGGGATCTCCACGGTGACGGCCTGGCCGGTGCCGTTGCCCGTGTAGTCCGGGGCCGGGGCGAAACGATTTTGGTAGAACGTGTAGCCGTAGTAGCCGACCCCGGCGAGGCCGCCGCCGAAGACCAGGACGACCACCATGCAGGCGCAGCCGGTGCGCCGTTTCTGGCCCTTCTTGGCGGGTTTCTTCCCTTTGCCGCGCCGCTCGCGGCGGCTCTGGAGCTCGTGCTCCTCGTCGTCGTCATCCCCGCCGCCCGCGAAGAAGGCGTGCTCCTCCTCGGCGGGCGCGGTCTCCGGCTCCGGTTCGGCGACCGGCTCGGGACGCCTGCGGCCGGGCGGCTCCGGTGGCGGGTAGGCGTCCTCGGTGCCGTAGAGATCGGGCTGCTCCCCGCCGTAGGCCACGGGCTGCTGGCCGTAGGGGTCGCCGGGATCGGCCGCGTACGGCACCTGGCCATGGGTGCCGGTCGCGTCCCAGCCGCCCTGGTGGTACTGCTGCTGGGTCTGGCCGGCGTACCCCTGGTCGTACGGAAGATGGCCCTGGTCGTCGTAGTACTGGTGCTGCTGTCCGTCGTATCCGGGCTGCTGCTCGTGGCTCCAGTCTCCGTACTGCGGCTGCTGCGGGTAATGCTGCGGCTGGCCGCCGTAGGCAGACTGCGGGCCGACGTGCGCCTGCTGCCCTTCCCATCCGCCGTCCCCGTACAACGGGTCCTGCGGATGCCACGGTTCGGGGCCTGCGCCCCGGCCATACTCAGTCATCGATCCCCTAGAGCCGCGAGGCCGAGCGGTCACGCGGCCGGTGGGCCGGTTGCCGTTCCGCCTCTTGCTGTGCCCCGGCTGTTCGAACACCGGCGCATCGCGCGGAACGTTACCGTATCGCGATCAGATGACCACTTCGACGCCCTCGCCGGGTGCTCTGCCTGACACCCGTTCGGATTCCAGGGCCTGCTGGAGGATGATGACGGCCGCCGCCTGGTCGATGACGGAGCGGCCCTTCTTGGCCTTCACCCCCGAGGCGCGCAGCCCCTGGGAGGCGGTCACGGTCGTCATCCGCTCGTCCACCAGGCGGACCGGCACCGGCTTGATGCCCTTGGCCAGTTCCTGGGCGAAGGCGCGGACCTTGACCGCGGCCGGACCCTCGCCCCCCTTGAGGGAGCGAGGAAGGCCGACGACGACCTCGATCGGCTCGTACTCCTCCACCAGTTGACGCAACCGGCGGTGGGCGGCGGGGACGTCCCGGCCCGGGACCGTCTCCACCGGTGTGGCGAGGATCCCATCGGGGTCGCACGAGGCGACCCCGATCCGGGCATCCCCGACGTCGATCGAGAGTCGACGTCCTCTGCGCATATTCCGACCGTTTCCTTACTTGGCGGTTTCGGCTACGAGACGCTCGACGGCCTCGACGGCCTCGCCGACGGCAGCCGGGTTCTGACCGCCGCCCTGGGCGACGTCCGGCTTGCCGCCACCGCCGCCACCGAGCGTCTTGGCGGCCGTACGGACCAGGTCACCGGCCTTGAGACCACGCTCGCGGGCGGCCTCGTTGGTGGCGATGACCGTCAGCGGCTTGCCGCCCGTGACGGTGAACAGGGCCACGACCGCGGCCCGTCCGCCCTGGATGCGGCCGCGCACGTCGAGGACCAGCTTGCGCAGGTCGTCGGGGGTCGTACCGTCCGGGACCTGGCCGGTCACCACGGCCACACCGCGCACGTCCCGGGCGGACTCGGCGAGGCCGGCGGCGGCCTGGAGCACCTTCTCCGCACGGAACTTCTCGATCTCCTTCTCGGCGTCCTTCAGCTTGCCGAGCATCGAGGAGACCTTCTCCGGCAGCTCCTCCGGGCGGCCCTTGAGCAGCTCGGTCAGCTGGTTGACCACCGTGTGCTCACGGGCGAGGAAGTGGTAGGCGTCCACGCCGACCAGGGCCTCGATACGGCGGACACCCGAACCGATGGAGGACTCGCCGAGCAGCTTCACCAGACCCAGCTGGGCGGTGTTGTGCACGTGCGTACCGCCGCACAGCTCCTTGGAGAAGTCGCCGATGGTGACCACGCGGACCCGCTCGCCGTACTTCTCGCCGAACTCGGCGATGGCGCCCTGCTTCTTGGCCTCGTCGATGCCCATGACCTCGGCGTGCACGTCGAGGTCACGGGCGAGCACCTCGTTGATCTTCTGCTCGACGTCGGTCATCACGGCCGTCGGCACGGCGGACGGCGAGCCGAAGTCGAAGCGGAAGCGGCCGGGCTGGTTCTCCGAACCGGCCTGGGCGGCCGTCGGGCCGAGGGCGTCGCGCAGGGCCTGGTGGGTCAGGTGGGTGGCCGAGTGGGCGCGGGCGATGGCCTTGCGGCGGCGGGAGTCGATCGAGGCGTGGGCCTTGGCACCGACGGTGACCTCGCCGACCTGGACGACGCCCTTGTGGACGTACACGCCCGGCACCGGCTTCTGGCAGTCGCGGATCTCGATGACGGCACCGGTGTCGGCCTTGATCCGGCCGGTGTCGCCGATCTGGCCGCCGCCCTCGGCGTAGAACGGGGTGCGGTCCAGGACGATCTCGACCTCGTCGCCCTCGGTGGCGGCCGGCGAGGAGACGCCGTCGACCAGGATGCCGACGATCGTGGTCTCGCCCTCGGTGTCGGTGTAGCCGATGAAGTCGGTGGCACCGGCGGAGTCGGCGATCTCCCGGTAGGCGCCCATGTCGGCGTGACCGGTCTTCTTGGCCTGGGCGTCGGCCTTGGCGCGCTCCCGCTGCTCCTTCATCAGGCGGCGGAAGCCCTCCTCGTCCACGGCGAGGCCCTGCTCGGCGGCCATCTCCAGGGTGAGGTCGATCGGGAAGCCCCAGGTGTCGTGGAGCAGGAACGCCTTGTCGCCGGAGAGGACGGTGCCACCGGCCTGCTTGGTCTCGGTGACGGCGGTGTCGAGGATGTTGGTGCCGGCCTTCAGCGTCTTCAGGAAGGCGTTCTCCTCGGCGAGGGCGACCTTCTCGATGCGCTCGCGGTCGGTGATCAGCTCCGGGTACTGCTGGCCCATCATGGCGATCACGGTGTCGATCAGGTCCTTGACGACCGGACCGGTGGCGCCGAGCAGACGCATGTTGCGGATGGCGCGGCGCATGATGCGGCGCAGCACATAGCCGCGGCCCTCGTTGCCCGGGGTGACACCGTCGCCGATGAGCATCACGGACGTACGCATGTGGTCGGTCACCACGCGCAGGGAGACGTCCGAGTCGTGCGCGTCGCCGTAGCGGACGCCGGTCAGCTCGGTGGCCTTGTCGATGACGGCCATGGAGGTGTCGATCTCGTACATGTTCTGCACGCCCTGCAGAATCATGGCGAGCCGCTCCAGGCCGAGGCCCGTGTCGATGTTCTTGCTCGGCAGGTCCCCGAGGATCTCGAAGTTGTCCTTGCCGATGCCCTCGCCCCGCTCGAACTGCATGAAGACGAGGTTCCAGATCTCCACGTACCGCTCGTCGTTGACGGCGGGGCCGCCCTCGACGCCGAACTCGGGGCCGCGGTCGTAGTTGATCTCGGAGCAGGGGCCGCACGGGCCGGGGACGCCCATGGACCAGTAGTTGTCCTTCATGCCGAGGCGCTGGATGCGCTCCTTCGGCACGCCGACGACCTCGTGCCAGATGCGCTCGGCCTCGTCGTCGTCCTTGTAGACGGTGATCCACAGACGCTCGGGGTCGAGGCCGTAACCACCCTTGTCCTGGGGCGTGGTGAGCAGCTCCCAGGCGTAGGTGATGGCGCCTTCCTTGAAGTAGTCGCCGAAGGAGAAGTTGCCGCACATCTGGAAGAACGTGCCGTGGCGCGTGGTCTTGCCGACCTCTTCGATGTCGGGCGTGCGCACGCACTTCTGCACGCTGGTGGCGCGCGGGAACGGAGGCTTGACCTCACCCAGGAAGTAGGGCTTGAAGGGCACCATGCCGGCGGGGACGAGGAGCAGAGTCGGGTCGTCCGCGATGAGCGACGCCGAAGGGACGACGGTGTGCCCGCGCTCCTCGAAGAAGCTCAGCCAGCGGCGGCGAATCTCGGCCGACTCCATCAGTGGTCCTCATTCCGGTTGTACGAGTACATCGGGGCTTCGATGTACTTCGGTGTGCTGTTGTCGCCGCGGTGGTCGCCGCGGGGGTTCTCGATGGCGGCGTACCGCGTGGGTGCCGGAAGCTCGGGGCTCTCGTGGATGCCCAGAGCCTCTTCCAGCTCGGCCTCCCGCTGGGCCATGTTGTCGCGGACGTCGAGCGCGAAGCCGACCGCGCGCTCCTTCAGCCGCTGACCGGTCTCCAGGGCCTTGTTCGCCGCGGTCGCGGCCAGGCTCTCCGGGGTCAGCTGCTTCAGCTTGCGGTTGACCTTGGTGGTGGCCCACACTCCGGCGGCGACGCCGGTGGTGAACCAGAACGTACGGCGGAACATCGCTCGGTCTCAGTCCTTACTTCCGCTTGCGTCGTGCGGCGGGGACCGTGCGGCCCACGATCACGGTACGCCGGGGCGACTTGGCGGGCACGTCCTCCTTGCGGCCGCCGAGCGCCCGGCGGACGCCGTAGCCGAAGGCGGCGACCTTCACCAGGGGGCCGCCGAAGGTGGACGCGACCGTGCTCGACAGCGCGGAGGCGTTCGAGGTGACCTCCTGCACGTCGGAGGCGATGGCGTCGACCCGGTCGATCTGGGTCTGCGCGGACCGCACCGCCTGGGAGGCGTCGGCCAGCAGCGGGACGGCCTGGTCGGTCACGTCCGCCACGAGCTTGGTGGTCGCCTTGAGCGTCTGGGCCAGCCTCGCCAGCGCGACGGCGAGGAAGGAGACCAGGATCGCCCAGAAGACGGCCACCAGGATCCCGGCCACCTCTCCACCGGACACTGTGCGCACCCGCTCCCTGAAACGTGCCTGAGCATCGAAAAAGTCGTGTCCCGAGCCTATCGCGCCGGGGCGGAGGCTCCGTACCGGATTGACGGTGGGGGCCGTGGAATCGGCCGGGTTACGGGAAGCGATTGTACGCATTGCACACGGTTCAGTACGCTCCGTGTCCCATGCGAGGTCATCAGCGCCCAGATCCCTTTTCCGGCGGTGTTCCGCCCCTTGAGCTGACCGGTTTCGTCGGGCGCTCGGCCGAGCTGACCGAGCTGGCCGCGGCGGTGCGGCAGGCCCGGCTGGTGACGGTGACCGGGGTCGCCGGCGTGGGCAAGTCCCGGCTGGCCGGCCGGGTCGCGGCGGCCTGGGGCACCGGGCACGGGCGGGTGGAGCTGGCTCCGGTGTGCGACCCGGAGTTCGTGGAGTACGCGGTCGCCGAGGCACTGGGGCTGACCGACCACACCGCCCGCACCCCCCGCGAGACGCTGCTGGAGCAACTGGCCGGCCGGCCCGCCCTGTTGCTGCTGGACGGGGTCGAGCATCTGGTGGAGGCCTGCGCGGATCTGGTCGCGGAGCTGCTGCGCAGGCTGCCCGAGCTGCGGGTGCTGGCCACCGGCCGGCGTCCGCTGGGCCTCGCGGGCGAGCGGCTGTTCGCGCTGGCACCGCTCGGTACGCAGGAGGCGGTGGAGCTGTTCGCGGAGCGGGCCCGGGAACAGGGGCTGTCGGTGTCCGACGGGCCCGAGGTGCGGGAGCTGTGCCGCCGTCTGGAGGGCATCCCGCTGGCGCTGGAGCTGGCGGCGGGCCGGCTGCGGGCGCTGTCCCCGGCCCAGGTACTCCAGCGGCTGGACGACCGGTTCCGGCTGCTGACCGGCGGCAGCCGGGACGGACTCGCCCGGCACCAGACGCTGCGCACGGCGATCGGCTGGAGCCACGAGCTGTGCACGCCCGCCGAGCGGCTGCTGTGGGCACGTCTGTCGGTGTTCGCGCAGACCTTCGACCTGGAGGCCGCCGAGTACGTGTGCAGCGGGGACGGGCTGCCCGCCGAGGACGTCCTGGACGTGGTGGCGGAGCTGGTCGCCCAGTCGGTCATCGCCCGCGAGGAGACGCCTGCGGGTCCGCGCTACCGGATGCTCGACACCGTACGGGCCTACGGCCGGGACTGGCTGGAGGCGACCGGGGACGCGGTCCGGCTGCGCCGGCGGCACCGGGACTGGTACCTGGGGCTGGCGACCTGGTGCGAGCTGGACTGGTTCTCACCCCGGCAGCGGGAGGTGGCCGCCCGGGTCGAGGCGGAGCTGCCGAATCTGCGGGCCGCGCTGGAGTTCTGTCTGACCGAGCCGGACGAGGCACATCTCGGCCAGTACCTCGCGGGGTCGCTGTGGTTCTGCTGGGTGGGGTGCGGGCGGCTGGCGGAGGGGCGGCACTGGCTGGAGCGCAGCGTGCAGCTGGCGTCGGGGTACGAGCGGTCCCGGCTGAAGGCGCTGTGGGTGCTCGGCTATGTGGCGATCCTCCAGGGCGACACCGTGTCCGCGCTGGCCACGCTGCACGAGTGCCGTCAGGAGGCGGAGCGGGCGGCCGATGCCACGGCGATGGCGTACGCGGAGCACCGCGCCGGTTGTCTGGCCCTGGTCACCGATGACATGGCCCGTGCGGAAACGCTGCTGCGGTCGGCACTGGACCGCTACCAGGAGATCGGCGAGCTGAACAGCAATGTGCTGATGGGCCAGGTGGAGCTGGCGATGACCCGGGCGTTCCAGGGGGATCTGCCGGACGCGGTGCGGCTGTGCGAGGACGTACGGCGGGTGTGCGAGGACCACGGGGAGCGCTGGGCCCGGTCGTACGCGCTGTATGTGCTGGCGTACGCGGCCTGGCAGGGCGGCGACCCGGGCGGCGCGCGGCGGCTGCTCGGCGACTGCCTGGACCATGCGCACGCCTTCCACGATCTGCTCGGCTCGGTGCTCTCGCTGGAGTTGCTGGCCCTGGTGACCGCGGTCCAGGGCGATCCGGCCGAGGCCGCGGTGCTCCAGGGGGCGGCGGGCCGGATGTGGCCGTCGGTGGGGCTGCCGCTGTTCGGCTCGGCGTACTACAACGCTCCGCACGAGCGGTGCGAGGAGCTCGCCCGGGAGGCGCTCGGCGACGCGCGGTACGAGGAGTGCGTGCGGGAGGGGGCCCGGCTGGACCGCGCGGCGGCGGTGGCCCGTGCGCTGCGGCACGACCGGGTGCCGCCGCCGGGTGCCCCGGGGGCCGAGGGGGCTGCGCGGGGCGCGGGGAACCGGGTGCGGGGCCCCCGCCGGCCGGCCCATCGGCCGGACCTGCCCGCCACCTGAGCGCCGCCGCCCGCGGGGGCCGGGAAACACGAACCCGCCGCCTCCCCGCCCGGCAGGACCGGGACGGGAAGGCGGCGGGCTGAGTGGTGCTGCGCCGGGGCTGGGATCAGCGGGCGTAGTACTCGACGACGAGCTGCTCGTCGCAGATCACCGGGATCTCCTTGCGGTTCGGCTCGCGGTCCAGGCGGAACGCCAGGGCCTTGAGGTTCACCTGGAGGTAGCGCGGGGTCTCACCCTCGGGGGCGAAGCCACCCTCGCGGGCGATCGTGAAGAGCGTCTTCTCCTTGGAGCGCTCGCGGACCTGCACGACGTCGTCCGGGCGGACACGGAAGGACGGCTTGTCGACCTTCTGGCCGTTGACCTGGATGTGGCCGTGGACGACCATCTGGCGGGCCTGGTAGATCGTGCGGGCGATACCCGAACGCAGGACCAGCGCGTCGAGGCGGCGCTCCAGCTCGACGATCAGGGCCTCACCGGTCTTGCCCTGGACCTTGGACGCACGCTCGTAGGCGCGGACCAGCTGGCGCTCGGAGATGTCGTACTGAGCGCGCAGGCGCTGCTTCTCGAGCAGACGGACCTTGTAGTCCGAGTTCTGCTTGCGGCCGCGGCCGTGCTCGCCCGGCGGGTAGGGGCGGGCCTCGAAGTACTTGACGGCCTTCGGGGTCAGCGCGATGCCGAGGGCACGCGACTTCTTGACCTTGGGACGGGACTGGTTCGCCACTGTCTCAATCTCTTTCGTAGTGTTCGGCTTGTCAGGGCTCGCGGGAGGTCGCATCCGCAGCCGGGGAAACCCTCCGGGTCCGCTCGGGACCTGTCGGGCAGCCGCTCCCCTGGTCTGGGCACATACGTGCAGCACGCGAGTGGCCCACCGACCGTCCCGGGACTCCGGGTGGTGGTGGGCTGCCCGCGACACCGATCGACGGTGCGCGACGCTCCTGGAGTCCGTTTTCCCAGGGACTGGCCCCGGGGGCCGGACTCCGGCTGGTTGCCCCGTTCTGACAGCGCGGGACTCAGCACTCCGGCGAAGTCTACAGGGCGCTCAGGACCGGCTGCGACCGAGGTGCTTGCGGGTCCACTCCACCGCGTCCGCGTACCGCGCCTCGGCGCCGTGCCGGGTCGGGGTGTAGTAGGCGCGGTCCTTCAGGGCGTCCGGGGCGTACTGCTGCTGGGCGATGCCCTCGGGCAGGTCGTGCGGGTACACATAGCCCTGGGCGTGGCCGAGTTTGGCGGCGCCCTTGTAGTGGCCGTCGCGCAGATGCGGGGGGACCGGGCCGGCCAGGCCCTTGCGTACGTCCTCCAGGGCGGCGCCGATCGCGGTGGTGGCGGAGTTCGACTTGGGGGCGAGGGCCAGGGCGATGGTGGCGTGGCTGAGGGTGAGCGCGGCCTCCGGGAAGCCGATCATCGCGACGGCCTGGGCGGCGGCGACCGCGATGGGCAGGGCGTTCGGGTCGGCGAGGCCGATGTCCTCGCTGGCGGAGATCATCAGCCGGCGGGCGATGAACCGGGGGTCCTCGCCCGCCTCGATCATGCGGGCCAGGTAGTGCAGCGCGGCGTCCACGTCGGAGCCGCGGATGGACTTGATCAGGGCGCTGGCGACGTCGTAGTGCTGGTCGCCGTCGCGGTCGTACGTCACCGCGGCCCGGTCGACGGTCTGCTCCAGGGTTTGCAGGGTGATCTCGGACTCGCCCTGGTCCAGGGCGGCTCCCGCGGCGGCCTCCAGGGCGGTCAGGGCGCGCCGGGCGTCACCGCCGGCGATGCGCAGCAGGTGGGCCTCGGTGTCCTCGGGGAGGGAGACGGCGCCCTTCAGGCCGCGTTCGTCACCGAGGGCGCGCCGCAGGAGTCCGCGGACGTCGTCGTCCGTGAGGGGTTCCAGGGTGAGCAGCAGGGAGCGGGAGAGCAGCGGGGAGATCACCGAGAAGTACGGGTTCTCGGTGGTCGCGGCGATCAGCGTCACCCAGCGGTTCTCCACCGCCGGGAGCAGGGAGTCCTGCTGGGCCTTGCTGAAGCGGTGGATCTCGTCCAGGAAGAGGACGGTCTCCTTGCCGAAGCCTCCGGTGGCCCGGCGGGCGCCGTCGATGACCGCGCGGACCTCCTTGACGCCGGCGGTGATCGCGGACAGCTCCACGAACCGCTTGTTGGTGGCCTTGGAGACCACGTACGCGAGGGTCGTCTTGCCGGTGCCGGGTGGCCCCCAGAGGATCACCGAGGAGGGTCCGGCGGGGCCGCCGGAGCCCTCGCCGACCAGTCTGCGCAGCGGGGCGCCCGGCTTCAGCAGATGCTGCTGGCCGACGACCTCGTCGAGCGTGCGCGGGCGCATCCGCACCGCCAGGGGGCTGCCTGCCGGGTCCTTCTCCTGGCGATCTTCCGCTGCGGCGGTGAAGAGGTCGGGTTCCACTCTGAAACCCTAAGACACGCCACTGACAACGCGGCCCGGGGTCAGGCCCAGAGCTGGCTGCCCCAGCGGGTCAGGATGAGCATCGCGATGATGCCGCAGTGCGTGACCGGCAGCACCCACGTGAACTCGCCGAGGAAGGACTTCAGCCAGCGGGGGGCCGGCAGGAAGTCGTTGCGGACGTTGAACGAGGTGACGTACCAGAACATGGTGATGGTGGCGACCCAGGCCAGCGAGCACCACAGGCACAGCGCGTTGATCCGGTACAGGGACTCGAACTGGAGCCAGGTCACGAAGCAGACGCCGAAGAGCGTGCCGAAGTTGAAGGTCAGCCAGTACCAGCGCGGGAAGCGGGCGCGGGCCAGCAGGCTCATGCCGACGCAGATCACGATGCCGTAGGCGACCAGGCCGAGCATCGGGTTCGGGAAGCCGAAGACGGCGGCCTGCTTGCTCTCCATGACGCTGCCGCAGGACACGACCGGGTTGACGCTGCAACTGGGCGTGAAGGTCTTGCCGGCGGCCTTGGCCTCGAGGATCTTCAGCTTGTCGATCGTGATGACCCAGGCGGCCAGCAGTCCGGCCGCGCCGGTGATCACCAGCAGCAGGGCGAGGGCACGGCTGCCGCCCACCGCGCGCGGGGCGTCGGCGGCGCGCTCGGGACCGGGATCCGCGGAGACGTCTTTGACTGTCGTCTTGCTCATCAGACCGATTCCGTCACTTGAGAGTTGGACCATCTTCGGGCAGGGCTCATTGTGCCGCACGCGCCTGTGTGCGCACCGTTCGCTGGAGATAAGAGGGCACGCGCGAAGGCCGCGAACCGCCCGGTTCCGGCCGTTTTCATGGGCATGACAGCAGACAGATGAGCGCAGGGCGACCCGACGCCCGCCAGGTTGACATCCACCGGACCGGCGGCCGGAAACGGCAGAGCGCCGGCCACCCCTCGGTGACCGGCGCCCTCCGAGCCGCTGACGGCTAGCCGAGCCGCGCTTCCAGCTCGGCCACGATCTCGTTCACGCCGACCGCCGTCTGTTCACCGGACTCCATGTCCTTGAGCTGGACGACGCCCTCGGCGAGGTCGCGCTCGCCGGCGACGATCGCGTACCGGGCGCCACTGCGGTTGGCGTTCTTCATGGCGCCCTTCAGGCCCTTCCCGCCGTACGAGAAGTCCGCCGCGATGCCCACCTTGCGCAGCTCGGTGATCTTCGCGAACAGCACCCGGCGGGCCTCCTCGCCGAGCGGCACCGCGAAGACGCTGGTCGCCGCGGGGATGTCCAGCTCGATGCCCTCCGCCTCCAGCGCCAGCACCGTACGGTCCACGCCCAGGGCCCAGCCGACGGACGGCAGCGCGGGGCCGCCGATCATCTCGGACAGGCCGTCGTACCGGCCGCCGCCGCCCACCGCGGACTGGGAGCCCAGACCGTCGTGCACGAACTCGAAGGTGGTCCGGGTGTAGTAGTCCAGGCCGCGGACCAGCTTCGGGTCGTCCTCGAAGGACACGCCCGCCGCGCTGATCAGCTCGCGGACCTCCTCGTGGTACGCCTTGCAGGCGTCGCACAGGTAGTCCCGCAGCAGCGGGGCGCCCGCCAGCTGCTTCTGCACCGACTCGCGCTTGTCGTCCAGGACGCGCAGCGGGTTGATGTCGACGCGGGCCCGGGTGTCCTCGTCCAGGTCCAGGCCGCGCAGGAAGTCCACCAGTGCCGCCCGGTACACCGGCCGGCACTCCTTGTCGCCCAGGCTGTTGAGCAGGATGCGGAACTCGCGCAGACCCAGCGAGCGGTACGCCTGGTCGGCCAGGATGATCAGCTCGGCGTCCAGCGCCGGGTCCTCCGCACCGATCGCCTCGGCGCCGACCTGGGAGAAGTGGCGGTAGCGGCCCTTCTGCGGGCGCTCGTAGCGGTACTGCGAACCGGAGTACCAGACCTTCACCGGGAGGTTGCCCGTCTTGTACAGGTTGGCCTCCAGCACCGCGCGCAGCACCGGCGCGGTCGTCTCCGGACGCAGGGCCAGCCGGTCGCCGCCCTTCGTCTCGAAGACGTACATCTCCTTCGTCACGATGTCCGTCGACTCGCCCACACCGCGGGCGAACAGCTCCACGTTCTCGAACCCGGGCGTCTCGATGTAGCCGTAGCCGGAGTTCCTGAGCGGCGCGGCGATGGCCTCACGGACGGCCAGGAACTTGGCGCTGTCCGGCGGCAGCAGGTCGTACGTGCCCTTGGGGGCCTTGAAAGTGCTCACGGAAGTCTCTCGTCACATTCCTCGTCGGGGAGCCGGCGAAGCTCCCTGGCCGGCGGCCACCTGCCGCAGATAGGGGTTGGTGGCGCGCTCCTGGCCGATGGTCGTCTGGGGGCCGTGGCCGGACAGCACCACGGTGGAGTCGTCGAGCGGCAGGCACACGCGGGCCAGCGACTGCACCATGTCCTCCATGGATCCGCCCGGCAGGTCGGTGCGTCCGATGGAGCCGGCGAACAGCAGATCCCCGGAGAAGAACACCGACGGGACGTCGGCGGTCTCGGGCATCCGGAAGGTCACCGACCCCTTGGTATGGCCCGGCGCGTGCGCGACGGAGAACTCCAGCCCGGCCAGCTCCAGCGTGCTGCCGTGCGTCAGCTCGCGGACGTCGTCCGGCTCCCCCACGGTCAGCTCGCCCATCAGCGGCATGCCGATGGACCGGCCGAGCGCCTTCTCGGGATCGCTCATCATGTAGCGGTCCTCGGGGTGGATCCAGGCGGGCACGTCGTGCGCGCCGCACACCGGGACGACCGAGGCCACATGGTCGATGTGGCCGTGGGTGAGGACGACGGCGACGGGCTTGAGCCGATGCTTCTTCAGCGCATCCTCGACGCCTGCGGCGGCCTGGTGGCCGGGGTCGATGATCACGCACTCCTCACCGGCGGCGGGGGCGACGAGATAACAGTTCGTCCCCCAGGCCCCGGCGGGGAACCCGGCAATGAGCACGATCGTCCTTCGTTGTGTCGATTACTGGCGGCTTCGGCTTCGGTCAGAGCCTACCGGCGCTGCCGTTTCCTCAGCGAACCCATATACGGTACGGGGCTACACGCAGCGGTCGGCTCACGAGTACCTACGCGTACCGCCCGACACACGACACGCATGAGGAGAGAACCCGGTGGTCAGCCAGGAGCAGCGGCGGCGTCAGCTCGCCCGGGAGAAGTTCTTGCGGCAGCAGCAGCGGCGCACCGACGCGCGGCGCAAGTCCCGTATGCGCAACTCCGTCATCGCGTCGGTCCTCGGCGTGATCGTGATCGGCAGCGTCGCGCTGTACACGACCGGGGTGATGAAGGGCGGCGACGACAAGAAGACCAACGCGGGCAACCAGGTCAGCCCGAGCCCCTCCGCCCCCAGCAAGGCACCGGACCCGTGCGCGAAGCCGGCCGCGGGCGCCGTGAAGAAGCTGAGCTGGAAGAAGGAGCCGGCGATGACGATCGACACGTCGGCGAACTACACGCTGAAGCTCGCCACGACGTGCGGTGACATCGGCGTCGCGCTGAAGACCGCGGCCGCCCCGCACACGGTGAACTCCTTCGACTTCCTCGCGGGCAAGGGGTATTTCGACCACACCAAGTGCCACCGGCTGACCACCCAGGGCATCTACGTGCTCCAGTGCGGCGACCCGCAGGGCACCGGCATGGGCGGGCCCGGCTACACGCTCCCGGACGAGAACCTGAAGGACAAGAGCCTCGCGAAGCACACCTACCCGGCGGGCACGGTGGCGATGGCGAACACCGGGCAGAAGCACACCGGGGGCAGCCAGTTCTTCCTGGTCTACAAGGACAGCCCGCTGCCGCCCAGCTACACCCCGTTCGGCACGGTCGACGCGGCGGGCATGAAGGTGCTCCAGAAGATCGCCGCCGCGGGCGACAGCACGGGCCAGGGCGACGGCGCCCCGAACGCGACCGTCGTGATCAACAAGGCGACCGTCACGAAGTCCTGACGTCGTCGTAAACCCGAGAACGGCCAACTGCGGAATTTCGGTCGCGCTGGATGCGGACAGGCAACCCGCTGGTCGCCTATGTTGGCCGTGACGAAACTGTGGACGATGCCCGGGGCGCAGAAACCCCCGCAGGCATCATGTGGAGGAGGCGCTGTGAGCAGCGACCCGTGGGGCCGCGTCGACGAGACGGGGACCGTGTACGTGCGTACGGCCGACGGCGAGCAGGTCGTCGGATCCTGGGCGGCCGGCTCCCCCGAGGAGGCGCTTGCCTACTTCGAGCGCAAGTACGAGGGCCTGGTTGTCGAGATCGGCCTCCTCGAGAAGCGCGTGCAGACCACCGACCTGTCGGCGAAGGACGCCCAGACCGCGATCGGTCATCTGCGCGAGCAGGTCGACGCGCACCACGCCGTCGGTGATCTGGACGCGCTGCGCAAGCGGCTGGACAAGCTCGTGGAGACCGTCGAGGCGCGCCGCGAGGAGCGCAAGGTGCAGCGGGCCAAGCAGTCCGACGAGGCCCGCAAGGCCAAGGAGGACCTGGTCGCCGAGGCGGAGCAGCTGGCCCAGTCCGACCAGTGGCGGGCGGCCGGTGAGCGGCTGCGGGCGCTGGTGGACACCTGGAAGGGCCTGCCGCGTCTGGACCGCAAGTCCGACGACGAGCTGTGGCACCGCTTCTCGCACGCGCGGTCGGCGTTCTCCAAGCGCCGCAAGGCGCACTTCGCGCAGCTGGACGCGCAGCGCGAGGACGCGCGCAGGATCAAGGAGCGGCTGGTCGCCGAGGCCGAGGCGCTGTCCGGCTCCACGGACTGGGGTCCGACGGCGGCCCGCTACCGCGAGCTGATGGCGGAGTGGAAGGCCGCGGGCCGCGCCCAGCGGGAGCACGAGGACGAGCTGTGGAACCGCTTCCGCGGCGCCCAGGACGTGTTCTTCGCCGCCCGCAGCTCGGTCTTCGCCGAGCGGGACGCGGAGCAGGCCGAGAACCTGAAGCTGAAGGAGGAGCTGGCCGAGGAGGCCGAGAAGCTCCTGCCGGTCACGGACCTGAAGGCCGCGCGGGCCGCCTTCCGCTCGATCAACGAGCGCTGGGAGGCCATCGGCCACGTCCCGCGGGACGCGCGTCCGAAGGTCGAGGGCCGGATGCACGCGGTCGAGCGGGCGATCCAGGAGGCCGAGGAGGCCGAGTGGCGCCGCACCAACCCGGAGGCACGCGCGCGTGCCGAGGGGCTGACCGGTCAGCTCCAGGCCGCCGTGGACAAGCTGAAGGGCCAGATCGAGCAGGCGCGCGCCCAGGGCAACACCTCCAAGGCCGACAAGCTGGAGCGCGAGCTGGAGGGCCGTCAGGCGCTGCTTGAGCAGGCTCTGAAGGGCCTTCAGGAGTTCGGCGGCTGAGTTCCTCCTGAGCGTCGCACAAGGGCCCCGTACCGGCGGTACGGGGCCCTTCGGCTTGCCTGCCGCGGGGTTACGAGCGGCTGCGTCCCGACGTCACGCGGTAGACGTCGTACACGCCCTCCACGCCGCGGACGGCCTTCAGGACGTGCCCCAGGTGCTTGGGGTCGCCCATCTCGAAGGTGAAGCGGGAGGTGGCCACCCGGTCCCGGGAGGTCTGGACGGCCGCCGACAGGATGTTGACGTGCTGGTCCGACAGCACGCGGGTGACGTCCGACAGCAGCCGGGAACGGTCCAGCGCCTCGACCTGGATGGCGACCAGGAAGACCGAGGACTGGGTGGGCGCCCACTCGACGTCGAGGATGCGCTCGGGCTCACGGGAGAGCGAGTCGACATTGACGCAGTCGCTGCGGTGAACCGATACGCCACTGCCGCGGGTCACGAAGCCGATGATCGGGTCGCCCGGCACCGGCGTGCAGCAGCGGGCCAGCTTGACCCACACATCGTCGACGCCCTTGACGACGACACCCGGGTCCGCGCTGGAGCGGCGCTTGCGGCCGCGGCTGCGGGAGGGCGGGACCGCCTCGTCGATCTCCTCGGTGGCGGCCTCCTCGCCGCCCAGGGCCTGGACGAGCTTCTGCACGATGTGCTGTGCGGAGACATGGCCCTCGCCGATCGCCGCGTACAGCGCGGAGATGTCCGAGTACCGCATCTCGTGGGCCAGGGTGACCAGGGAGTCGCCGGTGAGGATGCGCTGGATCGGCAGGTTCTGCTTGCGCATGGCGCGGACGATGGCGTCCTTGCCCTGCTCGATCGCCTCGTCCCGGCGTTCCTTGGAGAACCAGGCCCGGATCTTGTTGCGCGCCCGCGGCGACTTGACGAACCCGAGCCAGTCCCGGGACGGCCCGGCGCCGGGCGCCTTGGAGGTGAAGACCTCCACCAGGTCGCCGTTGTCCAGGGTCGACTCGAGCGGTACGAGCCTGCCGTTGACCCGCGCTCCTATGGTGCGGTGGCCGACCTCGGTGTGGACGGCGTACGCGAAGTCGACGGGGGTGGCGCCCGCGGGCAGGGCGATGACATCGCCCTTGGGCGTGAAGACGAAGACCTCGTTGCGGGACAGGTCGAAGCGCAGGGACTCCAGGAACTCGCCCGGGTCCTCGGTCTCCTTCTGCCAGTCCAGCAGCTGCCGCAGCCACGCCATGTCGTTGATGGCGTCCTTGTCCTTGGCGGACGACCTGGGCGTGTCGGTGCGGACCTTGGAGGCGCCGGCGACGGCCTCCTGCTTGTACTTCCAGTGCGCGGCGATGCCGTACTCGGCGCGCCGGTGCATGTCGAAGGTGCGGATCTGGAGCTCCACCGGCTTGCCGTTGGGCCCGATGACCGTCGTGTGCAGCGACTGGTACATGTTGAACTTGGGCATCGCGATGTAGTCCTTGAACCGGCCGGGGACCGGGTTCCATCGCGCGTGCACGGTGCCCAGGGCCGCGTAGCAGTCCCTGACCGTGTCGACGAGGACACGGATGCCCACCAGGTCGTAGATCTCGGCGAAGTCGCGGCCCCGCACGATCATCTTCTGGTAGACGCTGTAGTAGTGCTTCGGGCGGCCGGTGACGGTCGCCTTGATGCGGGCGGCCCGGAGATCGGCCTGCACCTCGTCGGTCACTATGGCGAGGTACTCGTCCCGCTTGGGCGCGCGCTCGGCCACCAGACGCACGATCTCGTCGTACATCTTGGGGTAGAGGATCGCGAAGGCGAGGTCCTCCAGCTCCCACTTGATGGTGTTCATGCCGAGGCGGTGGGCCAGCGGCGCGTAGATCTCGAGGGTCTCCCGCGCCTTCTTCTCCTGCTTCTCCCGCTTGAGGTAGCGCATGGTGCGCATGTTGTGCAGGCGGTCGGCGAGCTTGATGACCAGGACCCGCGGGTCCTTGGCCATGGCCACGACCATCTTGCGCACGGTCTCGGCCTGCGCGGCCTCGCCGAACTTGACCTTGTCCAGCTTGGTGACGCCGTCCACGAGCAGCGCGACGGTGTCGCCGAAGTCGCGGCGCAGCTGGTCGAGGCCGTACTCGGTGTCCTCGACGGTGTCGTGCAGCAGCCCGGCCATCAGGGTGGCCGGATCCATGCCCAGCTCGGCCAGGATGGTGGTCACGGCGAGCGGGTGCGTGATGTACGGGTCGCCGCTCTTGCGCTTCTGCCCGCGGTGCCAGCGCTCGGCGACCTGGTAGGCGCGCTCGATCTGGCGGAGCGTGGAGTTCTCGGTCTTGGGGTCGTTGCTGCGGACTATGCGCAGCAGCGGTTCCAGGACCGGGTTGTAGGGGTTCGCGCGCTGGACGCCGAGGCGGGCGAGGCGGGCGCGGACGCGGTTGGAGGAGCCGCTGCGGGTCGGCTGGGCGGCGGGCTGGCGCACCACCGGCGGCTGGGCCGGGCGCTCGGGCGGGGCCGGTTTGGGGCGGGAGGCCTCGGCAGCCTTCTCGACGGGCGCGGACTGGGCGTGCTCGAGCGTCCCGCGGGTGTCGTTCTTCGCGTGGGACGCGTCCGGCGCGGGCTTGGCCGCGGGCGCCGAGGCGGGCTCGGGCTTGGCGGCGGTCAGTGGCTGGGCCTCGTCTGGCAAGAGGGCTCCTCGTGCGCGATCCGGGTCCCCCGGTCAGGCTCCGGATACCCCATGGTAGCGATCCTGCGCCCCGTCATCGCCTCCAGGCGCCCGCAAAGACCGTCTTCCCCTGCAACACCAGGGGCTGCCGTGGGATTCCGCGGAGGTGGACGGCGGGTGTGCGGGAGGTGTCCGGACGCGGGGCGGCTTCCGGACAGGAGCTGCCGGCGTCGTGGAAAACACGAAGCGGCCTCCGGCGAAGCCGGGGCCGCTCGTGTGTCCGCAGATACGCGCTCAGACCTGGAGCAGTGCCTCCAGCGGCGCGCCGCCGAGCGCGGGCTCCAGACGGGTACGGCCCCCGAGGAAGCCGAGTTCCATCAGCACCGCGAGGCCGGAGACCTGGGCGCCGGCCCGCTCGATCAGCTGGATCGCCGCCTCGGCCGTACCGCCCGTGGCCAGGACGTCGTCCACGATCAGGATCCGGTCACCGGAGGTCAGGTCCTCGGCGTGCACCTCGATCTCGGCCGAGCCGTACTCGAGGTCGTACGCCTGCCGCAGGGTGGCTCCCGGCAGCTTGCCCGCCTTGCGGACCGGGATGAACCCCAGGCCCGCGCGGACGGCGACCGGGGCGCCGAGGATGAAGCCGCGGGCCTCCAGGCCGACGATCTTGGTGGCGCCGGTGCCTGCGGCGATCTCGGCGAGCGCGTCGGTGAGCGCCGTGAAGGCCGCCGGGTCCGCCAGCAGCGGGGTGATGTCCTTGAACATCACGCCCGGCTCCGGGTAGTCCGCGACATCGCGGATACGGCTGAGCAGCAGCTCCTGGATGTCGGTCATCGGCGCTTCCCGGAGGTTCGGCCGCGGCCCCGGCTGCGGGACGCGGACTGGTCGCGCGGGCCCACCACAGCGGGGGCCGCGTCGTCGGAGTCCTCGTCCAGCCCGGCGCGGGCGTCGGGGAGGTCCTCCCCGGCGGCGGCCTGGGCACGCTTGGCCGTGATCCGCTTGGTGAGGGCCTTCATCGCGGGCTCGCGCTCCTTGAGGTCCGCGACGAGCGGCGTGGCGATGAAGATCGAGGAATACGCGCCGGCCGCGAGGCCGACGAACAGCGACAGCGAGATGTCGTTCAGCGTGCCGGCGCCGAGGAAGCCGCCGCCGATGAAGAGCAGACCGGCGACCGGCAGCAGGGCGACGACCGTGGTGTTGATCGAACGCACCAGCGTGCCGTTGATCGACCGGTTGGCGATCTCGCTGTAGGTCCAGCGGGTCTGCTTGGTGATGTCCTTCGTCTGCTCCTTGAGGCTGTCGAAGACGACGACCGTGTCGTAGAGCGAGTAACCGAGGATCGTCAGCAGACCGATGACCGTACCGGGCGTGACCTCGAAGCCGACGAGGGCGTAGACACCGGTGGTGATGGTGATGTCGTGGATCAGCGCGACCAGCGCCGCGACGGCCATGCGCCACTCGAAGGCGATCGCCAGATAGATCACGACCAGCACCATGAAGATCGCCAGGCCCTCCCAGGCCTTGTTGGCGATCTGCTGGCCCCAGCTCGGGCCGACCAGGTCGGCGGCGAGCTTCTCGGGGTTGAGGTTCAGGTCCTTGGCCAGGTCCTGCTTGATCTTGTCGGACTGGCCGGTGTCGATGCCGGCGATCTGGATGCGCAGGCTGCCGTTGCCGAGCTTCTGCACGATCGCGTCATGACCGGAGGCGTCCTTGGCGTACGTCTCCGCCTGGCCGACCGAGGTGCTCATGTGGGTGGGCGTGGTGAAGACCGCGCCGCCCTTGAACTCGATGCCCATGTTCAGCCCGCGCACCGCCAGGCCGAGGATGGCCGTGATGGTGATCAGGATGGAGATGCCGTACCAGATCTTGCGCTTGCCGACGAAGTCGTAGGAGATCTCGCCGCGGTGCAGTCGAGCGCCGAGGTTGCCGAGTTTCGACATCGCTCACGCCTCCTTCGGGTCGGCAGAGCCGGTGGCGGGACCGGCGGGACGGCGGGTGCGGCGCAGCGGGGCCTTGGCGCCCAGGCCCTTCGGGTCGAGTCCGGACCACTTGTGGCCGTCCGCGAAGAACTTGCGGCGGGCGAGGAGAGTCATGAGCGGCTTGGTGAAGAGGAAGACGACGACCACGTCGAGCACGGTGGTCAGGCCGAGCGTGAACGCGAAGCCCTGGACCTTGCCGACGGTCACGACGAACAGCACGGCGGCGGCCAGGAAGGACACGAAGTCGGAGACCAGGATGGTGCGCCGGGCGCGCGGCCAGGCCCGCTCGACGGCGGGGCGCAGGGAGCGGCCCTCACGGATCTCGTCCCGGATGCGTTCGAAGTACACGATGAACGAGTCCGCGGTGATACCGATGGCGACGATGGCACCGCAGACGGCCGGCAGGTTCAGCGCGAAGCCGATGGCCGGGCCGAGCAGCGACATGATCACGTAGGTGAGGATCGCGGAGACCAGCAGCGAGGCCATGGCGACCAGCGACAGACCGCGGTAGTAGACCACCAGGTAGATCACGACCAGGGCGAGGCCGATGGCGCCGGCCAGCAGACCGGCGTGCAGCTGCTCACCGCCGAGCGCGGCGGTCACGGTGGTGACGGACTGCTCCTGGAAGGAGAGCGGCAGGGCGCCGTACGACAGCATGTTGGCGAGGCTCTGCGCCTCGGTCTGCGTGAAGCTGCCGGAGATCTCCGCCTGGCCGCCGGTGATGGCCTGCTGGACGTACGGGCTGGAGACGACGTCGCCGTCGAGGACGATGGCGAACTCGTTCTGCGGCTGCTGGTTCTTGGACAGCTTGTCGGTGATGTCCGCGAACTTCTTCGAACCGCTGGAGTTGAAGTTCATCTGGACCTGCCAGCCGGAGGCGCCCTGGGTGTCGAAGACGGCCTGCGCCTTCTTCACCTCGGTGCCGTCCACGGCGACCGGGCCGAGCAGGTACTTGTACCAGACCTTGTTGATCTCGCCGCAGGCCACGGTGGGCTCACCGGGCTTGGCCTTCTTGCCGGCGTTGGCGCGATCGGCGGGCTTGGCGCAGTTCAGGCCCGTGTACTGGGCCTGGAGCGCGGCGGTGCCCGGGTTGCCGGAAGCGGACGCCGACGGGCTGGCCGACGGCTTGCCGTTGCCGCTCGCGGAGGCGCTCGGCGAGGGGGTGGAGCCGGCCTTCAGCGCGTCCGTGACGGCGCGGCCCTGGGAGGTCGCCGATGCCGAGGGGGACGCGGAGGAGGACGAGGAGGCCTTCTGCTGCCCGGAGGCGCTCGCGGAGGGGCTCGGGCTGGTGCTCGGCTTGGAGCCGCCGCTGGAGGAGGTGCTCGGCGAGGGGCTCGGCGCGGCCGTACCGCTGGGCTCGCTGGCCAGGACCGGGCGGAAGTACAGCTTGGCGGTGGTGCCCACCTGCTGCTGGGCTTCCTTGGAGTTGGTGCCCTTGGGGATGTTGACGATGATGTTGTCGGTCCCCTGGGTCTGCACCTCCGCCTCGGAGACGCCCAGGCCGTTGACACGCCGGTTCATGATGTCGACCGCGGTGTCCATGTTGGCCTTGTTGATCGCGGACCCCTGGTCGGCCTTCGCCTTGAGCGTGATGCTCGTACCACCGGCGAGGTCGATGCCGAGACGCGGAGTTTTGTGCCCGGAGGCGAACATCCCTCCGGTGAGCGCCACGATGGCGATCAGGATGAGGGCCAGCAAGCGCCCTGGCTTGCTCTGGGCGCTCGCGCTCCGGCCCCTCTTAGGTGCTGCCACCTTCTCGTACTCCCTCTCGGGCCGCTCGCGCCCGGTCGGCGCGGTCGGCCATGACATGGTGTCGGGCTCCCCTACGGGAACAGACGCGCCCGGTGGTGCGCGGGGCGTGATTATGCCGCCTTGCGCACCACCGGGGCATGACTACTTCGCGTCGGAGTCGCCGTCGGTCTTCTTCGGCTCGTCCTCCGCCTTGGCCTTGGCGGCCTCGGCCGCGTCGGTGCCGTCCCCGGCGGCGTCGGCGTCCTTCTTACCGAGGTCGATCTTGTCGTCGGAGGCGGCGGCAGCGGCGGCAGATCCGTCGGTCTCGTCGGTCTCGGTGAGGGAGGAGGCGTCGTCGGGGACGATGTCGGCGTCGGACTTCAGGTCGTGCTCGATGCCGTGGACGATGCGGTTGTACTCGTCGTCGGTGAGGACGGCGCCGATCGCGTTCTTGGCGAAGAGGAGCTCGACCCCGGGGCCGGCGTCGAGGAGGACGGTCTCCTCGTTGACCTCCTTGACCGTCGCGTAGATCCCCCCGATCGTGCGGACACCGGAGCCGGGCTGCATCTCGTTCCGCATCTGGGCAGCCTGCTGCTGCTTCTTCTTGGCCGAGCGCGTCATCAGGAACATGGCCGCGATGAGCACGATGAACGGGAGAAGGGTAAAGGCATTCACGGGACGGAATTTCCTTCGCGCGACCGCGCGTGTGAGCGGCCTATTGATGGGGGTGTGGTCGGCGCCGCCCGCAAGAGCGGCATCGGCGGAGTCTAAGCGAGTCCGCATGCATGGAACAACGCTCAGCATGGCACCTGGGTTCCTGCGTGGGCCAATGCCCTCGCCGCCGCCGGCCCGTCACGTCCCGAACAGATCCTGCTGTCCGCTTCCCCCCGCCGACGACCTGGGCGGGGTCAGGCCCAGGTGCTCCCAGGCCGCCGGGGTGGCGACCCGGCCGCGCGGTGTGCGGGCCAGCAGACCCTCCCGGACCAGGAACGGTTCGGCGACCTCTTCCACGGTCTCGCGCTCCTCCCCCACCGCGACCGCGAGCGTGGACAGGCCGACCGGGCCGCCGCCGAACAGCTTCAGCAGCGCCTCCAGGACGGCACGGTCGAGCCGGTCCAGGCCGCGCGCGTCGACCTCGTACACGGCGAGCGCCGCGGCCGCGATCTCCCGGGTGATCAGGCCGTCCGCCTTGACCTGCGCGTAGTCGCGGACGCGGCGCAGCAGACGGTTGGCGATACGGGGCGTGCCGCGGGAGCGGCCGGCGATCTCGGCGGCGCCGTCCGGCTCGATCCCGACGTCCAGCAGGTGCGCCGAGCGGTGCACGACCCGCTCCAGCTCACGCGGCTCGTAGAACTCCATGTGCGCGGTGAAGCCGAACCGGTCGCGCAGCGGGGGCGGCAGCAGACCCGCGCGCGTGGTGGCGCCCACCAGGGTGAAGGGGGGCAGTTCCAGCGGGATCGCGGTGGCGCCGGGGCCCTTGCCGACGATGACGTCGACGCGGAAGTCCTCCATCGCCATGTACAGCATCTCCTCGGCGGGCCGGGACATGCGGTGGATCTCGTCGAGGAAGAGGACCTCGCCCTCCTGGAGGGAGGAGAGGATCGCGGCGAGGTCGCCGGCGTGCTGGATGGCGGGGCCGGAGGTGATCCGGATGGGGGCGCCCATCTCGGCCGCGATGATCATCGACAGGGTGGTCTTGCCGAGACCGGGCGCGCCGGACAGAAGTACGTGGTCGGCGGTGGCGCCGCGCGCGCGTGCGGCCCGCAGGACGAGATCGAGCTGTTCGCGGACCTTCTCCTGGCCGATGAACTCGCCGAGGTCCTTCGGGCGCAGCGCGGCCTCGACGGCCTGGTCCTCCCGGTCGGCGGACGCGCCGACGAGCCGCTCGGCGGCGGCGGGGTCGGCCGTGTCGTCCCAGTTCATGTGATGTGCCTCGATGGTCGTCGGGTCAGCGGGCGCGGTTCAGGGTCTGGAGGGCCGCCTTGAGCAGCTGCCCCACCTGCGGGGTGCCGCCGGCCGCCTCCGCCTGGGGGGCCACGGCGGTCACGGCCTCGTCCGCCTCGCGGGTGGCGTAGCCGAGGCCGATCAGGGCCGCGTGCAGCTGGTCGCGCCAGCCCTGGCTGACCGGGGCGCCGACCGCGGGGGCGCCGACGGGCTCGCCGAGGCGGTCCTTCAGCTCCAGCAGCAGCTTCTGGGCGCCCTTCTTGCCGATGCCGGGCACGGCGGTGAGCGCCTTCTCGTCGGCGGTGGCGACGGCCCGGCGCAGCGCGTCCGGGGTGTGCACGGCGAGCATCGCCTGGGCGAGGCGCGGGCCGACCCCGCTCGCGGTCTGGAGCAGCTCGAAGACCTGGCGCTCGTCGTCGTCGGCGAAGCCGTACAGGGTGAGGGAGTCCTCGCGCACGACCAGGGAGGTGTGCAGCTTGGCGGGCTGGCCGAGACGGAGCGTGGACAGCGTGTTCGGCGTGCACTGGACGGCCATGCCGACACCGCCGACCTCGACGACCGCGGCGTCGGGGGCGAGCGCGGCGACCGTGCCGCTGACGAAGGCGATCATGCCGTACGGCCTTTCGTTGCGTGGATCTGCTGCCGGGCGACGGCCTGCTGGAGCCGGTTCTGCGCGGGGGCGCGCCAGATGTGGCAGATGGCGAGGGCGAGGGCGTCGGCGGCGTCGGCCGGCTTCGGGGGTGCGGCGAGCCGCAGCAGCCGGGTGACCATGGCGCCGACCTGCGCCTTGTCGGCACGACCAGTGCCGGTCACGGCGGCCTTGACCTCGCTGGGGGTGTGCAGGGCGACGGGGATGCCGCGCCGGGCGGCGCACAGCATGGCGACGGCGCTGGCCTGGGCGGTGCCCATGACGGTGCGGACGTTGTGCTGGCTGAAGACGCGTTCCACCGCGACGAACTCGGGCCGGTGCTCGTCCAGCCACTCCTCGAGGCCCTGCTCGACGGCGAGCAGCCGGTGGCTGAGGTCGGCGTCCACCGGGGTGCGTACGACCCCGACGCCGATCATGGTGAGCGGGCGCCCCGCGACCCCCTCGACGACACCGACGCCACATCGCGTCAGGCCGGGGTCCACCCCCAGAACACGCACCGCGCCCCTCCCTCTGCCGGCTCGATCACCTGTTTGTGCAGGCTATCGGGTGCCACTGACAACGCCCCGCACCGACGCCGGGAACGCGACGGGCCGACGGGGGGTGTCCCGTCGGCCCGGTCAGCCAGCCGTACGCGTTACGCGTCGACCTTCGCCATGATCTCGTCGCTCACGTCGAAGTTCGCGAAGACGTTCTGCACGTCGTCGCTGTCCTCGAGCGCGTCGATCAGCTTGAAGATCTTCTTTGCGCCCTCCTCGTCCAGCTCGACCTGGACGGACGGCACGAAGCTGGAGTCGGCGGAGTCGTAGTCGATGCCGGCCTCCTGGAGGGCGGTGCGGACCGCGACCAGGTCGGAGGCCTCGCTGATGACCTCGAAGGTCTCGCCGAGGTCGTTGACCTCCTCGGCACCGGCGTCCAGGACGGCGCCGAGCACGTCGTCCTCGGTCAGCTCACCCTTGGGGACGATGACGACGCCCTTGCGGCTGAACATGTACGACACGGAGCCCGGGTCGGCCATGGAGCCACCGTTGCGGGTCATGGCGACACGGACGTCGGAGGCGGCGCGGTTGCGGTTGTCGGTGAGGCACTCGATGAGCACCGCGACACCGTTGGGGCCGTAACCCTCGTACATGATCGTCTCGTAGTCGGCGCCGCCGGCCTCGAGACCGCCACCGCGCTTGATCGCGGAGTCGATGTTCTTGTTCGGGACCGACTGCTTCTTGGCCTTCTGGACGGCGTCGTACAGTGTCGGGTTACCGTCGAGGTCGACGCCGCCCATGCGCGCCGCGACCTCGATGTTCTTGATCAGCTTCGCGAAGAGCTTGCCGCGCTTGGCGTCGATCACGGCCTTCTTGTGCTTCGTCGTAGCCCATTTAGAGTGGCCGGACATCTGCCTGTCTCCTTCGCGTAACCATCTACATAACGAACGCCAGAGATCCTACAAGGACTCCGCCGCCCCGTTGGCGCGCACCATGTCGACGAAGAGGGAGTGCACCCGGTGGTCGCCGGTCAGTTCCGGGTGGAACGACGTGGCGAGCGCGTTGCCCTGGCGGACGGCGACGATGTGGCCCTCGTGCTCGGCGAGCACCTCGGTGCCGACGCCGACGGACTCCACCCAGGGGGCGCGGATGAAGACGCCCTCCACAGGATCGCCCGGGATGCCCCGGACGTCGAGCGCGGCCTCGAAGGACTCGTTCTGGCGGCCGAAGGCGTTGCGGCGCACGATCATGTCGATGCCGCCGATGGTCTCCTGGCCCGAGCGCGGGTCGAGGATCTTGTCGGCGAGCATGATCATGCCGGCGCAGGTGCCGTAGACGGGCATGCCGCTGCGCACGCGCGCGCGGAGGGGCTCCATCAGCCCGAAGAGGACGGCCAGCTTGGAGATGGTGGTGGACTCGCCGCCGGGCAGCACGAGACCGTCGACCTCGGCGAGTTCCTCGGGGCGCCGCACCGGCCTGGCCACGGCGTCGGCCGCGGCCAGGGCGATGAGGTGCTCCCGTACGTCGCCCTGGAGGGCCAGGACGCCTATGACGGGGGTGTTCATGTGATGCAGTGCCTTACCAGCCGCGGTTCGCGTAGCGCTCGGACTCGGGGAGGATGTCGCAGTTGATGCCGACCATGGCCTCGCCGAGGTTGCGGGAGGCGTCCGCGATGATCTTCGGGTCGTCGTAGAAGGTGGTGGCCTTGACGATGGCCGCGGCGCGCTTGGCCGGGTCGCCGGACTTGAAGATGCCGGAGCCGACGAACACGCCCTCGGCGCCGAGCTGGCGCATCAGGGCCGCGTCGGCCGGGGTGGCCACACCGCCGGCGGAGAACAGCACCACCGGGAGCTTGCCCAGCTCGGCGACCTCCTTGACCAGCTCGTACGGGGCGCGCAGCTCCTTGGCGGCGGCGTACAGCTCGTGGTTGTCCAGGCCGCGCAGGCGGGCGATGTCGCCCTTGATCTGACGCAGGTGGCGGACGGCCTCGACCACGTTGCCGGTGCCGGCCTCGCCCTTGGAGCGGATCATCGCGGCACCCTCGGCGATGCGGCGCAGGGCCTCGCCCAGGTTGGTGGCACCGCACACGAAGGGGGTGGTGAAGGACCACTTGTCCGAGTGGTTGACCTCGTCGGCCGGGGTGAGGACCTCGGACTCGTCGATGTAGTCGACGCCGAGGGACTGGAGGACCTGGGCCTCGACGAAGTGGCCGATGCGGGACTTGGCCATGACCGGGATGGAGACGGCGTCGATGATGCCCTCGATCATGTCCGGGTCGGACATCCGGGCCACACCGCCGTCCTTGCGGATGTCGGCCGGGACCCGCTCCAGGGCCATGACGGCGACGGCGCCCGCGTCCTCGGCGATCTTCGCCTGCTCCGGCGTGACGACGTCCATGATCACGCCGCCCTTGAGCTGCTCGGCCATGCCACGCTTCACGCGCGCGGTGCCGGTCTCGGGAGCCTGGTTCTCGATGGTGGACACGGGTGACCTCACTCATGGGAAAAGAAGGTTTCTGCTTCCCCGAGGAAACGTGAGTGGAGCAGGCCACAGCAAGGGCCAATGGCAAGCAGGTGGATCCTTTTCGGCTCGGCGGGCTCAGCTCACCCGTTCCACCAGGGCCGCGGGCGGCTCGTCGTCCATCTCGAAGGCCAGCGGAAACGGCGCGTGTCCGGCCAGCCGGAACCAGCGGACCTTGCGGTGCTCGCGCAGCCGGCGGGCGGCTCCGACGGCGTCGTTGTGGAAGCGGCGCGCCATCGGCACCCTGCGGACGGCCTCCGCCAGCTCCCGGGCGGCCTCCTCGCCGCCCGGGGCCTCCCGTACGGCCTCCACCTGCGCCGGGTCCGCGAAGACCGCGCGCAGCGCCTGGCTCAGCTCGCTCTCGGCGACCTCCCGCTGCTCCTCCTCGGCCTGCCGGGCCCCGTGCGCGGCCTCGTACAGCACGATCGAGGCGGCCGGGTCGAGCACACCCGAGGTCGCCAGTTCCTGGGTCACGGAGGCCCGCCGCAGCAGCTGGGCGTCGAGCGCCGCGCGCGCGGCGTCCATCCGCACATGCAGCCGGTCCAGCCGGCCGGCGGTCCAGCTCAGGTACACGCCGATCGCGACCAGGGCGACAAGGATCCAGATGAGGGTTGCGGTCACGGCCGAAGGCTATCGGCCCACCCGGCCGCACCCCGGCCACCGGCCAGCCCGGCGCCGCCCGGTCATGCTCCGGGGCCCGGAATCCCGTCCAGAAAGCGCCATGGCCCGGAGCCGCCCGCAATGCCGACCCAAACGCGGTCGGAGCCCGGAGCCGCCCCCAATTCCATCCCGAAAACGGTCACGGCCCGACGCCGCCGGGAAACCCGTCCAGAAAGCGGCCGCGGCCCAGCGCCACCCGCAAACCCGACCCGAAAGCGGTCACGGCCCGGAGCCAACCCGAGCCGGAAGGCCGTATCGGCCCGCCGCTTGTCCGAAGCCGAGCCCGAAAGCCGCAATGGCCCGCCACTTGCCTGAAGCCAAGCCCGAAAACCGCAACGGCCCGCCACTTGCCCGAAGCCAAGCCCGAAAACCATAACGGCCGCCGTCCGTCCGAAGCCAAGCCCGAAAACCATAACGGCCGCCGTCCGTCCGAAGCCAAGCCCGAAAGCCATAACCGCCCGCCGTCCGTCCGAAGCCAAACCCGAAAGCCGTCGCGGCCCGCGCCCCTCACACACGCCCGAAGCCCACCCGCACTCCCCTACCGACCCCGCCCCGTCGATCGGCTCGGAGGCGGTGCGGGGCCGGGGCGCGGGTCAGTCGCGGGCCAGGCCGAAGCGGGCTCGTAGGCCTGGGGGGCGGTCGTCGGTCGCGACCGCCGCCGCGCCGGCCGTCACGGTCTCGTAGACGGAGAGGATGTCCGCGCCGACCGTCGACCAGTCGAAGCGCCGCACATGCGCGCTGCCGCGCTCGCGCAGCGCCGCGCGCCGCTCCGGGTCCGCCAGCAGCCGTACGGCCGCCTTGGCGAGCGCGTCGGCGTCCTCGACCGGGAACACCTCGCCCGCCTCACCCTGGTCCAGGACCTGCACGAAGGCGTCCAGGTCGGAGGCGAGCACGGGGGCGCCCGCGGACATCGCCTCGACGAGGATGATGCCGAAGCTCTCGCCGCCGGTGTTGGGAGCGACGTACAGGTCGACGCTGCGCAGCAGGCGGGCCTTGTCCTCGTCGCTGATCATGCCGAGGAACTCCACCCGCGCGCGCAGCTCCCGCGGCAGCTCCTCGACGGCGGCCTCCTCGTCGCCACGCCCCGCGACCAGGAGGCGGGCCCCCGGCCGCGCCGCGAGGATCTCCGGCAGCGCCTTCATCAGCACCGGCAGGCCCTTGCGCGGCTCGTCGATACGGCCGATGAAGCCGATGGTGTCCCCCTGCCACTCCGCCCTGGGCTCGGCCCTGGCGAAGAAGTCGACGTCGACGCCGTTGGGGATGACCACCGCGTCCCCGCCCAGGTGCTCGACCAGGGTGCGGCGGGCGTACTCACTGACCGCTATCCGCGCGCTGATCTTCTCCAGGGCCGCCTGGAGGATCGAGTACGCGGCGATCATGGCGCGCGAACGCGGGTTGGACGTGTGGAAGGTGGCCACGATCGGACCGGAAGCCGCCCAGCAGGTCAGCAGCCCCAGCGAGGGCGAGGTCGGCTCGTGGATGTGGACCACGTCGAAGGCGCCGTCGTGCAGCCAGCGCCGGACCCGCGCGGCGGACAGGAACCCGAAGTTCAGCCGGGCCACCGAGCCGTTGTACGGCACCGGCACGGCACGGCCGGCGGAGACGACGTACGGCGGCAGCGGGGTGTCGTCGTCGGCCGGGGCGAGCACGGAGACCTCGTGCCCCAGCCGGATGAAGTACTCGGCGAGGTCGCGGATGTGGAACTGGACGCCACCGGGCACGTCCCAGGAGTACGGGCAGACGATCCCGATTCTCACGAGGGTCCCTTCGCGGGGTCGAGGTCGGCGAGCCACAGCCGCTGGAGCATGTGCCAGTCCTCCGGGTGGTCGGCGATGCCGGAGGCGAAGGCGTCGGCCAGCGCCTGTGTCATGACAGACGTCTTCTCGGCCCGGCTGCCCGACTCGGGCACCTCGACCGGCGGATGCACCCGGCCCTGGAGGACGGGCGAGTCGTCGTACCAGAGGGTGACCGGCAGCAGCAGCGCGCCGGTCTGCTGGGCGAGCAGGGCCGGGCCCGCGGGCATCCGGGCCTTCTCGCCGAAGAAGTCGACCTCCACGCCGGAGGCGGACAGGTCACGGTCGGCGACCAGGCAGACCAGACCGCCGTCGCGCAGCCGCCGGGCCAGCGTGCCGAAGGCGGAGCCGCCGCTGTGCGGCAGGACCTCCATGCCGAGGCTCTCGCGGTAGGCGACGAAGCGGTCGTACAGCGTCTCGGGCCGCAGCCGCTCGGCGACCGTCGTGAACGGCGTCTCCAGCTTGGTGGTGACCCAGGCACCGGCCAGGTCCCAGTTGGCCAGATGGGGCAGCGCCAGGATCACACCCCGGCCCGAGGCCAGCCCGTCCGTCAGATGGTGCAGGTCCTTCGGGTCGAAGCCCGCCCTGACGCGCTCCGGGCTCCAGGCGGGCAGCCGGAAGGACTCCATCCAGTAGCGCAGGTACGAGCGCATGCCCGCACGCGACAGCTCGGCGAGGCGTTCGGGCGTGGCGTCGGGCACCACGCGCGCGTAGTTGGCCTCCAGCCGCCGCACGCCCTTGCCGCGCCGCTTCCAGGCCAGGTCGGCGATGCCGCGGCCGAGACGGACCGCCACGGGTTCGGGGAGCCTCTTGACGGTGCTCCAGCCGAGCCCGTACAGCGCGTCGGTGAGCCGTTCGGCGGCGCTCACTGCGCGGCCTCTCCGGCACCCTGCCGCGCTGCCGCCTCCGCCTCGGCGGACTCGCGGCGGACCGTGACGACCCGCTGGACCAGCGTGACGAGACTGCCCACGGCGACGATCCACAGAGCGACCGGCAGCAGCCACTGGATGCCCGGCACGCCGAACGTGTGCAGGCCCGCGAGACCGGCCGCGACCAGCGAGATCACCAGCCGCTCGGCGCGCTCGACCAGCCCGTTGACGGCGACCGGCAGCCCGATCGACTCGCCGCGCGCCTTGGTGTACGACACCACCTGGCCGCTGGCCAGACAGAAGATCGAGACCGCGCACAGGGCGTTGTCATCGCCCTGGCCCGCGTACCAGAGCGCGAACCCGCCGAAGATCGCGCCGTCGGCCACCCGGTCCAGAGTGGAGTCCAGGAAGGCGCCCCAGCGGCTGGAGCGGCCCAGCTGACGGGCCATGTTGCCGTCGACCAGGTCGGAGAAGACGAAGAGGGTGATCACGACCGTGCCCCAGAAGAACTCGCCCCGGGGGTAGAAGACCAGCGCACCCGCGACGACCCCGGCCGTGCCGATGAGCGTCACCGTGTCGGGGCTCACGCCCCTCCGGATGAGAAACGCGGCGAACGGTGTGAGGACACGCGTGAAGAATGCACGCGCGTACTTGTTCAGCATGGCCTTCCCGACGGTCGTCTCGCCGTAGCCCTGGTGGCCTCCGGCTGGCCCATCGTAGCCACGCGCGTGCGTCTGTGACGGGTGGGCACCCGCAGCCGTGCCGTGTGCCGGTGTGCACCGGCACACGCGCGGGCGCGCGTGGCGCGATCACGGTGGGCGGACGTCGTTCGTATGGACGCCACGTGACGGGAGTGGAAAGCTCGAATAACCGCGGGCGTCGCCGGAGCCGCCAGTGCACGCGGGTCCCGCGCGACCGCGCCCACAGTGACCTCACCGTGTACGGGAGGCAGGATCATGGGCGACAAGACACAGACACACCACCCCGGGGCCGCCGGCAGTGCTCTGACGGCCGACCAGCCCTCGTCGGTACGGAACGTGGTGCTGGTCGGCCACTCCGGTTCGGGCAAGACAACCCTGGTGGAGGCCCTCGCACTGACCGCGGGGGCGGTGAACCGGGCAGGCCGCGTGGAGGACGGCGGCACCGTCTCGGACTACGACGACATCGAGCACCGGCAGCAGCGCTCCGTACAGCTCTCCCTGGTGCCGGTCGAATGGAACGGCATCAAGATCAACCTCCTGGACACCCCCGGCTACGCCGACTTCGTCGGGGAACTGCGAGCCGGCCTGCGGGCGGCGGACGCGGCCCTCTTCGTCGTCTCCGCCTCCGACGGCGTGGACGGCTCGACCCGCATGGTGTGGGAGGAGTGCGCGGCCGTCGGCATGCCCCGCGCCATCGTGATCACCCACCTGGAAGCCGCCCGCGCGGACTTCGAGGAGATGACCCGCACCTGCGCGGAGGTGTTCGGCGGCGACGACCCCGACGCCGTGCTCCCGCTGTACCTGCCGCTGCGCGGCCCCGAGGGGCCCGACGGACACGCGCCCGTGACCGGACTGGTCGGACTGCTGACACAGAAGCTCTTCGACTACTCGACCGGCGAACGCAAGGAGTCCGAACCCGACGCCGACCAGCTGCCCGGCATCGAGGAGGCCCGCAACCGGCTCATCGAGGGGATCATCGCCGAGAGCGAGGACGAAACCCTCATGGACCGTTACCTCGGCGGCGAACAGGTCGACCTCGACACACTGGTCCAGGACCTCGAGCGAGCCGTCGCACGCGGCAGCTTCTTCCCCGTCCTCGCGGCCGCCCCCGCCGCCGAGGGCGCACGCCAGGGCCTCGGCACGGTCGAGCTGCTCGAACTGGTCACCGGCGGCTTCCCGACACCGTTCGAGCATCCCCTGCCCGGCGTCACCACCATCGACGGCAAGCCGCGCGAGCTGAAGCCGTGCGACATCAGCGGTCCGCTGGTCGCCGAGGTCGTCAAGACCGCCTCCGACCCCTACGTCGGCCGCATCTCACTGGTCCGGCTATTCTCCGGCACCCTGCGCCCCGACCAGACCGTGCACGTCTCCGGACACGGCCTCACCGACCGCGGACACGAGGACCACGACGTCGACGAGAAGGTCGGCGCCCTCTCCATGCCCTTCGGCAAACAGCAGCGCCCGGTATCCCACGCCGTCGCCGGCGACCTGGTCTGCGTCGCCAAACTCGGCCGCGCCGAGACCGGCGACACCCTCTCCGCGAAGGACGACCCGCTGCTGATGGAGCCCTGGCAGATGCCGGACCCGCTGCTGCCCCTCGCCATCCAGGCACACAGCAAGGCCGACGAGGACAAACTCTCCCAGGGCCTGTCCCGGCTGGTCGCCGAGGACCCCACCATGCGCCTGGAGCAGAACCAGAACACCCACCAGGTCGTCCTGTGGTGCCTCGGCGAGGCACACGCGGACGTCGCCCTGGAACGGCTGCGCAGCCGCTACGGCGTCCAGGTCGACGTCGTCCCGCACAAGGTCTCCCTCCGCGAGACCTTCGCGACCAGGGCCACCGGCCGCGGCCGCCATGTCAAGCAGTCCGGCGGACACGGCCAGTACGCCATCTGCGAGATCGAGGTCGAACCGCTGCCCGGCGGCTCCGGCATCGAGTTCGTCGACAAGGTGGTCGGCGGCGCCGTACCCCGGCAGTTCATCCCGTCCGTGGAAAAGGGCGTACGCGCACAGGCCGCCAAGGGCGTCGCCGCCGGATATCCGCTCGTGGACGTACGGGTCACACTGCTGGACGGCAAGGCCCACTCGGTGGACTCCTCCGACGCCGCCTTCCAGACCGCGGGCGCGCTCGCACTGCGCGAGGCCGCGGCCGACGCGAAGATCCACCTGCTGGAGCCGGTCGCCGAGGTGACCGTGCTGGTCGGCGACGACTACGTGGGCACCGTCATGAGCGACCTGTCCAGCCGGCGCGGCCGCGTCCTCGGCACCGAACAGGTGGGCTCCGGACGGACCCTGATCCGGGCCGAGGTACCCGAGTTCGAGATCGGCCGGTACGCCGTCGACCTCCGCTCCCTCTCGCACGGCACCGCCCGCTTCGACCGCACCTACGCCCGGCACGAACCGATGCCGCCCCAGGTCGCGGAGCGCATCCGGGAACAGTCCGGAGACCGCGCCTAGTTCACCGCGCGCCACCCGGTGCGGGGCGGACGGCTTCGGCCGTCCGCCCCCGCCCTGTCGGTGGCGGCGGATACGCTGATCACCTGATCACGTCGTGCCGCAACCGTCCGGTAGTCGTCCGGAATCGGCAGCACGACCGGTCCAACAGGTGTGCGGAGCAAGGAACTCGGGAAGGCCGGAACAGCGACACCGGCGGCGATGGGGGCGGGAATGTCGTTTGGAACGGAGTGGGACGGACCCCAGGTGCCCGTCTCGGGCGACGGAAGTCAGGCGGCGACGGCCGCACTGGCCTCCGCGGCGTACCGGGACAGCCCGATCGAGGAGATCAAGAAGGCCGACAACGAATGGCACCAGTCGGCCGTCAAACCCGGCCGGATCAAGCTGTTCCGGCCGAACCTCGGCGAGGCCTACGCGCGGGCCGTCGTCGACCGCATGCTCGCGCCCGGCCGCAAGCCCCTCATCCAGTCCTTCGGCTCAGAACCCCAGTTCGTCGTCGAACACTGCCTGGCCGCCAACAACATCCGCCGCGAGCGGGACAACCGGCTGACCGCCGTCACCGTCCTGTGCGGCCTGCTGTTCCTGCCCGGACTCCTCGCCTGGCTGCTCGTCTTCCAGCTGCGCACGTTCGTCGCCAAACGCGACGACAGACGAGCCGGACCCCTCGCCACGGCACTGCTCCTCGGCGTCGGCCTGCTCGCCGCACTCTTCCTGATCAAGATGCCGTTCACCGGCTTCTGGGCCTGGTACGCACGCGCGGCCGTCGCCCTGCCCGTACTGGGCTGGTTCCTGGCCAAGCGGATCTGCGAACGCACCGCCCACGACCTGCGGGCCCGCTGGGACGGCCTGCTGTCCGGGACCAGCGTCGGCGCCAAGGTCCCGGAAGCCGTACCCCGCGCCCCCGGCGAGACCGCGGCCGAGGAACTGCGCCAGTCCCTGGCCCGGCTCAGCGCCGAACAGCAGTCCAACTCGGTCTTCTACGCCGGCCCCAAGGGCATACTCGGCATGGGCACCCGCTGGGGCTCCTGGCAACTCGCCGAAGACCTGCTGTCCGCCGACCCCACCCGGGAGATCCACCCCTTCCGCAGCTGGGACGTGATCCGCGCGATCCACGACCAGCTGTCCCTGCTGGAACGCGGCCCGCTGAACACCGGCGGCTTCCCCAAGCCCTCCATACGGCACTGGATCGTCACCCCCATCGGCGAGGGAGCCACCGCCGTGTCCCGCCCCGAGGGCGCCGACGTCGAGGCCTTCCAGGTCAAGCCGCACGCCATACAGGACATCTGCAACAAGCAGCAGTTCGGCAGCGGCGACCGGCACTACCTCGGCGTGCAGTGGACCCTGTGGGACGGACAGCTGGTCATCACCATGCTGATCACGGTCACCGTGCTGCACCAGACCCTGCGCATCGAGGTCACCGGGCACGCCCTCGGCCCGGTGAACTCCCTGTTCACCACCAAGCCGGAAGCCCCGAGCAAGGAGGTCGCCAAGACCCTCAAGCCCTGGGAGACCCGCAAGATCATGCTGCCGCTGGTCACCGCCGACGAGGTGGTACGACTCGCCGCACGCGCCCCGCTGACCTGGTACCCGCCGCTCCTCAACTGGCTCGGCGGCTCACTCGGCCTGCCCGAGCCGTTCGGCCTGCGGCACGCCTGGGCCGACCAGCCCTGGCGGCACCGCTTCATGGCCGACGACGCGCTGCGCGCGGCCACACCGGTCCTGCGGGTGGTGCACTCGGCCGCACTCAAGGTGCTCGCGGACCATGGCGTGGACACCGAGAAGTTCGGCACCCGGTCGGCGTTCCTCAGCTCCCAGGTGCAGGACCCGATGCCGAAGAAGGCCGACCTCTACGACGCGTGAGCCCCGGCGGCCGGCTCAGGCGCTCACGCCGAGGCGGGCCACGCCTCCGCCAGCATCTTCCTGGTGTCCGCCAGGAGCTGCGGCAGCACCTTGGTGTGGCCCACCACCGGCATGAAGTTCGTGTCGCCGCCCCAGCGCGGGACGATGTGCTGGTGCAGGTGGGCGGCGATGCCGGCACCCGCCACGGACCCCTGGTTCATGCCGATGTTGAAACCGTGCGCGCCGGACGCGGTGCGCAGCGCCGTCATCGCCTGCTTGGTCAGCTCGGCCAGCTCGGCGGTCTCCGGGCCGGTCAGATCCGTGTAGTCGGCCACATGACGGTAGGGCACGGTCATCAGATGGCCGCCGTTGTACGGGTAGAGGTTGAGGACGGCGTAGACATGCTCGCCGCGGCGGACGATCAGCGTGTCCTCGTCGGACTTGGCCGGAATCGAGCAGAAGGGGCAGCCGTCCTCGGCTCCGGGACCGCTCGGCTTGTTCTCCCC
This sequence comes from Streptomyces sp. NPDC127190, assembly GCF_042672505.1. Classification (NCBI taxonomy): domain Bacteria; kingdom Bacillati; phylum Actinomycetota; class Actinomycetes; order Kitasatosporales; family Streptomycetaceae; genus Streptomyces; species Streptomyces sp. NPDC127190. The sequence goes on from NZ_JBHXVE010000014.1 coordinate 43,680, forward strand.
CTGGATGTAGGCCATGCGGTGGGGGGTCCACAGGCGCTGGAACGCATCCTGCGTCCCGACTCCGATCTGCTGCTCCGGCTCACTCGTCATGCTAGGCAGCATATGGCGTCCGGGTGAGGTACAGGGCAGGGCCCCCGGCGAGATCAAGTCAGTCACCGGGGGCCGACCCCCGCGTCGGCGGGGAGCAGAGCACCTTGTGCGTGTGGGCCTTGCGAATCTTGGGATCACCCCCGCATGCGCGGGGACCCATCACACCTGTACGCGACGCTCCACCACATCAACGAGCTTCGCGATCGCCTCGTCACGCGGAATGCCGTTCTCCTGCGAACCGTCGCGGTAGCGGAAGGACACCGTGCCTGCGTTCATGTCGTCGTCGCCGACAATGATCATGAACGGCACCTTCTGCTTCTGCGCCGTCCTGATCTTCTTCTGCATACGGTCCGAGGAGGAGTCGACCTCGACCCGCAGTCCCTTCTTCCTGGCGTCGGCGGCGAACTTGTCCAGGTACTCGACGTGGGCGTCACCCACCGGAATACCAACCGCCTGGACCGGCGCCAGCCACGCCGGGAAGGCGCCCGCGTAGTGCTCCAGCAGCACCGCGAAGAACCGCTCGATGGAGCCGAACAGCGCGCGGTGGATCATGACCGGGCGCTGCTTGGAGCCGTCCGGGCCGGTGTACTCCAGGTTGAACCGCTCGGGCAGGTTGAAGTCGAGCTGGATGGTCGACATCTGCCAGGTGCGGCCGATCGCGTCCTTGGCCTGGACGGAGATCTTCGGGCCGTAGAAGGCGGCGCCGCCCGGGTCCGGGACCAGCGGCAGGCCCTGCTTCTCGGCGACCTGGCGCAGCGTCTCGGTCGCCTCCTCCCAGACCTCGTCGGAGCCGACGAACTTCTCCGGGTCCTTGGTCGACAGCTCCAGGTAGAAGTCGGTCAGACCGTAGTCGCGCAGCAGGCCGAGGACGAAGGTGAGCGTCTTGTCCAGCTCCTCGGACATCTGCTCACGGGTGCAGTAGATGTGCGCGTCGTCCTGGGTGAAGCCGCGGGCCCGGGTGAGGCCGTGCACGACGCCGGACTTCTCGTACCGGTACACGGTCCCGAACTCGAAGAGGCGCAGCGGCAGTTCGCGGTAGGAGCGGCCGCGCGCGTCGAAGATCAGGTTGTGCATCGGGCAGTTCATGGGCTTGAGGTAGTAGTCCACGCCCTCGTCGAGCTGCATGGGCGGGTACATGCCGTCGGCGTACCAGTCCAGGTGGCCCGAGGTCTCGAAGAGCTTCCCCTTCGTCGCGTGCGGGGTGTAGACGAACTCGTAGCCCTCTTCCTCGTGGCGGCGCCGCGAGTAGTCCTCCATGACCCGGCGGATGATGCCGCCCTTGGGGTGGAAGACGGCGAGGCCGGAGCCGATCTGCTCCGGGATGGAGAACAGGTCGAGCTCGCTGCCCAGCTTGCGGTGGTCGCGCTTCTCGGCCTCGGCGAGGAAGTCCAGGTACGCCTTCAGCTCGTCCTTGGACGGCCAGGCGGTGCCGTAGATGCGCTGGAGCATCGGGTTCTTCTCGCTGCCGCGCCAGTAGGCGGCCGCGTTGCGCATCAGCTTGAACGCCGGGATGAGACGGGTCGAGGGCAGGTGCGGACCCCGGCAGAGGTCCTTCCAGCACAGCTCGCCGGTCTTGGCGTCCAGGTTGTCGTAGATCGTCAGCTCGCCGGCGCCGACCTCGACGTCCGCGCCGTCGTCGTGCGACGCCGAGCCCTTGAGGCCGATCAGCTCCAGCTTGTACGGCTCGTCCGCCAGCTCCTCGCGGGCCGCCTCGTCGGTGACCACGCGACGGGCGAACTTCTGCCCGCGCTTCTGGATCTCCTGCATCTTCTTCTCGATGGCCTTGAGATCCTCGGGCGTGAACGGCTTCTCGACGTCGAAGTCGTAGTAGAAGCCGTCCTTGACCGGCGGGCCGATGCCCAGCTTGGCCTCGGGGAACAGCTCCTGCACGGCCTGCGCCATGACGTGCGCGGTGGAGTGGCGCAGGATGTTCAGGCCGTCCTCGGACGAGATCTCGACGCCCTCGACCTCGTCACCGTCGGACAGTGCGTACGTGAGGTCCTTCAGCTCGCCGCCCACGCGCGCGGCGATGATCGAGCGCTCGCCCGCGAAGAGGTCGGCGGCCGTAGTGCCCGTCGTCACCACGCGTTCTTCCCGCTCGGAATCGCGTTGGATGATCACACGGACGTCTGACACCGGTCTCTCCTGACTGAAGGTGGGTGCGGCGCCATACCAGGAGCGCGCGCACAGGCGATCGTACCGACCCCTCGGCACCGACCGCGAAACGGTCACCCTCAGTCCCCGTCCCCGTACGCCTCGCCACATGCCTCCTCGAAGAAGTCGAGGTTCTCGTGCAGGGACTTCATCAGCCGGTCCCGCTCGGCCTCGTCCACCTGGACGGGGACGACGCCGGAGGCGCCGGTGAGCCGGCGGAAGCCGCCGCGGCGCTCCAGCCGGCCGTGTATGCGCACCGGCAGCCCGACGAGGTGGGCGTGGCCCGCGATGCGGTAGTCCTCCTCGTCCAGGGTGACGCGGACGTGCGGGACCTCGGCTCCGGCGAGGACGCGCAGCCGGACCGTGCCCGGGCCGCCGGGGCCGGCGCGGCGCATGCGGACCACGGCGCCGGTGATCCGGACCGGTACGGAGGGTTCCGCGTGCAGATAGCGGGCGGCGGCCTCGCGCAGGGCGGGCAGGTCGCCGGGCGAGAACTCGACGGGCTCGGCGGAGGCGGCGCAGCCCTCGGGGACGCCGGCGCCGGGCGCCCAGGCGACCGCGATCCGGGCGCCCTCGGTGCCCCGTACGAGGGTGGTGAGCGCTTCGGTGAGTTCCCGGCTGACCCCGGCCTGGACCGCGCCGTCGAAGGCGTCCATGCCGCCGGTGGCCCGCCGGTAGTCGATGGCCTCGCGGGCGGCGTACAGGGCCTGGTGGAGGCGGACGGCGAGGGGGCGGGCGGTGGGTACGGGGGCGAAGACGGTGAGGCGGTGGCCGTCGGTGGCGGGGCCGACGAGGAGGTGTTCCAGGAGGGCGGTCGCGGGGCGGCGGTGGCGGGCGCCGTGGTAGCCGGCCCGGGCGCGGGTGGCGAGGGCGGCAGCGAGCAGCATCTGCCGGGCGGCGGTGTGCAGTTGCTCGTCGGCCGCCCAGGGCGCGGTGCCGGCGGGTCCGCTCGGGGTCTGGCGCCACCAGCGGATCTCGTCGCTGGGTACGGCGAGGGAGATCAGCACCTCGCGTGCGGCGGGGGTGTCGCTGCGGGCGAGGGCGTCGAGGGCCTCGCCGAGCAGGTCGTCGCTGTCGGGGAAGGCACGGTTCTCGGGGACGAGCAGGCTGGTGGCGTGGCCGGCCGGGCCGGGCGGGGTCCAGCGGCCGTACCGTCCGGGGGCTCCGCCGCGCCGCTGCCAGCCGTGCCGGCGCAGCAGGGCGCCGAGGACGGCGGGGTCGACCCCGGCGGGCTCGGGCGGGCTGTTCCAGGGCGGGTCGTCGGGGTGCGGGCGGGCCTGGCGGGGCGGTTGCCCGTACGGACGGCTTGTCATGGCCTGCCTCCCGTCCCGACCCGCGTCATGATCTCGCAGAGCGCGCGGTCGTCGAAGATGCGCGAGGTCGGGATCCGCACGGTGGTCCGCTGCCGCCCGGTGACCGGGTGGCCGGCGAGGTTGACCCAGTAGCAGCAGTGCCTGAGGTCGAGCCGGTCGTGTCCGGCGCGCAGCCACTGGTCCTGCGAGCGCGGGACGATCATGACGACCAGGATCTTGTGGACCGTGACCGGGGTGCGGGCGAGCTTGCGCAGGTGGTCGTTGTCGAGGGTGAAGGAGAAGGAGGGCCCCGGAGGGCGGGGGGCGACCTGGTACGTGGCCTTCAGCTGGACCTTGATCGTGACCTCGTCGTCGACGGTGTGGCCGGGGGCGCTGTGGCTGACGTGCCAGTCGATGCCGTTGTCCGGGAAGGGCTGGGACAGCGAGCAGCCGGCCGCGGCGGCGACCGCGTGCAGATAGCCGACCTGCAAGGTCTCCATGCAGGCGGTGGTGGCGAGCGTGCCGCGAAGGGTGCCCGTGCGATCGGGCAGCAGCCCGCCCCGCTCGGGCTGCGCTATGGCCATGACCAACAGCCTTCCAAGCCAAGTGTTTCCCCGCTGAGGGCCGCTGAACTGCAAAGACCCGTACTCCTGTTGTCTCCTTCCGGCGTACGCCGCAAACGGCCCGGGTATCACCAAACGGGCAGAAGACGGAACGCCATCTGCCGTGGGTGAACGAGGAGTTGGGTTGCGATGACGACCTGGTACGAGGGGCCGTTGGCCGCCTTCGACACGGAGACGACGGGCGTCGACGTCGAGACCGACCGGATCGTGTCGGCCGCCGTCGTCGTCCAGGATGCGCCGGGGACCCGGCCCCGGGTGTCCCGCTGGCTGGTGAACCCGGGTGTGCCGGTGCCCCAGGCTGCGACGGACGTGCACGGGCTGACGGAGGAACACCTGGCGCGCAACGGCCGCTGGCCGGCGCCGGTCATGTACGAGATAGCCGAGCAGCTGGCGGAGCACGCGGCGCTGGGCTGTCCGCTGGTGGTGATGAACGCGCCGTTCGATCTGACGCTGCTGGACCGGGAGTTGCGCCGGCACCGGGCGTCCTCGCTGGACCGCTGGTTCCGGTCGGTGCCGTTGCGGGTGCTGGACCCGCGGGTGCTGGACAAGCACCTGGACCGGTACCGCAAGGGGCGGCGCACGCTGACCGACCTGTGCGAGCACTACGGGGTGGCGCTGGAGGGCGCGCACGACGCGGGCGCGGACGCGCTGGCCGCGCTGGAGGTCGTACGGGCGCTGGGCCGGCGTTTCGCGACCCGGCTGGAGCGGCTGTCCCCCGGCGAGCTGCACACGCTCCAGGCCGGCTGGCATGCGGCGCAGGCGCGGGGGCTCCAGGCGTGGTTCGCGCGCAGCGGTTCGGAGGAGACGGTCAGCACGGAGTGGCCGCTGCGGCCGGAGCTGCCGGCGGCGGCGTAGGGGCGGAGCGGTCGGGCAGCAGAAGAGCCGGTCCGCTGCTGCGGACCGGCTCTCTCCCGGTGGGCGATACTGGGTTCGAACCAGTGACCTCTTCGGTGTGAACGAAGCGCTCTCCCACTGAGCTAATCGCCCGGGAACGCACTGAACAATACAGGTCCGGGCGCCGTTCGTTCAAACCGCCCGCAGATGGCGCAGCAGTCCGCGGTGTCCGGCCCGCATCATCAGCCGGTGGTTGAGGCGGAAGAGGGGCCGCCCGGGCACGGCGAGCCGCCTGAGCAGGGGCTTGCGGACGTCGACCTCCTGCTCGTACCGGACGAGGGTGCCGGTGCCGTCGGGGGTGACCGTCCAGCGTGCCCAGCCTTCGATGTCGCCGGACAGGGTGACCTCCAGGGTCCCGGTGGCGGGGTCGCGGCGGGCGGTGCGCAGGGTGCAGGTCATGGCGTAGGGCAGCGCGGAGCGGATGGTGATCACGCCGGTGTCGGCGTCCAGCCTGGTGACCGACCGGACCTGTGGCCACCAGCGCGGATAGTCCTCGGGCCGCTCGAGTACGGCGTACACGGTGTCCGGCGTGGTGGCGGGCAGGGGCCATCGGCTGAGGAAGCGGTAGTGCATCCAGTCCATGGACGGAGTCTGCCCGCGCGACGGCGCACGGAAGTGATCCGGGGTCAGATTACCTGCCGATGCCGGGGACTTGAGGTCGAGAAGAATTCCACGCTTGTCGTACTTCCGAAGAAATGTGACGGTGTTTTGGAAAACGTCCGGTGGATTTCCGCCCGCGGCCTGCGTCGGCAACTTCTCCCAGAACGACAGATACGTCTCGAAGACCCCACCAGTAGTAACGGATCGTCACTGGCGGGGTGAGCAGGACCGGGCGGGCAGGGTGGCGAGCCAGTCGACGAGGATTCGATTCGTCTCGTCCGGGCGTTCCTGCTGGACGAAGTGGCCGCAGCCGTCCAGCAGGTGCGAGCCGAGCAGGCCCGGCAGGGTGTCGGGGAACGCCCGTACGGCGTCGGCCAGCCAGCCGAGGGACGCGTCCTGGGCGCCGGCGACGAACAGTGACGGCTGGGTGAGCGGGGCACCCCGGTGGGGCGCGAGGTCCGCCCAGTCCCGGTCCATGGAGCGGTACCGGTTCAGCGCTCCGGTCATCCCGGTCCGCTCGAACTCACCGGCGAAGACGTCCAGGTCGCGCTCGCTGAGCCAGACGGGCCGGCGCCCGGCGGGGAAGCGTTCGCGCAGGGTGCGGTGGGGGTGGGCGAAGTAGGGGCTCGGGGCGGTGGCTGTGTCGACGTCGATGGCCATGTGGACGTCGGTGTCGGTGCCGTTGTCGAGGGGCATCGGAACGGTCTCCGGGGAGAGGGCCGCGTAGAAGCCGGCGAGCCAGCCGCGGACATCGGGCTCGATCTCCGCCTCCGCGCGGCCGGGCTGCTGGAAACGGGAGACGTAGAACTCCTCCTCCCCGCCCATCCGCGCGAACACCTCACTGGGCCGCGGTCCACCGGGCGGGGTGTACGGCACGCTCAGCAGACCCACCGCGTGGAAGACGTCGGGCCTGGTCAGCGCGGAGGTGGCGGCGATCGTGGCACCCCAGTCGTGCCCGACGACCACCGCCGACCGCTCCCCCAGCGCCTCGACCACGGCGACGTTGTCCGCCACCAGCTCGAGCATGCGGTAGGCGTCCACGGCCGTCGGCCGGGAGGATCGGCCGTAGCCGCGGACGTCGACGGCCACGGCGCGGTAGCCGGCGGCGGCCAGCGCGGGCAGCTGGTGGCGCCAGCTGTACCAGCACTCCGGGAAGCCGTGGAGCAGCAGCACCAGCGGGCCGCGGCCCTCCTCCACGAGGTGGACGCGGCCGGCGGGCGAGCGCACCAGACGGTGTTTCTGCGGCATGGGGCCTCCTGAGGCGGGGCCTACGGCGGCGGACGGACCGAGGAGCCTCGGGGCATGGGCCCGCCGGATTGCGACCCCCTGTTGCCGACCGCCGCGTCGGCCTGGTCTGCGGGAACACCGGTCACGACCGGCTGGGGCCCATGCTCCGGCGAGGAGCCGCGAGGACACGAGCGATATTGCCGTTCCGGCAAAACACCGTCCACTGCGGGACGGGGTGCCAGTCGGGGGCGCCAGTACGGCGGGACGGAGCTGCTCAGTGGGGGGCCAGTGCTGCGGGCCGGGACGCCGGGGGCCGGGGTGGCTCTGCCGCGCGCCAGGGTCACAGGGCGGGGCAGGGGCCCCTCGGACGCGGTTCAGAGGCCCCCCTCGATCCGGGGCGACGGCCACGGTGCCCGCCCCCAGAATCCGGGCGACGGCCACGGTGCCCCCGCCCCCAGAATGGAGCCGGGAGGGCCGGAGCATCCCCCCGGCCACCGCAACCGCGAGAGCAGCCCCACGCCAGCCGCCACAGCCCCAGCCGCCCTCGACGCCGACGGCCGCACAGCCTCAGCCCTTAAGGGCTGAGGCCTGCACCGCACGGGTGGGGGCGATGTGGTCAGGTCGGCGGCCTCGAGGCCCTTCGTGTGGTTCGCCGCGTTTCACTGCCGGAGCAGCTGGGCTCGCAGGCACTCGCACCGGGGGCGGGAACGCCGACGGCGGCGGCCGGGCGGGGGAGGGGGGGGCGGGGAGGGGGGGGGGGTGGGTGGGTGGTGGCAAACTTAGAATAGGGGT
>NZ_JBHXVE010000014.1:51361-63593 GCF_042672505.1 Streptomyces sp. NPDC127190
CCGCCGGGGGGGCGCCCCCCCCCCCCCCCCCCCGCGGGCTGCGGGGGCCCGGTCGGTCCGGGTGGGCGATACTGGGTTCGAACCAGTGACCTCTTCGGTGTGAACGAAGCGCTCTCCCACTGAGCTAATCGCCCGGGCGCAGGAAGAACATTACCCCATGTCAGGGGGTGCCTGAGACCACGGGCGTCACTGGTGCCGGATGTTCCAGGGCATGACGAGGCCGAACTTCCACAGGTAGATCCCCGCCAGCACCGCCACGATCACCAGTCCGATCACGGTGAGGGTGATGTTGCGGCGCCGCACCCTGGGGTCGAGCGCTCGCTGGGCGGCCTCGGTGACCTTGCGCTTGGTCCAGCGCAGCACGAGCTGGGCCCAGACGAACTCGGTCGCCCAGATCGCCATGCCGGCGAAGATCACGACCCAGCCGGGTCCGGGCAGCGGCAGCATGACGATGCCGGCGCCGACGACCGCCAGGCCCACCACGAAGACGCCGACCTGCCAGCTGAGGTGCAGGGCTCGGCGCGCCTTGATGAATTCCGGCGCCCGGGAGCCGAGCCCCGACCCGCTCCCGTCCTCGCCCACGCGCTCGTCCGCCTTCGCCTTCGCCTCGCCCGCCGTCTCCCTCGCCGTCTCGTCCGCCGTCTTGTTCATCGCCCCGTCGGTCTTGTCCGTCGCCACAGCGACCTCGCCCCTGTCGTCACTCCCCGTATTCATACAGACAAACCCTAGCGGAGTGATTCAGGTCACTGAAATGGTCGTAGATCTGGTACGAGTTCTCGGCCGGAAGAGTTACGTAAAGGCACGCAAAACCCTCAGAGGGGTTTACAACGGCACCGTAGGTGGCATGTCGATTTCGCCGACGTGCGAATCCCCGAGCGCACACTGAGCGAAAGGCCCTGGCGCTTATGAACACCACGGTCAGCTGCGAGCTGCACCTGCGCCTCGTTGTGTCGAGCGAGTCCTCCCTGCCTGTCCCCGCAGGCCTGCGGTACGACACGGCCGACCCCTACGCCGTGCACGCCACCTTCCACACCGGAGCCGAGGAGACCGTCGAGTGGGTGTTCGCCCGCGACCTCCTCGCCGAGGGGCTCCACCGGCCCACCGGTACCGGCGACGTCCGCGTCTGGCCCTCCCGCAGCCACGGTCAGGGCGTCGTGTGCATCGCCCTCAGTTCCCCGGAGGGGGAGGCGCTGCTCGAGGCCCCGGCGCGGGCCCTGGAGTCCTTCCTGAAGCGAACCGACGCCGCCGTGCCGCCCGGCACGGAGCACCGCCATTTCGACCTGGATCAGGAGCTGTCCCACATCCTGGCGGAGAGCTAGGCCTCGGCCCCCTCGAAAGCAGCCCGGCGCCGTCCACTCGGGGAGACGGCTCGGGCGAAGACAACCGCATACGGCACCGCCGACGCCGCTGCCGTGCACCCGCACGGGGCGGCGTCGCCCTGTGTGCGTCCGGCGCCACCGTGCGTCCGCTTCCGGGAACCCCTGGCGGTCCGGAGGCGTTCTTCCAGAGCGGGCGCGTTCGGTGGGGCCGGTGCGGTGGGCGCGGATGTCGCTACCATCGGCCAGCATCGGCGGGCGCCCGCCCGACCCTCAGGCCAGGGAGCGAAACGTGCTGATCACCCACGACACCCGGTGCGCCCTCGACACCGTGGTGGATCTGGTGAACACCGCGCCGGAGGACGAGACGGCGACGGACGGACTGCCCGACGTCCCGGCTCTGACGGAGTTCGTACGAAGTCACCAGGTCAGCGATGTCGGGGCGCTGTCGGAGCTGGACCTCGCGGCGGTGCGCCGGATCCGGGGCCGGTTCGCGGCGGTCTTCGCGGCGCCGGACGCCCGGTCCGCCGCCGGGGTGATCAACGAGTTGGTGGCAGCGGCGGGCACCACTCCGCGCCTGACCGACCACGACGGCTATGACTGGCATGTGCACTACTTCGCGCCGGGCGCCTCGGTGGCCGACCATCTCGCCGCGGACTGCGGGATGGCGCTCGCCTTCTTCGTGGTGGCCGGGGAGCAGGAGCGGCTGCGGCGCTGCGAGGCACCGGACTGCCGGCGCGCGTTCGTGGACTCCTCCCGCAATCGCTCGCGCCGCTACTGCGACAGCCGCACCTGCGGAAACCGGCTGCATGTGGCGGCCTACCGGGCCCGGCGCAAGGAAGCGGCCGGCTGATCGCGACCCTCCGTCCTGGCGAGAGGCGCCCGTCCTGCGGGTGACGCCCGTCCTGCGGGTGACGCCCGTCCTGCGGGTGACGTCCGTCCCGGCGGGTGACGCCGGGACCGACGTGTACGGCTCACAGCAACAGCAGATCGTGCAGTGCAGCCATGAGGAGCAGACACCCGATCACCGCAAGGAAGATCATCAGCGGTGGCTGGGAAAGGGCGAAGAGGCACCCGCGAGGCTCGTCCTGGGGCGGCGTGGCCTCGCTCTGGGTCGTCGTGTCCAGCATCTCGCGGCCGATGATGGCCTACCCGGCACCCCACCCGCGATCCACCACAGGGATCTTGCCGAATACCGCGATCTCTCGTTCGGCTCGCTTCGACCGGTGAACGTTTCCGGACGTCAGCGGACGTACTGTGTCGTTTCAGGGAGTCGTACGACTGTCATATGCCGCGCTTCTTCAGGATCGCCTCGATGTCGCTGAAGTCGTCGGCCGCGCCGGGCCCCTGCGCCGCGGACCCGGTCCCGGAAGCACCGCCCAGGGACGGCGCCGAGGCGCCTGGCGCCATCGCGGCCCGGCCCGCCGCCGCCTTGGCGGCCTTGCGCTCGGCCCGGGTGCCGCCGCGCCGGCGCTCCACCGCGCGGGTGCCGGCGAAGAGCAGCCAGGCCGCGCCCAGGACGCCGAAGCCCGCCCATGCGGTGGGGCTGAAGGCGGTGTCGGCGAGCCAGCCGACGACGCCGGTCATCACCAGGGCCACGGGGACCAGCGCGTAGGCCGCGATGCGGGCCGCCGCCAGGAAGCGCTTGCGGTAGGCGGTGACCACCGCGATGCCCAGGCCCGCCGCGGACACGGCGGAGCAGACGGTCTCGGCAATCATCCGGTCCTCCTGGCGGGCTCGGTCGGGTGACACCGGAGGCGGGCACCCCACCCCGGCGAACGGCGCTCCACACCGACGGGGCGCGCTTCGTCCCCTCCATCCTGCACCGCCCGGTCCCCGCGATGCCATGCTCCCGGCCGGACATCAGGGACTTCTCCGGGTCTCCCCCCAGGGCGTCTCCTCCGCGGGTACCGGTTCCGCCGCCGGCACCTGTCCCACCCGGAGGCGGTCCGCGGCGGCCGCGCTCCCGATTGGGTCGCGCGCGTCCCGCCTGGAAGACTGGTGCGCATGAGCGACTCCTCCCCCGCACCCACCGACGCCCTGGTCCTCGACGTGTGGTGCGAACTCCAGTGCCCCGACTGCCGTACCGCCCTGGACGACGTCCGCGCCCTGCGCGCCCGCTACGGCGACCGGCTGGAGGTGCGGCTTCGGCACTTCCCGCTGGAGAAGCACCAGCACTCCTTCGCCGCCGCGCAGGCCGCCGAGGAGGCGCTGGAGCAGGGCAACGGCTGGCCGTACGTGGAGGCCGTGCTCGGGCGGGTCGAGGAGCTGGACCGCCGGGGCGAGTCCTTCCTTGTCGAGACGGCCCGCGAACTGGGCCTGGACGCCGAGGAGTTCGACACCGCGCTGATCGACGGCCGGCACATCCTGATCGTCGACGCCGACCAGGCCGAGGGCAAGGCGATCGGGGTCACCGGCACGCCGACGTACGTCATCGGCGGCGAACGCCTCGACGGCGGGAAGAGCCAGGAGGGGCTGCGCGAGCGGATCGCGGAGATCGCGGACCGGCTGCTCGCCGAGCGGGAGGCCTGACCAGCGCGGGGCCCCGCCGTACGGACCACGCTCCCACCCGCCTACAGCAGCGGCTTGGCGAGGCTGAGGGACGTCGTCTCGTAGCCCAGTGACGCGTAGAGCCGCTCGGCGGGGGTGTTGCCCGCGAAGACGCTGAGGCCGAGGACCGGCCGGCCGGCCTCGATCGCCTGCCGCTCCGCCAGCCGCATGAGCGTACGGCCGTGTCCGCGGCCCCGGCGGTCCGGATCGGTCTGCACGTCGAACACGAAGGCGCTGTCGTCCTTCAGGGCCAGCCACAGCGTGCCCACCCTGGCGCCCTCGTGCTCCAGGACGCTGAAGAGCATGCCGTCGGTGGCCAGGCCGTGCGGCAGCAGCCGGGCGTGGTCGTCGTGGGCCTTGGCCCGGGCGGCGGCCTCGGGGACGCCGAGCTCGAGCCAGGTGCGCGCGCAGCGCTCGCTCTCCCCGTCCTGCCACGCCGCGTACTCGGCCGCGGTCATGGGCCGGGCGCGGCTGCCCGGCGGCAGGTCGGGCGGGACGGTGCCGAGGCGCTTCACCATGGCGCGGTTGCGCGGCGTGTAGCCGAGCGTGCCGAAGAGCCGCAGGGCGGCGTCCGCCTCGGCGGGGACGACGGTCTCGATCTGCCGGCAGCCCCAGCCGCGGGCCACCTCCTCCGCGGCGAGCGCGGCCACCGTGCCCCGGCCGCGCCGGCGGAACGGCTCCTCGACCCGCAGGTCGATCACGCGCGCCACCGAGGCGCCCAGGGACGGCGAGGTGCCGAGGTGGATCTCGCCCACGGGACGGCTGTTGACGCACACCCGGTAGCGGCGCGAGCGGGTGCCGTCGGGGTGCTCCTGGAGCGGCTCGGCCGGCCGCAGGGTCGTGGTCATCACAGGTGTTCTACCCACGGCGGCCCACCGCGTCAGCCTGTTTTCCCCGAGGCGCCCTCCGCCTGGGCTCCCGGCTCAGGGGTCCAGATCCTGGCCGGACCGCTCGTCGAAGATCCGCATCGCCTTGGCGGTCACCGGCCCGGGCGTACCGTGCAGCTCGCGGCCGTCGACCCGGTGCACGGCCTGGACGTCCCGCAGGGTGGAGGTCAGGAAGACCTCGTCGGCGCGTTCCAGCACGTCCAGCGGCAGGTCGGTCTCCCGGGCGCCCGTCCACTCGACGGCGAGGGCCCGGGTGATGCCCGGGAGGCAGCCGGAGGCGACCGGCGGGGTGTGGATCTCGCCGTCCAGGACGACGAAGACGTTCGAGCCGGTGCCCTCGCAGAGCTGTCCGACCGTGTTGCCGAACAGCGCCTCGGAGGCGCCGTGCTGGTGGGCGCGGGCCAGGGCGACGACGTTCTCGGCGTACGAGGTGGTCTTCAGGCCGGTGAGGGCGCCGCGCTCGTTCCGCGTCCAGGGGACGGTGATCACCGCGGTGGTGTCCGGGCGGCGGGTGGTCTCGCCGAGGGCGACCACCAGGGTCGGGCCGTGCTCGCCGCGGTCGGAGCCCAGCGGCCCGTGGCCGCCGGTGTAGGTGATCCGCAGCCGGCCGAGCGGCATCGGGTTGGCCGCCAGGACCGCCGCGCAGGCCTGGCGGACCTCGTCGTAGTCGGGGTCGGGCAGACCGAGACCCCGGGCCGAGCGGGTCAGCCGCTCAAGGTGCCGGGAGAGCGCGAACGGCTTGCCGTTCTGCGCCTTCACCGTCTCGAAGACGCCGTCGCCGACCGTCAGCCCGTGGTCGAAGACGGAGACATGGGCGGACTCCGCGTCCCGCAGTCCGCCGTCCAGCCAGATCTTCATGACAACGCCCCTCCGCTGTGCTCGTACGCCCCCGACGCTACCGCGAGCAGCCTGGACGCCTTCAGCTCGGTCTCCCGCCACTCCCCCTCCGGGTCGGACCCCCAGGTGATGCCGGCTCCGGTGCCGAACCGCAGGACGCCTTCGGCGCGGTCGATCCAGAAGGTGCGGATGCCGACCGCCAGCTCGGCGGTGCCCCGGTCGGCGTCCACCCAGCCGATGCCCCCGCAGTAGGGGCCGCGCGGAGCAGTCTCCAGTGCCTCGATGATCCGCAGGGCGCTCTGCTTGGGCGCGCCGGTGACCGAGCCGGGCGGGAAGGCGGCCGTGAGCAGCTCCGGCCAGCCGGCGCCGGGGCGCAGCTCGCCGCGGACCGTGGAGACCAGGTGGACCAGGCCGGGGTGCTTCTCCACCACGCACAGGTCGGGAACGGTCACGCTGCCGGTCGCGCAGACGCGCCCGATGTCGTTGCGGACCAGGTCCACGATCATCACGTTCTCGGCGTAGTCCTTCTCCAGAAGGTCCGCCTCGGTGCGCCCGGTGCCCTTGATCGGGCCCGACTCCACCATCCGGTCGTCCCGGCGCAGGAACAGCTCGGGCGAGGCGGTGGCGATCTCCACGCCGTGCTCCGGCAGCCGGATCGTCCCGGCGTACGGCGCCGGGTTGCCGCGGGCGAGCAGCGCGGTCAGGGCGTCCACGTCGGCGTCGGCGGCGACCGGCGCGCTCAGCACGCGGCAGAGGTTGGCCTGGTAGACCTCGCCGGCCGCGATGTGCTCGCGGATCCGGCGGACGCCCGCGGTGTAGGCGGCCCGGTCCAGGGAGCTGGTCCAGTCCGCCTCCGCCGGGCCCCGCCAGCGGCCGGGCACCGGCGCGGGCACCGGCTCCTGTCGTACGTGTGCGAAGCGTGCGCAGGTCAGACGGCCCTCGAAGTCGGCGCTGACCGCCCAGAAGCCGGAGGAGTCCAGGGCGGCGGGGTCGCTGGTGACGTCGAGGAGGCCGGTGGCGACGCGGTCGCCGAAGCGGGCCAGGGGAGGGAGCGCCAGGAGGGGTTTCGCGGGGTGGTCGAGCACGTGCTCGAGTCTAGGTCCGGTGTCCGGCGGATGACCCGGGGATGTCCCGGAGGGGTCCTGACCACGGCCTTCGCCGGACGCACCGCAGCACGCTGCGCAAACGCGTTTTTGTGCTGGCCCAGGAATCCGCTAGAGTTCAACACGTCGCCGGGACGCGGAAGCGGACCGAAACGACAAGCGGACGTAGCTCAGTTGGTAGAGCGCAACCTTGCCAAGGTTGAGGTCGCGAGTTCGAGCCTCGTCGTCCGCTCGAAGGAAGAAGGGGTCATCCCGATCCCCTACACTCCTGGTGGAGTGGCCGAGAGGCGAGGCAACGGCCTGCAAAGCCGTCTACACGGGTTCAAATCCCGTCTCCACCTCCAAGGACGATTAGCTCAGCGGGAGAGCGCTTCCCTGACACGGAAGAGGTCACTGGTTCAATCCCAGTATCGTCCACGCGTCCCGAGGACGATTAGCTCAGCGGGAGAGCGCTTCCCTGACACGGAAGAGGTCACTGGTTCAATCCCAGTATCGTCCACTCGATCTTCGGATCGTGGATCCTTGGATCCCTCGCGCGATTAGCTCAGCGGGAGAGCGCTTCCCTGACACGGAAGAGGTCACTGGTTCAATCCCAGTATCGCGCACGCTCCGTGACCCTTTGGTCACCTATCCCGGACGATTAGCTCAGCGGGAGAGCGCTTCCCTGACACGGAAGAGGTCACTGGTTCAATCCCAGTATCGTCCACACGGCACAGAGCCCCCGGTCTTCGGACCGGGGGCTCTGTCGTTGCGCGTGGGCCCGCGCAAAGGGGTAATGCCGGCGCAGCTCCCCAGCTGCGCCGGCATTCGTGCCGTCCGTCGCACCCCCGTCCCCACGGGGTTTCATGGATGGATGTCCCCGCCCGGACCGCTCTTCCGGGCCTGGGGTCGCCGCTCAGCGCCCCAGCATCGCACCCACGGACGACGCCTGTGTGGCCACCGTCTCCCAGCCGTCGAAGACCAGCAGGAGCAGGGCCGCCAGGGGAAGGGCCATGAGCGTCGCCACCAGGGGGTGGCGGCGGCCCGTCCGGCGCGGGGCGAACGTGGTACGTCGCGGTGCCGTGTGGGCCATGGTCCCTCTCCCGACCGTCTCGGTTGTTGTCAACAGCGGCGGGCGCCTGACCTCGGGGGACGAGTGCTGCACCCGCCGCTTGACCTCAAATCTAGGCGCGGAGCGGGCGGCGGGCGTCATGCCCTCGTACCGATTGGCGGGCCTCCCGGAGGATGAGCCATGACCTGCGACGTACTCCCCTGGGTGGAGACGCGGGCGCGCACATCGGGGACATCCCGGAGGGGGTGCCCGCCGTGTCCGGCCATTTCCGAAGCGTCCCCGGGGCCGGAAGGAGTGACTTCGATCACTCCAAGCGGGGGTGCGGGGTGCGCCGTACGCCGCATCGCAAGCGACGCGCGGGCGGGCCCGCGGGCCGTCCCGGGCGGGCGTCCGACGCGGGCGGCGTCCGGTCGGGGTGAGCCGGTGACGAGCCCAACCACCCTGCCCTGCCGCATGGTTGGGGCTGCTCGCGGCCCAAAGGTGCCGCTGCGGGTGGCTTCCTGACCGCGTTTCACCTCGTCCGGGCGGCACACACAATCCGTACGGGCCGGAGGGCGCGGCCTCTGCGCGCAGGCGGCGTGGGAAACGTAAGCTGTGCCACGTCACAGGGACCGGGCAGCGGGGATGAACATGGCGATGATGCGCCTGAGGCGCGAGGACCCGCGCGTCGTCGGCTCGTTCAGGCTTCACCGACGGCTCGGCGCGGGCGGTATGGGCGTGGTCTACCTCGGCTCCGACAAGAAGGGGCAGCGGGTCGCACTGAAGGTGATCCGGCCCGATCTCGCGGAGGACCAGGAGTTCCGGTCGCGGTTCGCCCGGGAGGTCTCGGCGGCCCGGCGGATCCGGGGCGGCTGCACGGCCCGGCTGGTCGCGGCGGACCTGGAGGCCGAGCGGCCGTGGTTCGCGACCCAGTACGTGCCCGGCCCCTCGCTGCACGACAAGGTCGCCGACGAGGGCCCACTCGGCGCGGCCGAGACCGCGGCCGTCGGCGCGGCCCTCTCCGAGGGGCTGGTCGCCGTGCACGAGGCCGGTGTCGTGCACCGGGACCTGAAGCCCTCCAACATCCTGCTGTCCCCCAAGGGACCGCGGATCATCGACTTCGGCATCGCCTGGGCCACCGGTGCCTCCACCCTCACGCACGTCGGCACCGCGGTCGGCTCCCCCGGCTTCCTCGCCCCCGAACAGGTGCGCGGCGCGATGGTCACCCCGGCGACGGACGTCTTCTCGCTGGGCGCGACCCTGGCGTACGCCTCGACCGGCGACTCCCCCTTCGGGCACGGCAGTTCCGAGGTGATGCTGTACCGGGTGGTGCACGAGGAGCCCCAGCTGTACGGCGTACCGGACGCGCTCGCCCCGCTGATCCGGGCCTGTCTGGCCAAGGACCCCGAGGACCGGCCCAGCACCCTGCAACTGTCGCTGCGGCTCAAGGAGATCGCCGCCCGGGAGGCACAGGACCTGGGCGGCGACGTACGGCCGCCCGCGCCGCGCGCCGCGGAGGCGGACCGGCCCACCGGGCGGCTCGTGGACACCTACCCCGAGCAGCAGCGCAGCCAGCGGCGGACCTCCCCCGGCACGCCGTTGCCGCGGGGTGGTGCCCCGTCCCGGGGGGCCGTGCCGTCACGGGGCGGCAGCGGCCCGCGGGGCGCGGGTACCGGCGGCCGGCCGGGCGCGGCGCGGCCGACCCCGGTGCCGCGCGGCGGCGACCGGCGTTCGGCCGGCGGTGTCCGGCCGGCTCCGCGCAGCGGCTCCGGGCGGCCGGCGCAGCGTACGACGGGTACGCGGCTGCGGCCGGCCAATCCGCGGCTGCTGCGGCAGCGGCTGTTCGTGTTCGTGGTGGTGACGCTGCTCGTGGCGCTCGGCATCGCGCTGGCGCAGGGCTGCGAGGGCCCGGCGCGGGGGCTGGGCGGCGACGACGGCCGGCCGCAGCGGCATGCGCAGCCGGTCCGCACGGCGAGGGAGGACGGAGCGCTGGGCGAGGAGGCTCCGCCGACGCCCGGGACGAGCCGCGCCGCCTCCGCCCAGCCGAAGGCACCGGCCCCCGCCCGCCTCGGCTGAGGATCCGGACGAGGGGCCGGACGAAGGGCCGGACGAAGGGCCGGACTCTTTCTCACAGCCGAGCCCCGGTCCCGGCACCTACCGCCCAAGAGGGTGGGTCAGGACTCCGGGCGGCCGGTGGCGACCGCGTAGAAGGCCACCGCTGCCGCCGCGCCCACGTTGAGCGAGTCGACGCCGTGGGACATCGGGATACGCACCCACTCGTCGGCCGCGACCAGCGCCTGGGTGGACAGCCCGTCCCCTTCGGCGCCGAGCATCAGGGCCACCCGGTCCATCCGGTGCGGGGCCGCTTCGTCCAGGCTGCGGGCCTTGTCGTCCGGGGTGAGCGCGAGGAGGGTGAAGCCGGCCTCGCGGACCTGCTCCAGCCCCTTGGGCCAGGTCTCCAGCCGGGCGTACGGCACCGAGAACACCGCGCCCATGGAGACCTTGACGCTCCGGCGGTACAGCGGGTCGGCGCAGTCGGGGGAGAGCAGCACCGCGTCCATGCCGAGGGCGGCGGCCGAGCGGAAGATCGCGCCGATGTTGGTGTGGTCGTTGACCGACTCCATGATCACCACCCGGCGGGCCGTGCGCAGCAGCTCCGCCGCCGTCGGCAGCGGTTTGCGCTGCATGGAGGCGAGGGCGCCGCGGTGCACGTGGTAGCCGGTGACCTGCTCGGCCAGCTCGGGGCTCACCGCGTAGACGGGGGCCGGGAGTTCGTCGATGACGTCGCGCATGACGTCGACCCACTTGGCCGAGAGCAGCATGGAGCGCATCTCGTAGCCGGCTTCCTTGGCCCTGCGGATGACCTTCTCGCCCTCCGCGATGAACAGGCCTTCGGCCGGCTCGCGCTTGCGGCGCAGCTCGACGTCGGTCAGGCCCGTGTAGTCACGCAGGCGCGGGTCGTCGGGATCCTCGACGGTGATGAGATCGGCCACGGGGTGATACTGCCTTGTCCTGGGTGTGGTGCCAACGGCTGGGTAGAGGTGTGTTACCCCGGGTTACACATGATCAAGCGGTCGGTTCCGGACCGACCTGGACGACCGCGCCGATGACGATCACCGCCGGCGGCTTCACGTCCTCGGTCCGGACGGTCTCGGCGACCGTGGCGAGGGTGGCGTCGACACGGCGCTGCGCGGCCGTCGTACCCTCCTGGACCAGCGCGACCGGGGTCTCGGGCGACCTGCCGTGCGCGACGAGCGTCTCGGCGATCTTGCCGATCTTGTCGACGCCCATGAGGACCACCAGCGTGCCGGTGAGCTTGGCCAGCGCGGGCCAGTCCACCAGCGAGCGCTCATCGTCCGGGGCGACATGGCCGCTGACCACGGTGAACTCATGGGCGACGCCCCGGTGCGTGACCGGGATGCCGGCCGCGCCCGGCACCGAGATCGAGCTGGAGATGCCCGGGACGACCGTGCACGGGATGCCGGCCTCGGCGAGCGCCTGGACCTCCTCCATGCCCCGGCCGAAGACATAGGGGTCGCCGCCCTTGAGCCGTACCACCGACTTGCCCTGCTTGGCGTGCTCGATCAGCGCGTTGTTGATGGCCTCCTGGGCCATGAAACGGCCGTACGGGATCTTCGCCGCGTCGATGACCTCGACGTGCGGCGGGAGTTCGGCGAGCAGGTCGCGCGGGCCGAGCCGGTCGGCGATGACGACGTCCGCCTCGGCGAGCAGCCGCCGGCCGCGGACCGTGATCAGGTCGGGGTCGCCGGGGCCGCCGCCGACCAGGGCGACGCCCGGGGTGCGGGTGCGGTGGTGGGGGGCCACCAGGGTGCCGTCGCGCAGGCCCTCCACGACCGCGTCCCGGATGGCGGCGGTGTGGCGGGGGTCGCGGCCGCGCGCGTCCGTGGTGAGCACCGCGACGGTGACGCCCTCGCTGTGGCCGGTCGCCGGGGTCCAGGCGGTGGCCTGGTCGGCGTCGTCCGAGCGCACGCACCAGACGCGGTGCCGCTCCGCCTCGGCGGAGGCGGCTGCGTTGGTCCCGGGGTCGCTGGTGGCGATGAGGGCGTACCAGGCCTCGGCGAGATCGCCGTCCTGGTACGGCCGCCGGGCCCAGGTGATCTCACCCGCTTCCGCCATGGCCTCGACGGAGGGGGTCGCCTCGGGGGACACGACGAGGATGTCCGCGCCGGCCGCGATGAGTGCCGGGAGACGGCGCTGGGCCACCGTGCCGGCGCCGAGGACGACCACGCGGCGGCCGGCGAGGCGGAGGCCTACGGGGTAGGCGGGGTGTTCGGCCATGAGGGGCGGCTCCTCGTGCAGGGCGATGCGGTGGGCGCGCTGCGGCGTCGGAGCGGCCCTGACGTGCGGATTTTAGCTGTGGACGGGGGTGCGGGCACGGGGTGGGGGGGGGGGGGGGCACCCCCCGCCCCCCCCCCGTGTACCCCCGGGGCGGGCAAAGAGGGGGGGCCCGCCCCGCCGCAGCGCCCCCCCCCCCCCCCTACAAAGAAA
>NZ_JBHXVE010000014.1:63603-77768 GCF_042672505.1 Streptomyces sp. NPDC127190
GCTCGCCGCGTGCGGGGGGTGGGGGGGGGGGGGCGGGGGCGGGGCCGCGGGGGGGGGGGGTTTTTTTGGGGGGGGGGGGGGGGGGGGGGGGGGGGGGGGGCGGGGGGGTCCCCCCCCCCCCCACCCCTGTTGTGACCCCGTGGCCTCTACTTCTCGGTGACTCCGGCCGAGTCGAACGTCGCCACCTCGTGCATCGCCCGGGCCGCGCTCTGCACCAGGGGCAGGGCCAGCAGCGCGCCCGTGCCCTCGCCGAGGCGGAGGTCGAGGTCGACCAGGGGGCGCAGGCCGAGCTTGTTGAGGGCGGCCACATGGCCGGGCTCGGCGCTGCGGTGACCGGCGATGCAGGCCGCGAGGACCTCGGGGGCGATCGCGCGGGCCACCAGAGCGGCCGCGCCCGCGCTGACGCCGTCCAGGATCACCGGCGTACGCAGCGAGGCACCGCCGAGGAGCAGGCCGACCATGGCCGCGTGCTCGAAGCCGCCGAGGGCCGCGAGTACCCCGATGGGGTCGGCCGGGTCCGGCTTGTGCAGGTCCAGGGCGCGCCGCACGACCTCGGTCTTGCGGGCCAGCGTCTCGTCGTTGATGCCGGTGCCGCGGCCGGTCACCTCGGCCGGGTCGGCGCCGGTGAAGACGGAGATGAGCGCGGCGGACGCCGTGGTGTTGGCGATGCCCATCTCACCGGTGAGCAGCGCCCTGTTGCCGGCCGCCACCAGGTCGCGGGCGGTCTCGATGCCCACCTCGATGGCCGCCTTGGCCTCCTCGCGGGTCATGGCGGGGCCGGTGGTCATGTCGGACGTGCCCCCGCGGATCTTGCGGGGCAGCAGGCCGGGGGTGGCGGGCAGGTCGGCGGCGACGCCGACGTCCACGACGCACACCTCGGCGCCGACCTGGTTGGCGAAGGCGTTGCAGACCGCTCCCCCGCCCAGGAAGTTGGCCACCATCTGTGCGGTGACCTCCTGCGGCCAGGGGGTGACGCCCTGGGCGTGCACGCCGTGGTCACCGGCGAAGATCGCGACGGCGGCGGGCTCCGGGATCGGCGGCGGGCACTGCCGGGACAGCCCGGACAGCTGGGCGGAGATGATCTCCAGCATGCCCAGCGCGCCGGCCGGCTTGGTCATGCGCTTCTGGCGCTCCCACGCCTCGCCGAGCGCCTTGGCGTCGAGCGGGCGGATCTGTGCGACGGTCTCGGCAAGCAGGTCGTGGGGTTCCTCTCCGGGCAGGGCGCGGCGGCCGTACGTCTCCTCGTGCACCACCCAGGACAGGGGGCGTCGCTTGGACCAGCCGGCCTGCATCAGCTCGGGCTCGTCCGGGAACTCGTCGACGTACCCGACACACAGGTAGGCGATGACCTCCAGGTGCTCGGGCAGGCCGAGCGCGCGGACCATCTCCCGCTCGTCGAAGAAGCTGACCCAGCCGACGCCGAGGCCTTCGGCGCGGGCCGCGAGCCAGAGGTTCTCGACGGCGAGAGCGGCGGAGTACGGCGCCATCTGCGGCTGGGTGTACCGGCCGAGGGTGTGCCGGCCGCCGCGGGTGGGGTCGGCGGTGACGACGATGTTGACCGGGGTGTCGAGGATGGCCTCGATCTTCAGTTCCTTGAACTGCTTGGCCCGGCCCTTGGGCAGCGACTTGGCGTACGCCTCCCGCTGCCGCATCGCCAGTTCGTGCATCGTGCGCCGGGTGTCGGCGGAGCGGATGACGACGAAGTCCCAGGGCTGCGAGTGGCCCACGGAGGGTGCCGTGTGGGCGGCCTCCAGGACGCGCAGCAGCACCTCGTGCGGGATCGGGTCGTTGCGGAAGCCGTTGCGGATGTCGCGGCGCTCGCGCATGACCTTCAGGACGGCCGCGCGCTCGGCGTCGTCGTAGGGCGGCGCGGCCGGACCGGTGGAGTGCTGTGCCTCCGCCGCGTCGGCCGGGCCCTCTTCCTGTTCGGCGGCCCGGGTCTGGAGGTCCTCCGCCTGCTGTACGACGACGGGGGCCTGCTCGGCGGCCGGCGCGTCCGGCTCGGCCTCGCGCGGCGCGGGGACGGTGGCCACCGGCTCCGGCTGCCCCGCCTGCTCCTGCGCGTCCGGCATGGGCTCTGTGCCGGGCTGCGGCTGGGCGGGGACCGGCTGCGGGTCCGCCGGCTGAGCGTCCACGGGCGCGGACTGGGCGAGCGGCTGCTCCGGCTGCGGCTCCGCGGCGGGCAGCGGTGCCCCCGCGGCGGCCGGAGCGGGCTGCTCGGCCGCGGGCTCCACGGGCAGCGCCTCCGGCTGCGCGGCGGGCGGGACACCGTCCGGCGCGGCCACGGGTGCGCTCGCGGGGAGGGGCTCGGCGGCCACGGCCGCCGGCTCGGGCTGCGGGGCGACGGGGGCGGCCAGCTGGGGGCCCTGCGGCTGGTGCGGTTCCGCCGCGGCCGTGCCGTCGGCGGCGGGCTGCTCCGGTACGGCGTTCACCGCGGGCGCGACCATGAGGACCTCGGCCTCCGGAGCGAGTTCGGCCTCCGGGGCGGGGGCGGCGGCGGGAGCGTCCGGTACGGCGACGGCGACCGGCTCCGCCTCGACGGCGGGGGCGTCCTGCGGCTGGACCGGGACCGCCGCGGGGTCGGGCTGCGGCACGTCCTCGGAGGCGACGGGCTGCTCGGCACCGGCCTCCGGCGCGACCTGCACCGGTGCGTCGACGGGAGCGGCCACCGCGACCGGCTCCGGGGCGGTCACCGCCGGCTCGGCAGCCGTCTGCTGTTCCACGGCCGCTTCCGGTACGAGCTGAGCGGGGGCGTCCTGGGCAGGCGCGTCCTGCGCGGGGGCGGCCTCGACCGCGACGCCCTCCGGGGGAACCACAGCGGCCTCGGCGGGAACGGCGACGGTCTCGGTGGCAACCTCGACGGCCTCGGCGGCAACCGCGTCCGCCGTTCCGGGCACCGGCTCGGCGGCCACGGGTTCCGCTGCGGGCACCGGTGCCTGCGCGGGGTCGGCGAGCTGCGCGTCAGCGGCCGGCTGGGCGGGCGCGGGCACCTCGGCGCCGTCCGTGGCCGGTGCCTCCTCGGCCACCGGGCCGGGCGTCACCTCGCCCGGCGCGTCGGCGACCACGGCCTCCTGCGCCACGGTCTCCGGGACCACGGCCGCCTCGGCCACGGCCTCCTGCACGGCCCCAGCGTCCACGGGCGCCGCATCCTGCACCGGAGCCGCCTGCTGCTCCTGGGGAGCCCCGGTCTCCTGGCCGGACGCGTCGGCGGGCGGCGCGGCGTCCGGGCCGCCCGCCATCGCCGGGGCGCCCTCGGCCGGCAGGCCGGTTTCCGCGCCGGGCTGCTGCATGTCCTCCGGGCCCTGGCCGGCCGGTACGGCGTACTCCGCGTCCTGGCCGGGCACCGGCTGCACGCCGTCGTGGCCGTACTCCGGCTGGGCGGGGGCCGGCTGCTGGGCGACCGCCTGGGTCGCGAGGCGGGCGACGGCGGCCTGGGCGGCACCGGACGGATCCGCGGCGGCCTCCGGCGCGGGAACGGCGGCGGGGTCAACCGTTTCGGCAGCCGGTGCCTGGGCATCGGCCTGGGCCACCGCGGCGACCTGCGGCTGCGCTTCGGTCTGCGCCACCACGTCGGGCTGTGCCTGCACATCGGTCTGCACATCGGCCTGCACCGGGGCGACCGGCGCCTGCGCATCGGCCTGCACCGCGGCCATCGGCACCTGCGCCTCGGCCTGCGCCGGGGTGGCGTGCGGCTGCTCGCCCGCCGGTGCGGGGGCGGCCGGGGGCGCGCCCCAGGGGGCGGCGCTCTGCGGGGCCATGTCATGCAGCGACTGCGGCTGTACGTCGAGGTACTCGGGGCCGGCCGGGCCGGGCTGCCGTACCGGCGCGCCGGCGGGGCCGCGGTCGGCGAGGGAGCGGACCGGGCTGGCGGAGGCGTCGGGGATCGGCGGCCCGAGGTGCAGCGGGCGGCGCGGCGGCTGCGCGGCGGCCGTCGCGTCGTGCGGCGCCGAGAGGATGGGCGACGGCGGCACGGACGCGGGGCCCGAGTTGGGGTTCGGCAGCCGGACACCGCTGAGGTCCACCGAGCCGCTGTCGCGGCCGGCCGTCTCGTGCGGGCCGGGCTCGTGCAGGGCCTCCAGCACCGGTTCCGGGGCCGGTGGCGGCACTTCGTTGCCCCACGCGCCCTGGGCACCCGGCAGCAGCAGCTCCTCGTCCTCGGCGGGTGCCTCGGAGAGGTAGGTGTACGCACCGTGCGCGGGGACGCCCGGCTGCTCCACCATGCCTGCGCTCTCCGGCTGCCCCTCGCCCGGGACCTGGCCGGTGTCCGTCATGCGTACCCCTCGCCCATCGGTTAGTGCTTCTACGACCAGCTCACCCGGGACGGCGCACCGACCGCCCCGCAGTGAAGAACGAGCGTCCGTGCCCAGCGGCACGAACGAGCCGCCGGAAAAGGCGACAAAGCCATTCAGTGGCATTGTCCCGGCCGTTCCGCCGTCGCGACAGCATGATCCGCGACAGCCCGCTGTGGACTGCGCCACGTTGCGCGTCCTCGGGTTCTGCCGTACCACACCCACCCCAAGACGGGCGTGCGTTCCGGACATTGGCGAACGAAGTTCCGGGCCGCCGGTGCGGTACAACGATCGGCCAGCCTACCCCGCGCGGTACGACAACAGGATCACGGGGCGCGATCCGGCAGAACCCCGCTGAGCAGGAACGCAACGTTCCGCTCGGTCTCCGTCCAGGCCCGGGTGTCCAGTTCGACGGACTGGAGCAGGGCGCACTCGACCCGGTAGCCGTGCTCGGTCAGGTCGCGGCCGACGAGTTCGGCCGCGTCGCGGGTGGCCGCGTGGGTGACGATGCGCTGCGGGCGCCGGTCGGCGACCGCGGAGACGACGGCCGCTCCCCCGCCGCCGACCCGTACGACGTCCGGTTCCGGCAGGTTCTCCAGGACCTGCGGGGCGCTGCCGTGCACCACCTGGAGCTGGACGCCGAAGCGGCGTGCGGCGCTGTCGGTGCGGGCGCAGGCGCGCGGGTCGCCGTCGACGGCGATGACGGCGGCTCCGGCGCGCGCGGCCTCGGTGGCGAACGCGCCGCTGCCGCAGCCGATGTCCCAGACGAGGTCGCCGACCCGGGGCCCGAGGCGGGCGAGTTGGGCGGCGCGCAGCAGTCCGGTCTCGCCTTCGCCCGGATCGGGGCCGTACACCTCGTCGGGCTGGACCCAGCCGCGCGGGCCGGCGCCGGGGTCGCGGCCGGCGATCCAGCCGCCGCTGTCGGCGGCGCCGGCCGGGCCGCCGATGACGATGACGACGTTGGGGTCGCGCCAGCTGTGGTCGGCGGCCCGCTCGGAGGTGACGACGGTCACCTGCTCGCGTTCGGTGCCCAGTTCCTCGCAGATGACGAAGGTGCGGTGCACGCCCTCCAGCAGCAGGCCGAGTTCGGCCGGGCCGGCGCCCGGTGCGGTGAGGACGGCGACCTTGGTGTGGGCGCGGCAGACGTTCACGGCCCGGCGCAGGGTGCGCGGGTGGGCGACGACGACCTGGGCGTCGTCCCAGGGCATGCCGGCGCGGGCGAAGGCGGCGGCCACCGCGGAGACGGCGGGGACGACCTCGACCTCCAGGCCGTACTCGGGGGCGCGCAGGGTCCGTACCACGCCGAAGAAGCCGGGGTCGCCGTCGGCGAGGACCACGGCGGTGCCGCGGTGGCCGGCGATGCGGCGGGCGGCGAGCGTGAGGCTGCCCAGGCGGATGCGCTCGGCGGCGGGCGGGATCTCGGGCAGTGCCAGGTGGTGGGCCGCGCCTGCCACGAGCGTGGCGGCGCCGAGGGCGGAGCGTGCCGCGGCGGTCAGCGGCGAGCCGTCCCAGCCGATCACCGTGACCCGGTCGGCCATCGTCGTTTCTCTCCAGGTCTTCGCAGGTCGTCAGGGGTGCGGGCTCCCTGAGCGTACCCCGGGGCGGTGCAGGGGCTCAGTTCCAGTCGGAGTAGGAGGCGAAGCCGCCGGTGTCGGCGAGCTGCCCGTCGGCGCCCTCCAGGTCCTCCGGGAGCAGGCTCCAGACGATGTAGTCGGAGCGGGCCTCGGTCCAGGTGCCGTCCTCCGCGCGGACGTGGACTATGCAGGCGTTGCGCAGGACGCCCTCGCTGATGCAGCCGATCTTCTGCGCGACCTGCTGGGAGGCGGTGTTGTCGGCCGCGGTGCGCAGCTCGATGCGCTCGAAGCGCTGGTCGCCGAAGAGCCAGTGGGCGGTGGCGAGCGCGGCCTCGGAGGCGTACCCCTCGCCGCGGGCCCAGGGGGCGATGACGTACGACATCTCGGTGGAGCGCACGTGCCAGTTGGTCCGGGCGAGCCGGACGACGCCGACCAGGCGCTGGGTGAGGAACTCGGCGACGGCGAGGTCGAGGCCGCGGCCCGCGAGGCGTTCGGCGGGGGCGTCCCGGGTGACCCAGTGGCGGGCCCGGTCCTCGGTGTAGGGCTGGGGTACGCCGGTCCAGGCGCCGACCTGCTCGTCGTTCATCATCTCGGTCAGGGCGGGCACGTCGTCCTCGTCGAGGGGCCGCAGCACCAACCGCTCCGTGCTGATGGAGATGTTGGGGAAGGTGCTCGTCATGCGCCGCTCCGTAACCTTCGCTGAAAAACCTTGAGGCACCGTCAGGACCGAGACGGGCCCGCTGAACTGCCCAGCATGCAGCATGAAACCACTGAACCGCACAACGGGGTCCACTCCCTGTGAAGGAGCGGACCCCGCGGGTGTGCGAGCCGAACCCGGGAGGGACGGCCGGGAGGACGGTCAGAAGGACGGGATGACCGAACCCTGGTACTTGTCCTCGATGAACTTCTTGACCTCGGGCGAGGTGAGGAGCTTGGCGAGCTTCTTGACCCGCGGGTCCTTCTCGTTGCCCTTCTTCACGGCGAGGAAGTTGCCGTACGGGTTGTTCTTCGCGGACTCCAGGACGATCGCGTCCTTCGCGGGCTTCAGACCGGCGGAGATGGCGTAGTTGCCGTTGACGACCGCGGCGTCCACGTCGTCCAGGGAGCGCGGGGTCTGGGCCGCCTCGACCTCCTTGAACTTCAGGTTCTTGGGGTTCTTGGTGATGTCCTGCGGGGTCGCCTCGTTGCCGGCGCCGGCCTTGAGGGTGATGAGGCCGTTGTCCGCGAGCAGCTTCAGCGCGCGGGCCTCGTTGACGGCGTCGTTGGGGACGGCGATGGTCGCACCGCTCTTGAGGGCGTCGGCCTTCTTGACCTTGTGGGAGTACAGGCCGAGCGGCTCCAGGTGCACCGTGACGACGGGCACGATGTGGGTGCCGCGCTTGCTGTTGAAGTCGTCCAGGTACGGCTGGTTCTGGAAGTAGTTGGCGTCCACCGAGCCGTCCTCGGTCGCCGTGTTCGGCGTGATGTAGTCGGTGAACTCCTTGACCTCGAGGTCGAGGCCGGCCTTCTTCGCCAGGTTCTTCTTGACGAAGTCCAGGATCTCGGCGTGCGGGGTCGGGCTGGCGGCGACGACCAGCGGGCCGCTGTAGTCCGTGGAGGCGGAGTCCTTGCCGGAGCCGCAGGCGGTCAGCCCGAAGGTG
Organism: Streptomyces sp. NPDC127190; assembly: GCF_042672505.1. Classification (NCBI taxonomy): domain Bacteria; kingdom Bacillati; phylum Actinomycetota; class Actinomycetes; order Kitasatosporales; family Streptomycetaceae; genus Streptomyces; species Streptomyces sp. NPDC127190. The sequence goes on from NZ_JBHXVE010000014.1 coordinate 71,107, forward strand.
AGGGCTCCGGCGGCGAGGACGGCGGTGGTGAGCTTGGCGGTGTTACGCACGAAAAGTGCCTTTCCTTAAGGGTGGTGCGACCCCGTGTACGGGTGAACGGGGAGTCCTGGGGGCTCAGGCGGCCTTGTCGACGTCGGCCGCCGCCGGCTCCTTGGCCTTGAGCAGGCGGAGCCGGGGTGCCGGGCCGGAGCGGCCGCCGCGGCTGTGCAGCGAGCGGGCGGCGAGGTCGCCGGCGAACTGGATGAGGGAGATGACGACGGCGAGGATCGCGACGGTGATCCACATCAGCTGGGTCTCGAAGCGCTGGTAGCCGTAGCGGACGGCGAGGTCGCCGAGGCCGCCGCCGCCGACCGTGCCGGCCATGGCGGAGTAGCCGATGAGGGCGATGACCGTGGTGGTGGTGGAGGCGATCAGCGAGGGCAGCGCCTCGGGGACGAGCACCTTGCGGACGATCGTCCAGGTGTTGCCGCCCATGGACTGCACGGCCTCGACCAGCCCGTGGTCCACTTCGCGGACGGCCGTCTCGACCAGGCGGGCGAAGAACGGGATGCCGCCGATGGCGAGCGGCACGATCGCGGCGGTCGTGCCGATGGTGGTCCCGGTGACCCAGCGGGTGAAGGTCATCAGCGCGACCATCAGGATGATGAAGGGCATGGACCGGCCGACGTTCACGATCTGGCCGATCACCTTGTTGGCGACGATGTTCTGGAGCAGGCCGCCGCGGTCGGTGAGGACGAGGAGGAGGCCGAGCGGGAGCCCGGCGGCGACGGCGATCAGCGTGGACCAGAGCACCATCTGGAACGTCTCGGAACACGCCTCGGAGAGCAGCGGCTGCATCTCGGACCAGGTCACTTGGCACCTTCCTTCACCAGTACGGCCTCCTGGCCCACCACGTCGATCTGGAGTCCCTGCTCGCGCAGGAAGCCGATGGGCACCACGTTCTCCTCGTAGCGGCCGGGGAGTTCGAGGCGCATCCGGCCGATCTGGAGGCCGCCGACGGTGTCGATGGCGGCGCCGAGGATCGAGATGTCGATGTTGTAGGTGCGCGAGAGCTGGGAGATGACCGGCTGGGTGGCGGCCTCGCCGTGGAAGGTCACGTCGAGGACGGTCCGGTCGGCGCCGGTCCGCTCGCCGCTCACCGGGAACAGGGCGGCGGCCAGCTCGGAGCCGGGGGTGGCCAGCAGCTCGCTGACGGTGCCGGACTCCACGATCCGGCCCCGCTCCATCAGGGCGGCGGAGTCGCAGACCGACTTCACCACGTCCATCTCGTGGGTGATGAGCAGGACGGTGAGGCCCAGCTGTTGGTTCAGGTCGCGCAGCAGCTGGAGGATGGAGCGGGTGGTGTCCGGGTCGAGGGCGCTGGTGGCCTCGTCGGAGAGGAGCACCTTGGGGTCGCCGGCGAGGGCGCGGGCGATGCCGACGCGCTGCTTCTGGCCGCCGGAGAGCTGGGCCGGGTAGGCCCGCGCCTTGTCGGCGAGACCGACCAGGTCGAGCAGGTCCAGCGCCTTGCGGGAGCGCTCCTTGCCGGACACGCCGAGGATCTCCAGCGGCAGTTCGACGTTGTCCTGCACGGTCCGCGAGGACAGCAGGTTGAAGTGCTGGAAGACCATGCCGATCCGGTTGCGCGCCCGGCGCAGTTCCCGGCCCGCGCGCGGGCCGCGTCCGGCGAGGGCGGTGAGGTCCTGCCCGTCGACGGTCACGGTGCCGGAGGTGGGGCGCTCCAGCAGGTTGACGCAGCGGATGAGGGAGGACTTGCCGGCGCCGGACTGGCCGATGACGCCGTAGACCTCGCCTTCGCGGACGTGGAGATCGACGCCGTCGAGGGCGGTGACCTCGCGGCCGCGGGAGCGGTAGACCTTGGTCAGGCCCGATGTGGTGATCACTGGATTTCCGTCACTGTCGAGTGCGCGGGCGTGGGTGTGCCCGGGCACGGATGCATGCGGTTCTGGCATGGAGGCGGCACAGCGGAAGATGTGCGTCCGGTACGGCTCGTGGCGCACGGAGTTGCCGCGGCTCTCGCTTCGGGGCGCGAGGCTCAGGTGATGCGGGGGCCCTCTAGAAGGCGCACATTCGGCGCATCACGCGACACATACAACGAGCACCGGGCGTCGTGGTCGCCTCGGTCGCAAGGGTGCGGCAGCTCGTCGTGGTCATGCGATCAGTAAACCAGACGGACACTGCTGACCGGTCGGAACTGTCCGCATAGTGGACAGCGGCGGACACCGCAGGCCGAGAAGTCGGCCGCGGCCCACGAGCCCTGCTCCCCCTCTGGTGACCAGCGCGGACAGAGCCCACGGCTCCGCCACCGCCGGATCGCCTCCCGCCCCTCCGCACGAGGGGCTGTGGCCAACGCCACGGCGGCCGCGTACGGCGGGGCCGGCGGCGGGCGTCCGTTTCGGCCGTAATAGGGTCACCGCATGCTCACTGTCCTGACGCTGGTGACCGGGGTCGCCGCGCTGCTGCTCGCCGCCTGGTGCGGCTGGGCCGCCCACCGCGACCAGCCGACCAAGGACTGGCACTTCATCGGCATGGCCGTGGTGTCGCTGCTGGCCCTGATCCAGCTGGTGGCCGGGATCGTGCTGCTGGCGCGGGGCGAGAAGCCGGAGCAGGGCACGACGATCTTCGTGGCGTATCTGCTGGGCGCGTTCGCGTGCGTTCCGGCGGCGGGTTTCATGTCACTGGCCGAGCGCACCCGCTGGGGTTCGGTGACGGTCGCTGCGGGCGGCGTGGTGCTGGCCGTTCTCGAAGTACGGCTCTACGACATCTGGGGAGGCTGAGATGACGGCGGTGGAGGAGAAGCCGACCCGGCTGATCAGCGGGCCGGGCATGCTGCTGGTGTGGTTCTACGGCGTGATGGTGGTCGGCGCGGTGTCGCGTTCGGCGTACCAGATCAGCACGGACTTCCAGCGGGCACCGCTCGCCTACTCGCTGTCGGCGGTGGCCGGTGTGGTGTACGGGTTCATCACGTACACGCTGGTCCGGGGCGGGGAGACGGCGCGGCGGGCGGCGCTGGTGTGCTGTGCCGTCGAGCTGGCGGGCGTGCTGATCGTGGGCACGTGGACGCTGGTCGACCGGTCGGCGTTCCCGGACGCGACGGTCTGGTCCGACTACGGCATGGGATACGTCTTCATCCCGGTGCTGCTGCCGCTGTCCGCGATGTACTGGCTGCGCAGGGCGCGGAAGGAGCGGGGCGCCTGAGGCTCGCGCCCCGCGCCCCCGCCCGGCGTCACGCCGTGGCCGCGTACGCTCCCGCCTGCTTCTCCAGGATGATCATCTCGACCCCGTCGGTGCCCTTCGAGCGGCCGACGGCCTCGTAACCGACGCGGCGGTACAGGCGCAGGTTGCCCTCGCTGCGGTGGCCGGTGAAGAGGCGGAAGCGGGTGGCGCCGCGCTCCTGGGCCAGCGCGCCCTCGGCCGCGCGCAGCAGCCGGGCGCCGATGCCGTGCCCCTGGAGGCGGGGGTGGACGCAGAGCCTGCCGATCGCGGCCGTGCCGTCCTCGTTGACCTTGCCGCGCACCGAGCCGACCACCTCGTCGCCGAGCCGGGCGACGAAGACGCAGTCGCTGGCGACCTCCTGGCGGACCGAGTCGAGGGTTTGGACGAGGGGGTCGATGCGGTAGTTGCCGTACAGCGCCGCCTCGCCCTGGAAGCACAGGTACTGGAGCTTGAAGATCTGCTCCGCGTCCTGCTCGGTCGCCTCCGAGATGGTCACGCTCATGCCCATGTGCGCATGCCTCCCGCTCACCTGATCACCTGTCGTCCCCCACTCCTATCCCCGCAGTTCGCGGGCCGCAACCTCCGGTGTGAGCAATCGGCGCAGACATGCCAGACATCTGGAGCGTTCCGGACCGAGACTCCCCTGTGAGATACCCAACTCCCGTGCGATCTCCCGGTATGTCAGGTCCCGTGGGGAGAGCAGGGCCTCCAGGAGGCGGGGGCAGCGGCCGGGCAGCCGGCGCACGGTGTCCCGCAGCGCCCGGTGCCCGGCGGCCGTGAGCACGGCCTGTTCGGGCCCGGGCAGCGCGTCGTCGGCCGGCTCGGTGCCGTACGGCCGTTCGAGTCGGGCGGTACGGCGGCTGCGGCGCACCTCGGCCCGGACGGCCCTGCGCAGCCAGCCCTGCGGATCGAGCGGTGGCCCGTGCGTCTGGAGCCGCTCCAGCAGCCGGAGCCACACCGCCTGTTCCAGGTCGCCCGGCTCGCTCCCGGCCGCATATGCCTCGGCCGAGGCCTCGGCGGTGAGCAGGGGATGGAGTGTGGCTACCAGGTCGGGCGTCATATGCGGAACGACGCGCCGCCCCGGGGACGGGTTTCCGGGGCGGCGCGGAGTCACTCCGAACGAGGCGCGACGGGTCGAACCGTTGACGAAGGGCCCGGGCGGGCTCAGCCCGCCAGGAAGTCGGCGCGGGCCAGGACGCCGGTGTCGGCGTTGTCGGTGAAGACGCCGTCGATGCCGGTCGCGAAGTACGTCCGGAAGGCGCCGAAGGGGTCGCCGTAGCCGTCGGCCGCGCTGCCCTTGCGGTACTCGGCCGGCAGGAAGGGGTTCTCGTTGCGCAGGGTCCAGGGGTGCAGCACCAGGCCCACCTTGTGCGCGTCGGAGACCAGGGTGGTGGGCTCGCCCAGGGTGCCGTCCGTGTTCTTGGGCACGACCAGGTCCAGCGTGGGGCCGATGCCCTGCGCGTAACCGGCGATCTCCCGCAGCCCCTTGGGGGTGATCAGGTCGGCGACCGTGCGCGGATCACCCGCCTCGACGAAGTCGTAGGGGCGGCTGTCGGCGGAGGACAGCAGCACCACGAGCGGGTTGTCGACCAGCTGGTTGAGCCTCTGGATGCTGCCGGGCTCGAAGGACTGGAGGATGACCGGCGCGTTCCGGCCGTCCTTGCCGTATCGGCGCAGCAGCTTCGCCACCCGCTCCTCCAGGCCGAGGCCCAGTTTGCGGAAGTAGGTCGGGTGCTTGGTCTCGGGGTAGATCCAGACCTGCTTGCCGCGCCTGCGGGTCTGCTCGTCCTGCCACTTCAGCACCTCTTCGAACGTGGGGATCTCCCAGCGCCCGTTGTAGAGGGTGTTGTGCGGCCGGTTGGCGGGGATGCGCTCGACGGCGCGCAGCGTCTTCAGCTCCGCGAGCGTGAAGTCCTCGGTGAACCAGCCGGTCACCGTGGTGCCGTCGATCACCTTGGTGGTCTTGCGGCCGGCGAACTCGGGGTGCTCGGCGACGTCCGTGGTGCCGCCGATCTCCGGTTCGTGACGGCAGACCAGATGGCCGTCCTTGGTGGGCACCAGGTCACCGGCCTCGACGACGTCCGCGCCCAGGTCCAGGGCCAGGTTGTAGGAGCCGAAGGTGTGCTCGGGCCGGTAGCCGCTGGCTCCGCGGTGGCCGATGATCGTCGGCACCGGCAGGCCCTTCAGCCCGCGGCCCGTGCGGCGGCCTGCCGCCTGGGCCCCCGCCGCCTGGGCCGCGCCCGGCAGTCCGAGGACCGCTCCGCCCGCGCCCAGCACCGCGGCGCCGAGCAGCGCCCGCCGTCCCGTCCCGTGTGTCCGCTCGTCCGCCCGGTCGCCGTCCATGAGCGCCTCCTGCCGTCCGCTCCGCTGCTCTTCACTGCCGGGCGATCGTAGGGGTGTCCACATGACGGACGGGAGACCCGGCGTCGAACACACGACTGACGCCGGGTGGCCGGTGGACGGCGGGAGATGACGGCCCGTCGCCCCGGCGGCCGCCGCCCGGGCGATCTCCGTCACATCGGGCACTCCGGTGCGACGGACCGTTTCCGGGACGCCACCGCAGGTAAACCAGCGTCAACTGTTCGTAAGACCTCGGTGAACCGGCCACATCCGATGTGCGCTACCCACCGGCCCGCGAGTAATGTCCTCACCTGCACAGACTCATATCGCACCCTCGGCACCGGAGGACCCGTTGTCCCGCTTCGCGCTCATCAAGGCAGTGCTCGGACCGATCATGCGCCTGATGTTCCGCCCACAGGTGGAGGGTGCGGAGAACATCCCAGGGGACGGCCCGGTCATCCTGGCCGGCAACCACCTCACCTTCATCGACTCGATCGTGCTGCCGGTGGTCACCAAGCGGCCGGTGTACTTCATCGGCAAGGACGAGTACGTCACCGGCAAGGGCTTCAAGGGCCGGCTGATGGCGTGGTTCTTCACCGGCGTCGGCATGATCCCGGTGGACCGGGACGGCGCGAACGGTGGTGTGGCCGCGCTGATGACCGGCCGGCGTGTCCTGGAGGAGGGCAAGGTCTTCGGCATCTACCCCGAGGGCACGCGCTCGCCCGACGGCCGGCTCTACCGGGGCCGTACCGGTATCGCGCGGCTGACGCTGATGACCGGCGCGCCGGTGGTTCCCTTCGCGATGATCGGCACGGACAAGCTCCAGCCGGGCGGCCGGGGCATTCCGCGGCCCGGCCGGGTGACCGTCCGGTTCGGCGAGGCCATGGAGTTCTCCCGGTACGAGGGGATGGACCGGGACCGCTATGTGCTGCGGGCCGTCACCGACTCCGTGATGGCCGAGGTCATGCGGCTGTCGGGACAGGAGTACGTGGACATGTACGCCACGAAGGCGAAGGCCGCCTGAAGGTAGGACCCGAACGGACGCGGTTGGCGGGGGGGGGCGCCGCCGGCGCGCGCGGCGCCGGCGGGGGGGGGGCGGCGGGGGG
>NZ_JBHXVE010000014.1:77778-84974 GCF_042672505.1 Streptomyces sp. NPDC127190
TTCCCCCCCCCTCGACACACCCACCCCCCGCCCCAGAGCGGGCGCGAGCCAGACCCCCCCCCGGGGCGCGCGCGGGCGCCCGCCCGCGCCGGCGCCCCCCCCCCCTTCCGCTTGGGTCCGCCTGCCGGTGGAATCTGGCCCCGACACAGCGCCGGATCGGCGGCAGTTACCGGCCATATGACCACACAACATGTCTTATTCAGATATGTACAAACCTTCCCGGCGTACCCTGCTCCGTACCCCGATCGCGGCTGCCGGCGCGGGGCTCCTGGCGGCCTGCACCGATTCCGGCTCCGCACCCCGCCCCGGTCCCGGACACACCGGCGCCCTGGGGGCGTTCGTGCCCCCGGGGCCCAAGGGGTACGTCAATCCGTCGGATCCGGAGGTACTCGCCGCCGAGCGGCGGCGCGGCTCGGGCCGCGTGCGCCGGGTCCGGTTCACCGCCGCCGCGGCCACGGTGGACCTGGGCGGCCGCACCGTGCGCACCTGGGCCTACAACGAGACCGTCCCGGGGCCCCTGGTCCGCGTCACCGCCGGCGACGTCCTCGACCTCGGCCTCGCCAACCGGCTGCCCGCCGCCACCACGCTGCACTCCCACGGGGTGCGGCTGCGCTGCGACATGGACGGCACCCCGGGGCTGACCCAGGACGCCATCCCGGCCGGGACGGACTTCGGCTACCGCTTCACCGTCGCCCACCCGGGCACCTATCTGCTCCACTCCCACCAGGGCCTCCAGGCCGACCGCGCCCTGTACGCGCCGCTCATCGTGGACGATCCCCGGGAGCCCCTCTCCTACGACAAGGAGTGGGTCGTCGTCCTGGACGACTGGCTCGACGGCGTGGCCGGCTCCACCCCCGAGCAGGTCCTCGGCCAGCTCCGGCCGGGCGGCGAGTCCGCGCAGGCGGGGGGCATGGCGATGGGCCCCGGCCACGGCAGCCAGGGTCCCGGTCGCCCGGCGAGCGCGAGCCCGTCGCACTCCGGGCCGTCCGGAGGTCCCTCGCGGGTGCTGCGCGGCTCCCACAGCCGCATGCTGCACGGGGACGGCGGCAGCGTCGACTACCCGTACTACCTGGCCAACGGGCGGCTGCCCGGCAGCCCCTCGGTGTTCCGCTGCCGGCCCGGCGACCGGATCCGGCTGCGCATCATCAACGCCGGTTCCGACACCGCGTTCCGCGTGGCGCTGGGCGACCACACCATGACCGTCACCCACACCGACGGCTATCCCGTGGCGCACAAGAGGACCGACGCGCTGCTGGTCGGCATGGCGGAGCGGTACGACGTCCTGGTCACCGCCCAGGACGGGGTGTTCCCGCTGGTGGCGCTCGCGGAGGGCAAGCAGGGACAGGCCCTTGCCGTGCTCCGTACCGACAAGGGGAGAAGCCTGCCCGCCGCCGATGTCCGCCCGGACGAGCTGGACGGCAAGACCGTCCCGGCGCGGCGCCTGGTGCCGGACGACGCGGTGGCGCTGGACGACCGCAAGCCCGACCGGGAGCTGCGGATCAAGGTCACCGGCAGCATGGCGAAGTACGACTGGGGGTTCGACCACCAGTCCTACTCCGTGCGCCGGCGGCACCCGGTCCGCGCCGGTGAGCGGGTACGGCTGTCGCTCATCAACGCGACCGGCATGTGGCACCCGCTGCACCTGCACGGCCACACGTTCGCGCTCACCGGGGAGAACGCGGTGGGGACGCGGAAGGACACCGCGATCGTGCTGCCGCACCGCAAGCTGGTGGTCGAGTTCGACGCCGACAATCCCGGGCTGTGGATGCTGCACTGCCACAACCAGTACCACTCGGAGAGCGGGATGATGACGGTGCTGGGTTACCAGCGGTGAGGGCCGGTGCGCGGTCGTCCTGCGGGCGCGGGTGAGCCGTGGCCGCCCGCGCCCCCGGGGCGGGTCACTCCCCCGCGTTCTCCAGCTTCTGGCCCTTCAGCAGGAACCAGGACACCGCCGCCGTGGCGAGCAGCACCGCCGCTCCGAGGCCCGAGGCCAGGTGGAGGCCGTGGACGAAGGAGTCGCGGGCCGCGGTCAGCAGCGACGCCGCGGCCTGCGGGGGCAGGTGGTCCGCCGCCTGCACCGCGGCGCCCAGTGACTCATGGGCCGCCGCCGGGGTGCCGGCCGGGCCCGTGAAGTCGCGGTAGACGCCGGTGACGACGGAGCCCAGCAGGGCGATGCCCAGGGCCGCACCGAGTTCGTAGGCCGTCTCGGAGACCGCGGATGCGGCGCCCGCCTGCTCCTTGGGCACGCTGGAGAGGATGACATCGGCGGTGACCGTGAAGGAGAAGCCCGCGCCGACGCCCACCACGAGCAGGGCGGCGCCCAGCACCGGGTAGCCGGTGGACTGCCCGAGGGTCGTCAGCGCGGCGAGGGCGGCACCGACGGCCGCCAGGCCCGCACTGACGACCGCGCGGACCGAGCAGCGCCGGGCCGCGCGGCCGGCGACCAGGCCGGCCGCCACCGCGCCGACGGCGGCGGGCAGTTCGGCAAGGCCGGCCTCGAACGGGTGCCTGCCCTGGACGAGTTGCAGATACTGGGAGAGGAAGAACACCAGCCCGGACATGCCGAGCACGGTCAGCAGGTCGGCCAGCACCGCACCGCTGAACCCTCGGTTCCTGAACAGCCGCATGTCCAGCAGCGGGGCCGGCCGGGTGAGCTGGCGGTGGACGAAGCCGTAGAGCGCCGCCGCACCGAGCAGCGCCGCGCCGAGCACGGCCCAGGTGAACCCGTGGGTCGCGGCCTCCTTGACCGCGTACACCAGGGCGATCACACCGACCAGGGACAGCAGGACGCCGGCCAGGTCCCAGGGGCCCGGGTTCGGGTTGCGGGACTCGGGGAGCGTGCGGATGCCGACCAGGACCAGGACCGCCATCACCGGCAGGTTGATCAGGAAGACCGAGCCCCACCAGAAGTGTTCGAGGAGGAAGCCACCCGCGATCGGGCCGACGGCCGTGCCGGCCGAGGCGGTCGCGCCCCAGATGCCGACGGCCAGGCTGCGCTCGTGCGGGTCGTGGAAGATGTTGCGGATCAGGGCGAGGGTGGCGGGCATCAGGGTCGCGCCCGCGACACCGAGCAGCGCCCGCGCCAGGATCATCAGTTCGGGTGTCGTCGCATAGGCGTTGAGGACGGAGACCGCGCCGAACGCCGTGGCGCCGACGAGCAGGATCCGCTTGCGGCCGATGCGGTCGCCGAGGCTGCCCATGGAGACCAGCAGACCGGCGATGACGAAGGAGTAGACGTCGCCGATCCACAGCAGCTGGGTGCCGGAGGGGTTGAGGTCTTCGCTGATGTAAGGGGTCGCCAGGCCGAGGACGGTGGCATCGACGGCCACCAGCAGCACGGCCAGGACGAGGACGGACAGGGCGAGCCAGCGGCCCGGACGCCTCTCCGCCTCCGTCGCGCGCGCCGGCTGCAAGGTGCTGGTCATGATTCCTCTCTTCTTGCGCGTCTCTTCTTGTGCGTCGCACGCGGGTCTCTTCCGGCGTGCGTCGCCGCGTCACGCGTGCGTGCGCCGTGCGCCGCCGAGCAGCAGCTCGACGATCATGTAGCTGAAGTCCTTGGCGGCCACCCGGCCCTCGGCCACCGCCCAGGCGCCGGAGGCCAGCAGGCCGTACAGCGCCTCGGTGAGCCAGGCCGGGGTGAGGTCGATACGGAACTCGCCGCTCTCCTGGCCGCGCCGGAACAGGGCCGTGAGGCGCTCGTCGATGCGGGCCCAGCCCTGGTTCTGCTCCTCGCCCTCGAAGAGCTGGTTCTCGGTGTAGAGGAAGGCGAGCAGACCGGCCGCCGGTTCGATCGCCCGGACCAGGCGGTGCACGGCCTCGCCCGCCGGGCCGTCGTCCAGGCGGGCCGCGTCCAGCGCCGCCTCGCACTCCGCGATGCCGAGCGCCTCCAGCGCCCGGACGAGCGCGTCGCGCCCGGCGAAGTGGCGGTGCAGCGTGGCCCGGCTGATCCCGGCGGCCTTGGCGACCTCGTCCATGGTCGCGGTGGATTTACGGGTCAGCAGGGCGGCTGCGCTGCGCAGCACATGGTCACGATCCAGGGCCATGAGACAAGAGTAACCCACATGAGACATCTTTGTCTCACATCAGGCATGAGTGCATCACCGACCTGGCGGCCGGAGCGCGCGGGTGATCAGTGCCAGGGCAGCTGCGCGCGCCGCTCCCAGTAGGCGCGCGGGTCCTCGGCCAGTGTGGCGAGCCGGGTCAGCTGGTCGGCGTCGAGATCCACGGCAGGGGCGTGCAGGTTGGAGCCCAGCTGGGTGACGGTGGCCGCGCCGGAGAGGATCACCCCGGCCCACGGCTGGCGCAGGATCCAGGCGAGGGCCACGGCGTCACAGCCCAGCTCGGTCTCCTCGGCGACGGCCTTCAGGACGTCCGGGGCGTGCGGCGCGGCGAGCCGGCCGTTGGCCATGCCCTCCTTGACGATCACGGTGAGCCCGGCGTCGTGGGCCTCGGCGAGCGCGGGAGCGGCCGAGGTCTCCAGCACGTTGTAGGTGGACTGGACGGTACGGAAGAGGGGCTCGCCCTCCACCGTGACGGCGAGGGCGGCGCGGATCGCGTCCGCCTGGGCGGGGCCGCTGGTGGAGAAGCCGATGGTGAGGCCCTGGGCGGCGGCCTCGGCGAGCTTCGCGTGCAGGTCCTTGTCGGTGAGAGCCGGGCTGTCCGGGGTCACCGAGTGGATCTGGTACAGGTCGAGCCGGTCGCCGAGCAGGGCCTCGGTCTCCGCGCGCTGCCGCTCGTAGGTCGCCACGGTGTGGTCCTTGACCTCGTGCTGTGCGGCGTCGGTGGACCAGCCGGCGGTGTAGGTGTAGCCCCACTTGCTGCCGACGACCACGTCGTCGATGTCGGGGCGGGCGTTCAGCCAGTCGGCGAGGAACTCCTCGGAGCGGCCGTAGGAACGGGCGACGTCGATGTAGCGCACACCCTGGGCGTAGGCGGCGTCGAGGAGGTCGTGGGTGCGGTCCCGGAGGGCGTCGACGCTGCGGTTCCCGCCGAGGTCCTCGTCGCGGCCGAGGTTGATGTAACCGGGGCGGCCGACGGCGGCCAGACCGAGGCCGATGTGGCAGGTCGGGGTCGTGGCGTGCGCGAGACGGGCGAAGGGCATCGCGGGCTCCGTTCGGTCGGCTCCGGTGGGACTTCCGACCAACGTAACCCGCGACGCCCTGTTGTGATCGCCCTACGGCCCGGGGTGTGCGCCGGTCCGGCGACCGCGTGGTGCGGCGGCCGGTCACGGCTCCCCGTGCCCTTTTCGGGGGCGGCGGACTCAGCCCTGCCGCTTGGCCTCGGCCCATGCGTGCTGGGCCGCCACGTCCGCCTTGGCCTCCGCCAGCTGGACGGCGACCGCGCTCGGTGCCGTACCGCCGCGTCCGCTCCGGGAGGCGAGGGCGCCCGGGACGTTGAGGACGGAGCGGACCTCCGGGGTGAGGTGCGGGGAGATCTTCGCGAACTGCTCGTCCGTGAGCTCGTCCAGCTCCTTGCCCTCGGCCTCGGCGACCTTGACGCACTCGCCGGCCACCTCGTGCGCGACCCGGAACGGCACGCCCTGCTTGACCAGCCACTCGGCGATGTCCGTGGCGAGCGAGAAGCCGGCCGGGGCCAGCTCCTCCATGCGCTCGCGGTGGATCGTGAGGGTGGCCATCATGCCGGTGAGGGCGGGCAGCAGCAGCTCCAGCTGGTCGCAGGCGTCGAAGACCGGCTCCTTGTCCTCCTGGAGGTCGCGGTTGTAGGCGAGCGGCATGGCCTTGAGGGTGGCCAGGAGCCCGGTCAGGTTGCCGATGAGACGGCCGGACTTGCCGCGCGCCAGCTCGGCGATGTCCGGGTTCTTCTTCTGCGGCATGATCGACGAGCCGGTGGAGAAGGCGTCGTGCAGGGTCACGAAGGAGAACTCCTTCGTGTTCCAGATGATGATCTCCTCGGCGATCCGGGAGAGGTTGACGCCGATCATCGCGGTGATGAAGAGGAACTCGGCGACGAAGTCACGGGAGGCCGTGCCGTCGATGGAGTTGCCCACGCTGCCGTGCTCGAAGCCGAGGTCCTGCGCGACCGCCTCCGGGTCCAGGCCGAGGGAGGAGCCGGCCAGGGCGCCGGAGCCGTAGGGGGAGACGGCGGTGCGCTCGTCCCACTGGCGCAGCCGCTCGGCGTCCCGGGCCAGGGGGTGGACATGGGCGAGGATGTGGTGGGCGAAGAGCACCGGCTGGGCGTGCTGGAGGTGGGTGCGGCCGGGCATCGCGACGTCCGGGTGGGCCTCGGCCAGGCCGATCAGCGCGTCCTGGAGGTCGGCGATCAGACCGGCGATCGTACGGGCGTGGTCCCGGAGGTACATCCGGAACAGGGTGGCCACCTGGTCGTTCCGCGACCGGCCCGCGCGCAGCTTGCCACCCAGCTCGGGGCCGAGGCGCTCCAGCAGGCCGCGCTCCAGGGCGGTGTGCACGTCCTCGTCGGCGAGGGTGCCCGTGAACTCCCCGGACGCGACGTCGGCCTCCAGCTGGTCGAGGCCGGCGATCATCCGCTCCAGCTCGTCCGCGCTGAGGAGTCCGGCCTTGTGCAGCACGCGCGCGTGGGCGCGGGAACCGGCGATGTCGTACGGCGCGAGCCGCCAGTCGAAGTGGACGGACGCGGACAGCTTCGCCAGGGCCTCGGCAGGACCGTCGGCGAAACGGGCGCCCCAGAGCCGTACGTCACCGCTGTTGCTGCTCACTTGCTCTGCTCCTAGGGGATGTGATGGACGACCGTTGGCATGCATGAGTATGCAGAGGTCTGCATGATTCGTCAATCTCCGGGGGGTCCCCCCAGAGGGAACGAGCGGGCTTGAACATCGGCAACCGCTTTCTCGTACTTCCCGCCGAGCGCAGGCGCCGCGTTCGTCCGACGACGACACTCCCGACCCAAGTGAGGCACCCGTATGTCCAGGGCTCTTCCGAAGTACGACAAGCGTCGCGTGGCGGTCATCGGAGGCGCTGCCGCCGTCCTGTTGTCCGGGGCGGTGATCGCCGGTACGGCCCTCGCCGGGACGCCCGGTCAGAGCGGCGGCGCGGTGAACGCCCGCACCCTCGCGAGCCCCGGCACGATCAGCTGCCCCGACGTCGCCTCCCGGCTCCCCGCGATCCCCGCGTCCGCCAAGGCCGAGGTCGACCGCAACCTCGCCCTCCTCCAGACCCAGATCCAGGAAGCCGACAAGCGCCTCCAGAACACCGTCGGCC
>NZ_JBHXVE010000014.1:85072-112374 GCF_042672505.1 Streptomyces sp. NPDC127190
GACAAGCGGAACTCCACCATCGACCGCATCGCCCTCGCCATCGGCCGCACCACCACCAAACCCACCGGACTCAACACCCTGGCCGCCTGCACGCTGAACACCGGCGGCGGCACGGCACCGGGCACGGACGCGGGCACCGCGCCGGGCCGGCAGTCCGGCAGCAACGCGGGCACGACGGCCGGCCGGAACACCGGGGCGGGCACGATCAGCTGCCCCGACGTCGCCTCCCGGCTCCCGGCCATCCCCGCGTCCGCCAAGGCCGAGGTCGACCGCAACCTCGCCCTCCTCCAGACCCAGATCCAGGAAGCCGACAAGCGCCTCCAGAACACCGTCGGCCAGGGCGGACCCCACTTCGTCGACAACGCCATCCTCGGACCCCTCAAGGACAAGCGGAACTCCACCATCGACCGCATCGCCCTCGCCATCGGCCGCACCACCACCAAACCCACCGGACTCAACACCCTGGCCGCCTGCACGCTCACCAAGTGAGCCGACGGACGTCCGTCCCGGCCGGCGCCCTCGGCGGGCGCCGGCCGCAGGCGCCCTACGGCGGGCAATTCGTTAGACAGGTGAACTATTTCCGTCGATAATCACCGACCATGGGAAAGACCTATGAGCGCATAGACGGCAGACTCCGCACCTTCATCGAGGAGCAGCCCCTCTTCTTCACCGCGACCGCCCCGCTCGCCGGTGAGGGCACGGTCAACCTCTCCCCCAAGGGCCTCAAGGGCTCCTTCGCCGTCATCGACGAACACACCGTCGCCTACCTGGACTTCGCCGGTTCCAACGCCGAGACCATCGCGCATCTGCGGGAGAACGGGCGGATCACCCTGATGTGGTGCGCCTTCCAGGGCCCGCCGAACATCGTCCGCGTGCACGGCCGGGGCGAGCCGGTCTTCCGCGACGACCCGCGCTTCCCCGAGCTGCTCACCCACTTCCCGGACATCGACCCGACCCCGCACGGCCTGCGGGCCGTCATCGTCGTGCACGCCGAACTGGTCCGCGACACCTGCGGATACGCCGTCCCCCACATGGCGTACGAGGAGGACCGCGACCTGCACAGCAAGCGGTTCGCGCGCGAGGACGACGCCTCGCTGAGCGCGTACTTCGAGAAGAAGGAGCACGTGGCGACGAGCCTGGACGGACTACCCGGGCTGCCGCTCCCACTGCCCCCGTCTACCGTCTGAACCATGCACCCCGGTGTCCTCCTCGCCCTGGCATCCACCGCCTGGCTGGCCCTGCCGGGCACCCCACCGGCTCCCGGCCCGGTGCCGCTGCCCGCGCGGATGGCGGACCCGGGCGGCGGCAGCCAGCTGATCACCGCCGAGGCGCCGGACACCGGCTCCACCACGGGCACGCTGACCTGGTGGGACCTGCGCGACGGCCGCTGGACCGAAACCGGCTCGACACCGGCGCGGTTCGGCGCGCACGGCCTCGTCGCGGGCACCACCCGCGTCCAGGGCACGAAAACCACCCCGACCGGGCTGTACGGCCTCCCCTTCGCCTTCGGCATCCAGCCGGCGCCGGCCGGCACCCGCACCGGCTACCGCGCGGTGCGGGACGGTTCCTGGTGGTGCGAGGACAACGACTCGGCGTCGTACAACCGCTGGACCGACCCGCTGCCGGCCGACTGCCGCGCCTCGGAGTCCGAGCACCTGGTCTCCTACGGCACCCAGTACGCGTACGGCCTGGTCATCGGCTTCAACTACGACCACCCGGTGCGCGGGCGCGGCGCCGGAATCTTCCTGCACGTCAACGGCGCTGCCGCCACGGCGGGTTGCGTGTCGGTGCCCGAGGAGGACATGCGGCGGATCCTGCGCTGGGCCGACCCCGCGCGCGCACCGCACATCGCCATCGGCACGACGGGCGGGGCGACCGCGATCACCCGTTACTGAGAGCCGCCCGCACTGTCAGTGGGCGGTGCCATGATGTCCTGCGGGGAGGGCACATGGAACGAGCCCGCAGGGCGCTGCTGATCGGGATCGGGCAGGCAACCGCCACCGAAGGACTGCTGGAACCGCTGGACGAGGCCGTCACGGCCGATCTGCGGCTGCTGGCCTCGGTGCTGGACGGGGCCGGGTACGAGGTGGACGTCCTGCGCGACGCGGACCTCAGCCTGATCCGCACCCGCCTGTACGAGACGGCGAGCGACATGCCGGCCGACGGCACCCTGCTGGTGTACTTCACCGGACACGGCGTCCGGGCCGGCGGCACCGACTACCTGGTCCCGGCCGACGCGCGGCCGCCACGGGAGGGCGGCTGGCGGGAGCCGTACCTGGGTTCGCTGCTGGACGCGAACATCAGCCCGCTGCTGGCCGAGTGCAAGGCCGGCACGGTGCTCTGGCTGATCGACGCGTGCCGCACGGAACTCGGCGACGACGCCGTGCCGTTCGGCAACGCCATCCTCAAGGGCCCGCCGAGCGGCGGCTTCGCCGTACTCACCGCCTGCTCGGCCGGCGAGCGCAGCGGCTACACGGCCGAGGGCAGCTTCTTCACCCGTGGACTGGCGGACGCGCTCGGCCCGTTGACCCCCGCCCGGACCGTCGCGGAGGTCTTCGAGCTGGCCCGGGCGCGCACGGCCGCCACGGCACGCCGGCACGGGCTGACCCAGACGGCCCGGATCGACTACGGCACCCACGCCAGGGAGGTGACCGAACAGACGGAGATCTGCGAGGGCCGGCCGCTGCTGGAGACCTGGCTGGGGGCGGTGCGCGGGACACCGCTGTGGGAGCGGGTGCGCCCCGAGGACCAGGCCTCGGTGCCCGGCTTCACCGAGTGCCTGGCCGCCTTCGTCGAGCGGTGCGCCCGCACCCTGCATCTGGCGCAGGGCCGGCTGCCGCGCCCCGACCCCTGGTCCGACGAGGACTTCCCGGTCCGCCTGGTCACCCGGCGGCTGCCCCAGGTACTGCCCGAGGACCGGCCGCTGTCCGCCGTCGAGGCGGCGTTCCTGGTCGCGGCGCCGTTCCTGCGGGAGGCCGCCTGGGCCGACCGGCTGAGCCAGGCCGCCGAGATCGATCCGTACCACCCCGACCGGCAGCCGGGTGCGGACGCCCACCGCAGACACTTCGAGCAGGTCGGCGACCAGCACGCGCGGATCGTACGCAAGGCGGCCCAGTGCCGGGCCCGCGACCGCACGGAGGACGAGACCGCCGTCGTCATGTGGCTGGTGCACCGCTGGATCACCGACCGGTTCGAGACCGACGACGAGCCCGTACCGGCGAGCCCGGCCCAGAAGCTGGTCGCGGCGCTCGGCGTGCCGCCCGACCGGGTGCACGAGGTGGCGGAGCTGCTGTCCGCGGCGGCCTCTGCCCTCGGCCTGGACGAGCCGCCCGAGCGGCTGTCCGGGCGGCTGCCCGGCAAGGTGGTGCTGCCCGGCGGCCCGCAACCGCTGCGCGTCCGCCCGCTGGCCGCGCTGCTGCGGCTCGCGGCGGTCCTCTCGGTGGACGTACGGACCTTCCCCGAGGTCGTCGCGGAACATCTCGCCGTGACCGACCCGGTCCTGCCGCAGCAGGTCGTCGCCATCGCCCACGGCCTGAGCTGGGAGCGCGAGGGCCCGGCACTCCACCTGGACGCCCCCTGCCCGCACCAGGCGGTGCACGCCGCCCTCGCCGAGGTCGCCGAGGAGGCGGACCAGCTCGTCGCACAGCTCCTGGACCGGGCCGGGGACCTGCCGGGCGCGGAGACGGAACTGCTCGCGGCCGTACCGCAGCGGGTCACCGCACGCGAACTGCGCCCGGCCCGCACCGGCGGCACGGACGAGCCGTACGACGTGCCGCTGCTGCGGTTCCACCTCTCCCAGTCCGAGGTGCGGGAACTGCTGATGGGCGAGCAGCTGTACGGCGGCGATCCGACCCTCGCGCTGCGGGAGCTGTACCAGAACGCGATGGACGCCTGCCGGTACCGGGCGATGCGGTGGACGTATCTGCGCGGGCGCGGGGCGCGGCCCGCCGACTGGAGCGGGCGGATCACCTTCACCCAGGGCGAGGACGAGCGCGGCCGGTACGTCGAGTGCCGGGACAACGGCGTGGGCATGAGCGCGGAGCTGCTCACCCACACGTTCACCCGGGCCGGCAGCCGCTTCGAGCGGTCCAAGGCGTTCCGCCGGGAGCAGTCGCGCTGGCTGCGGCACGACCGCAGTCTCAGGCTGTATCCCAACAGCCGTTTCGGCATCGGCGTGTTCAGTTACTTCATGCTGGCCGACGAGATGACGATCGTGACCCGCCAGGTCAGCGCGGACGGCATCCCGGCCGAGCACGCCCTGCGCGTCGACATCCCCAGCAGTGCCAGCCTGTTCCGCATCCGCCGGCACACCGGCCCGGAGGACGGACTGGCGGAAGGCGGCACCCGGGTACGGCTCTATCTCCGGGACGACGCGGTCGGCACCGGGCTGTCGTGCACCCGGGTGCTGCGGGATCTGGTGCGGGTCGGCGAGTTCGCGCTGGAGGCGGTGGACGGTGAGGGGGCCGGACACCGTTGGGAGGCCGGGGAGTTGCAGGTCCCGGAGGCCCTGGCCGCCGTTCCGGATGTGCTGTGGTGGGTCGACGGTGAGGGGGCCGTCCTGTGCGACGGGATCGCGACCGATCAGAAGCCCTTCGGCTATGTGCTGAACCTGACCGGGCCGCACGCGGGAAGGCTCAGCGTCAGCCGGACGGAGTTGCAGGACTATGACCGGGAGGGGGCGGAGCGGCAGTTCCGGCGAGGGGCCGCGGCGTTGGCGCAGTGGCCTGGGCTGACGCTGAAATGGACGGCGGACCTGGAGGAGAAGAGCCTGCGCGTGGCCCAGGTGCTGGACGAGGAGTGGCGGGGGAAGGGCGTCACGGTGGCCGGGGAGGACGGCGAGGCGCTGTCACTGGACGAGGTGGGGTGGTTCCCCCATGACGAGCACGGCCTTCCCGACAGAGGTGGACGGATCCGGTCATGGCGCGATTCCGTGCTCAGCCGCCCTCACCTGCGTTACTACCCCGCATGGCCCCAAAGCCTCGCCGGCTACCCCGTACCTTCGCCCGGCGATGCAGGAGTCGCGGCCGGCGACTTCGATTCGTGGCACGATGTCGTCGTCCATGCTGCCCGAAACGGGCTTCCCCTGAGCGACCTGCTGTACCGCATGCGAAAGCTGCGGATCGTGGACCCGGACCTCTCACCGCCCCCCACCGACGGCAACGACGGACTCGCGTGGATCCCCTCCGAGCAGGACGCCGTCCTGGCCGACGCTCTTCGGGGCAGGTCCGCGAACTCACCCTTCGATTCCCTGCCCACCGCCGGCATAGGGAAGCGCATCGACGACCTCGGCGGCCTGGTTCTGGTCTCGGCGAAACTGAAGACGCCGCTGGGAGAACTCACCGAACGGCTGGCTCGCCTCAGTCCGCTCCATGGCCTGACCGTGCCGACGCCGCCGGACCATCATGCGCACCACATCTGCACCCAGGACGAGATCGCCGCTCTGTTCCTGGCCACGACGTTCCCGCCGTTTCGACGTGTGGCAGGCCCCGCCGACATCTTTGCCCGGTCCCGCAGACCCGGGGCTTCCAGGACACTCGACTATCTGGCGGGGTTCAGCTGGCTCGGTTGGACGCTCCCGTCACCGGCCGAGATGGCTCCCTGGCTGGAGCTGGACACCGACAGCTGCTCCATCGTGATGGACCGCGTCTCCCTGCTGCCGGACGGACGCTTCCGGCTGGACTGGTCCGCCACCATCTTCGCGGCCGGCTTCTTCGGTGTTTCCCTGGCCGAAGCCGAGCGTCGCGTAGCAGAGATCGCAAGCACACTCGGGCTGGTGCACGAACCCCGCTACGGCGACGGGCAGATGGACGGCACGGTGGTGCCCTCCCTCGATGACATCGAGATCTTCGAATACCTCCTGGCGGAGGGAGGCATCGGCCTTGAGAGCGGTCTCGATCTGAGAGACATCTACCTCTTCGATCTCTCGAAGGAGGAAATCATCGGCCTGCGCACCTTGGGTGTCTCTGTAGCCGAGGGCAGGATCGACAGCGACTCATGGGAGTCTCTGGATCTGCGCAGCCGGTACGCCTTGTCCGGCAACGACGCCGCCCATGAAGACTCCAATTACCCCGCCGCGATGCTGACCGCGACCGTGTTGGTCCACGCCGCCGCGCGCCTTCAGGAATCGCTGAGCTCAGTCTGGGGTCTCGCCGCCCAGCACGCCCCCTCCTTCGGTCTTCAGCTGCCGCCCCTCCCGCCGGCACTCGCCCACCACCGGCCCTCCGAGGACCTCTGCGACGCACTTGGCGCCGGCGACCGGAACCACGCGAATGCGGCTGCCTGCGAGTGGAGACCCCTGACCCCTTTGGCGCTGGCCCGTTACGCGCGGCGCTTCGCTCTCCAACCAATCACCGCATACGAGCAGTTGAGGGCTTACCGGCCCCTCGGCGCCCTCGTACCACCCCTCACCACAACCGAACTGGCCGCGCTGCCCCAGGACGTGCCAAACGACTGGGACATCGTCGCCCTCTCCCCCACCTACCGCGTCTCCGACCCCGACACCCCCTACACCCCCCTGGACCTCGTCAGCATCGCCGCCCGGCTCGGAGAGCCCGTCTCCGAGACCGTGCGCCGGATCACGCCGTATCTGCCCCTGCTGCCCGGCCGTACGGCGCTGCCCCCGGCCCCCGCCACGGACACCATCCCCTGCTGGCAGGACCTCACGCTGCTCAGCCGGCACTTCGACGGCAGGCTCCCCGCCGTCGAGGGGACGGTGACCCGGCGCCATGTCGCGCTCGCCGCCGAGGCGACCCGG
This sequence comes from Streptomyces sp. NPDC127190, assembly GCF_042672505.1. Classification (NCBI taxonomy): domain Bacteria; kingdom Bacillati; phylum Actinomycetota; class Actinomycetes; order Kitasatosporales; family Streptomycetaceae; genus Streptomyces; species Streptomyces sp. NPDC127190. The sequence goes on from NZ_JBHXVE010000014.1 coordinate 91,827, forward strand.
GAGAGCGTGGAGTGGATCAGGGACCGGCTGCTGCTGTACGCCGGGATGTTCGGTCTGAGCGTCCCCGAGACCGAGAGTGAGGCGCTCGCAGATGACTGAACCCTCCCCGCCCGGCCACGACTTCGGGCTCGCCTACGCGGAGCGGGACATGGGGCTGGCCGCCGCCCCCTTCACCCGGACCCCCTCCCCCGACGGGCTCGGCATCGTGGTCGAGGGTGCGTGTCCGCGCTGTCATGGGCGGACGTCGACGGAGTACCGGCACGGCGCCCCCGGCACCGGCACCAAGGGGTTGCGTTCCTGGCTGGGCGGTCGGCAGCCCGCGCCCGATCCGGATGCCGACGCCGGTCTCGTGACCCGGGAGACGCACTTCTGCGAGTGCGGGCATCCGCATCCGGACCTTCCGGAGAACGCGCCGTTCACCGGGTGCGGGGCGAGCTGGCGGATCGGGGCGGTGTGATGAGTGGGCAGTCCGCGCGGCGCTGGGCGCAGCTCGCCCGTGAGCTGGAGTTCTCCCAGCTGGCCGAGTTGCGGAGGCAGGCCGAGGGCTGGCGCAACGGGCTGACCGGGCTCACCGCGCTGCTGGCGGTACTGGTGACGCTCAAGGGGCGCGACGATCTGTCCCAGCTGCCCTCCGCCGCCCGGCTGGCGGCCACGCTGCTGCTGGGGGCCGCGTTCGTGCTGCTGTTCGCCGGCTCGGTGCTCGCGGTGCGCGCCGCGCACGGCCGGCCCGGGAGCCGGGTGCTGCTCGCCGGTCAGGCGCTGCGCCGGTGGACCGAGGCGGAGACCGTGCGGGTCACCGGGGCGCTGCGGCAGGCCTCGGTGTGTTGTGTGGCGGGGATCGTGCTGGTGAGCGGCGCGGTGGTGGTGGCCTGGACGACCACCGGGCCGGCGCCGGACCATCTGGTCCGGGTCACCACGACCACCGGCGAGCGGTGCGGGGAGTTCCTCGGGTCGGGGGCGGACGGGGTGGCGCTGCGGCCGGACGGGGAGAGCGGGCGGACCGTGCTGCCCGCGCGCACGGTGCTGTCGGTGACGCCGGTGCCGGGGTGTGGCGCAGGGGGCGGATGACGAGGCCGCCGGTGCCGGGCGAGCTGCTCAGCCGGCCGGCCGGGGCAGTCGTACCGTGAACGTCGTGGAGCCCGGGTGGCTGTCCAGGTCCACGGTGCCGCCGTGCGCCTGTGTCACCGCCGCCACGATGGACAGGCCGAGACCCGCGCCGGAGCCCCCGGTGCCGGCGGGGCGGCGGTGTTCGGCGCGGGTGAAGCGCTCGAAGACACCGGGCTGGACGTCCTGCGGGACACCGGGTCCGTCGTCGTGTACGGAGAGGACGGCCGCGTCGTCCCGGGCTTCGAGGGTCACCGTGACCTTCGTACCGGCGGGTGTGTGGGTGCGGGCGTTGGCGAGCAGGTTGGCCAGCACCTGGTGCAGGCGGTGGGCGTCGCCGGTGACCGTGACCGGTTCCTCGGGGAGGTCCAGGGTCCAGCGGTGCCCGGGGCCCGCCGCGCGGGCGTCGGTGACCGCGTCCAGGACCAGGTGGGTGAGGTCGACCGGGCGGCGCTCCAGCGGGCGGCCCGCGTCGAGCCGGGCGAGCAGCAGCAGGTCGTCGACCATCAGGCCCATCCGGGCGGACTCGGCGCTGATGCGCTCCAGGGCGCGGGTGACCTCCGGGGGCACCGGGCCGGGGTGGAGCAGGGCCAGTTCGGCGTGGCCGCGGACGGAGGCGACCGGGGTGCGCAGCTCGTGGCTGGCGTCGGCGGCGAACCGGCGCAGCCGCTCCTCGCTGGCGTGCCGCTTGGTCAGGGCGTCCTCGACATGGCCGAGCATGCGGTCCAGGGCCGCGGCGACCTGGCCGACCTCGCTGTGCGGGTCGGCGTCCCGGGTGCGCGGCGGCAGGGTGACCTCGCCGCTGGCCAGCGGGAGCTCGCTGACCCGGGTGGCGGTGGCGGTGACCCGGCGCAGGGGGCGCAGGGACCAGCGGACCCAGTAGGCGCCGGCCACGCCGGTCACCACGAGCGCGAGGCCGAAGACGATCCCGGCGACCAGTTCCAGGCGGTGCACGGTGGCCTGGACCGGCTCCAGCGGGAGGCCGACGATCAGGACGTCGCCGTCCCGGCCGGTGGTGGCGATGACGCGGTAGTCGTCCAGGGAGGAGAGTTCGACGGTGTGCGGCCGGGCGTCGGCGGGGACCGCGGCCAGCCGCCGGGCGTCGCCCGCCGTCAGGTCGACGTTGAGGTCGGCGGAGGGGTCGCCGGAGCGGATCAGCCCCTTGTGGGTGACGGTTCCCCGCACCAGGCGGGCGCCGAAGGTGCCGGTGGCCATGCGCCGGGTGTCGGCGTGCTCGTCGCCGTCGTGGTCGTCGGGCTTTCCCGACGGCACCGTGCCCCCGTGTTCCAGGCTCTCCGGGAAGCGGGTGCCGACCTGGGTGAGCTGTTCGTCCAGGCGCTGGGTGAGGAAGCCGTTCAGCTCGACGACAGCGGCGAGGCCGACGGCGGCGCAGCTCACCGCGAGCAGCACCACCAGCCCGACGGTGAGCCGGGCGCGCAGGGTGCGGGGGCGGGGCAGCCGGCGGGCGCGGAGCAGGGCGGCGCGCACCCGGTTCACGGGGTCACCGTGACCGGTTTGAGGACGTAGCCCGCCCCGCGCACCGTGTGGATCATGGGCTCGCGGCCCGCGTCGATCTTCTTGCGCAGGTAGGAGATGTACAGCTCCACGACATGGGCCCGGCCGCCGAAGTCGTAGGACCAGACGCGGTCGAGGATCTGGGTCTTGCTGAGCACCCGGCGCGGGTTGCGCATCAGGAAGCGGAGGAGTTCGAACTCGGTCGGCGACAGCTCGATCAGCTCACCGGCGCGGGTGACCTCCCGGGCCTCCTCGTCCATGATCAGGTCGCCGACGACCAGCCGGGGGCCCTCCTCCTGCTGGCGGGCCATGCCGGCGCGGCGCAGCAGTCCGCGCAGCCGGGCGACGACCTCCTCCAGGCTGAAGGGCTTGGTGACATAGTCGTCGCCGCCCGCCGTGATGCCGGCGATACGGTCCTCGACGGCGTCCCGGGCGGTGAGGAAGAGCACGCACACGTCGGGTTTCACCTCGTGCAGCCGCCGCAGCACGGCGAAGCCGTCGGTGTCGGGGAGCATGACGTCGAGGACGACGGCGTCGGGCAGCAGCTCGCGGAAGGCGGCGAGGGCCGCGGTGCCGTCGGCGGCGGCGCGGACCTCCCAGCCCTCGTAGCGCAGGGCGCCGGTGAGGACCTCGGCGAGGTCGGGGTCGTCGTCGACGACGAGGACGCGCAGCGCGGTGCCGTCGGGGCGGGTGAGGGCCGGGCGGCCGGAACGGGTGGTGTTCATCGCGCTTACCAGCATCGCTCGTGCGCCGGGGCGGATCCCACCCCGTCCCCTCTGAGTTTTCTCTGAGTACCGCCCCCCTCCCCCGGGGCCTGGATGAGGAAAGCCTGAGAGTTCCGTCGGAAAGGCCCCGCAGGGCCTGTGTTCAGAGGTCCCTCAGAGCTTCGGCCCGCACAGTGGCCGGGCTGGACGAACGAAGGGACGGCACTCATGACGACCGTCGGAACCGGCCGGGCGGCCCCGCCCGTGCCCCTGCCTCGGACCGCACGGCGCTCCCCCGCCGGTGCGGTGCTGGCCGTGCTGTGGGCCGGGGCGGCGGCCGTGGTCGCGCTGTGGTGGTCGGACACCGGGTCCGTGGTCGGTACCGCGGGCTGGCTGACCGGCGCCGGGCGGATCGCCGGGCTGCTGTGCGGCTACGCCTGCGCGGTGCTGGTCGGCCTGATGGCGCGGGTTCCGCTGCTGGAGACCCGGGTGGGCTCGGACCGGGTGGCGCGCTGGCACGCGATGGCCGGCCGGTACACGATCAGCCTGCTCGTCGCGCACATCGTGCTGATCCTCGCCGGGTACGCGGCGCAGGACCGGGCGTCGCTGTGGCACGAGACGGTGACCGTCGTCCTGGACTACCCGGACATGCTCAAGGCGACCGCCGGCACGGTGATCCTGTTCGCCGTCGGCATCACCTCGATACGGGCCGCGCGCCGCCGCACCGGCTACGAGTTCTGGTACTACGTCCATCTGCTGACGTACGCGGCCGTGTTCCTGGCCTTCTTCCACCAGCTGTCGCTGGGCGGCGACTTCACCGGCGACCCGCTCGCCACCGGCGCCTGGTACGCGCTGTACGGCGGTGTCGCGGCGCTGGTGCTGTGGTTCCGGATCCTCGCGCCGGTCCGGCTCAACCGGCGGCACCGGCTGCGGGTGGAGTCGGTGCAGCCGGAGGCGCCGGGGGTGTACTCGGTCGTCGTGCGCGGCCGGCACCTGGCGGAGCTGGGCGCGCGGCCGGGCCAGTTCTTCCGCTGGAGGTTCCTCGGCGAGGGCATGGGCTGGACGTCGACGCCGTACTCGCTGTCCGCGCCGCCCCGCCAGGACCGCTTGCGGATCACCGTGAAGGCGCTCGGCGACCACAGTGCGGCGGTGGCGCTGCTGCGGCCGGGCACCCGGGTGTGGGCGGAGGGGCCGTACGGCTCGCTCACCGCGGACCGGGCCGCCGGCCGCCGCTCGCTGCTGATCGCGGCCGGTGTCGGTGTCACCCCGCTGCGGGCGCTGTTCGAGACGCTGCCGGGCGAGGTCACGCTGCTGTACCGGGCGCGGTCCGCGGAGGATCTGGCGCTGGGCGCGGAGCTGGAGGCGATCGCCCGGTGGCGCGGGGCGCGGGTGCTGTACGCGCTCAACGGGCCCGGCGGGCGGCGGCCCGCCTTCACCGCGGAGTCGCTGCGTGCGAGCTTCCCGGGCCTCGCCGGTCATGACGTGTACCTCTGCGGGCCGCACGGCTTCGCACGGGACGTGTACGAGGCGCTGCGGGCGGCCGGGGTGCCGGACCGCCGTATCCACCACGAGTCGTTCGAGTTCTGAGAGCCGGGAGGCAGACACGTGCACGCGTTGAGGAAGAACCGCCCGCTGCGCCGGATCGTGCTGGCGAGTGCCGCCACGGTGTCCGGGATGGTGCTGCTGCTGTCGCTGAAGCCGCACACGGCTCCGGTGCCGGCGCTGGCGGAGGGCAAGTCGCCGTCGGTGTCGAGCAGTTCGTCCCCCTCCAGCGGGTCGAAGGACGGCTCCGGCTCCACGACCGTTTCCGGGACCGTCACCGGCGACACCGTGCAGACCCGCTGGGGTCCGGTCCAGGTACGGGTGACGATCAGGAGCGGCCGGCTCACCGAGGTGACGGCCGTGCAGTACCCGTCGGACAACCCGCGCGACCAGGAGATCAACAGCTACGCCGTTCCGCAGCTGCGGCGGGAGGCGCTGGCCGCGCAGAGCGCGGACATCGACATGGTGTCCGGAGCCACCTACACCAGCACCGGCTACAAGCAGTCCCTCCAGTCCGCGCTGGACTCGGCCGGTCTGTGAGGCGGGGCCGCTGAACACCGGGCGTATCCGGCACGTATCTGTGGGCCGAGGGTCAAGTCCCCTACGGAGGAACCACGGAGGAGCCGTGTCCACCACGCTCGCAAGCGGCCGCGCCGCCCGCCGACAGACGATGCGGCGCATCCGCCCGCGCCGCTCGCCGGCCGTCCCCCTGCTGCTCGCCGTGTGGGCGGGCGCGGCGGCCGTGCTGTGGCTCTGGTGGCAGGACACGCCGTCCGTCGCCGACGACACCGGCCGGATCCTCAACGCGGGCCGGATCACCGGACTGCTGGCCGGCTATCTGCTGGCGCTGGTCGTGCTCCAGATGGCCCGCGTCCCGGCGCTGGAGCGGCGGGTGGGCTCCGACCGGGTGGCCCGCTGGCACGCGATGAGCGGCCGCTACACGCTCTGTCTGATCGCCGCGCATGTCTTCCTCACCATGTGGGGGTACGCGCTCCAGGCGGGCAGGTCGCTCGGCGACATCGTGCAGCAGACGGTCGACTCGGTGGAGCAGCTGCCCGACATGGGCAAGGCGGCCGTCGGCACCGGACTGTTCCTGCTGATCGGGCTCAGCTCGATCGGCGGAATCCGCCGCAGGCTGCCGTACGACACCTGGTACCACGTGCATCTGCTGACCTACGCGGCGGTGTTCCTGACGTTCTGGCACCAGATCACCACCGGCAACGACTTCGCGGTCACGCCTGCGGCGAAGACCTTCTGGTACGGCCTGTACGGCGCCGTCACCGCGCTGGTGCTCTGGTACCGGATCCTCACCCCGATCCGGCTCAACTTCCGGCACCGGATGCGGGTCGAGGCGGTCGTCGAGGAGGCGCCGGGCATCGTGTCGGTGCTGATCGGCGGGCGGCGGCTGCACCGGATGGGCGCGGAGGCGGGCCAGTTCTTCCGCTGGCGGTTCCTCGCGCCGGGCATGCGGTTCAGCTCGCACCCGTACTCGCTGTCGGCGGCGCCCCGCCCGGGCATGCTGCGGATCACGGTGAAGGCGATCGGCGACCACAGTGAGCGGCTGCGCGAGCTGACGCCGGGCACCCGGGTGTGGGCGGAGGGCCCGTACGGCGCGCTGACCGCGCAGCGCCGCAGCCGGGGCAAGGTGCTGCTGATCGCCGGCGGAGTCGGCATCACGCCGATGCGCGCCCTGTTCGAGACGCTGCCCGGCGCGGCCGGGGACATCACCCTGCTCTACCGGGCCAACACCACCCAGGATCTGGCGCTGTGGGACGAGCTGGCGGCGATCGCCGAGGAGCGGGGCGCCCGGCTGATGTACGCGGTGAACAGCCCGGACGGTGAGCGTCCGGACATCTCCGCGGAGAACCTCCAGCGGAAGATCCCTGACGTCGACCGGCACGACGTGTTCATGTGCGGCCCGCCCGGGTTCGCACAGTCGGTGTACGAGGCACTGCGCGGCGCGGGGGTTCCCGCCCGCCGCATCCATCACGAGTCGTTCGAGATGTGAGCGGAGCTGGGAGAACGATGAGGAAGAACCACCCCCTCCGGCGGGTCGTGCTGGCCACCGCCGCGACCGTGTCCGGTGTCGTGCTGCTGCTGGCGTTCAAGCCGGCGTCCGACCCGTCCGCGGCGTCGGCGGCGGGCGCCGCCCCGCAGCAGACGGCGGCGGGACGGCAGTCACCGCAGGGCGGTACGGGCACGGTCAGCGGGCGGGTGGTGCAGACCCAGTACGGCCCGGTCCAGGTGCGGATCACCGTCAACGGCGGCAAGATCACCAAGGCGGAAGCCGTCCAGGCACCCAAGGGCGGCCTCAGCGACCAGAAGACCGCACTGGCCGTACCCAAGCTCGGCCAGGAGGCCGTGGCGGCGCAGAGCGCGCGTATCGACTCGGTGTCCGGAGCCACCTACACCAGCACCGGCTACAAACAGTCCCTCCAGTCGGCACTGGACCAGCTACCACCCGCAGGCGCCTCCAGCTCCCGCACGGTCACCGGGCGCGTCGAGCAGACCCAATACGGCCCGGTCCAGGTGCGGATCACCGTCAACGGCGGCAAGATCACCAAGGCCGAGGCCGTCCAGGCACCCAAGGGCGGCCTCAGCGACCAGAAGACCGCACTGGCCGTACCCAAGCTCGGCCAGGAGGCCGTGGCAGCACAGAGCGCGCGTATCGACTCGGTGTCCGGAGCCACCTACACCAGCACCGGCTACAAACAGTCCCTCCAGTCGGCACTCGACCAGCTACCACCCGCAGGCGCCTCCACCTCCCGCACGATCACCGGGCGCGTCGAGCAGACCCAGTACGGCCCGGTCCAGGTGCGCATCACCGTCAACGGCGGCAAGATCACCAAGGCGGAAGCCGTCCAGGCACCCAAGGGCGGCCTCAGCGACCAGAAGACCGCACTGGCCGTGCCCAAGCTGAACCAGGAGGCCGTGATGGCCGGGAACGCCCGCATCGACGCCGTCTCCGGTGCGACCTACACCAGCACCGGCTACCGGCAGTCGCTGCAATCAGCGCTGGACCAGGCGGGTGGCTGATCCGGTGGGCGGGTCGGCACAGGCTCCCGCCGCGGTGCGTCATGCGGAGGAGGTCATGGGGACGGTCTTCTCCTTCGACGTCCGCGGCGGGGAACCCGGTGCGGTGCGGGCGGCGCTCGGCACGGCCGTGGCCGGGCTGCACCGGGCGGACGGCATCTTCAGCACCTACCGCGCGGACAGCGAGGTGTCGCGGCTGGCCCGGGGCGAGCTGGAGACCGCGGAGTGCGCGCCCGAGGTGGCCGAGGTGCTGCGGCTGGCGGACGAGGCGGAGCGGGTGAGCGACGGCTGGTTCAGCACCCGCTACCGGGGCGCGCTGGATCCCACCGGCATCGTCAAGGGCTGGGCGGCGGAACGGGCGGCGCGGCTGCTGGCGGAGGTGCCCGGAGTGCGCGGGGTCAGCGTCAACGGGGGCGGGGACGTGCAGATGTTCGGTACGCCGGAGCCCGGGCGGCCGTGGCGGGTGGGGATCGCGGACCCGCTCCGGCCGGGCGGGCTGGCGGCGGTGATCTCCAGTGCGGGGCTGGACGAGCTGTCCGTCGCGACGTCGGGCACGGCCGAGCGGGGCGCGCACATCGTCGATCCGCGCACCGGCCGGCCGGCGGTGACGGACCTGGTGGCCGTGACCGTGGTGGGCCCCCGGCTGACCTGGGTGGACTGCTGGGCCACGGCGGCCTTCGCGATGGGCTCCCGGGCGGGTCTGGCCTGGCTGGAGTCGCTGCCGGAGGTGGAGGGACTGCTGATCACGGCGGGCGACGAGGTGCGCTGCACCGGGGGGCTGGCCGCGCGGCTCGGCTGACCTTCCGGAAGGCACGCCGCGGAACGCCGGGGACGCCATCCGATTCCGGTTCTGAAACGTATCCCCCATACCGGATGTTTCGGGAGGAACCCATGGCGATCTTCAGCAGGCTCATGCCCGCCGACCGCGGTCACGACAAGGACAGGAGGGACACGACCTCGCACCACGACGACACCACGATGTTCCGCAGGCGGCATCGTGACCGTCGTACCGACGACCACTCCGGCCACCGGTGGTGACCACCGATGAGGGCCGAGCGGACCGGGGACCGACCGCCCCGGTCCGCTCCTGCCGTCGTCCCCGCCGCGCCCCAGGTGTCGCCGCGTGAGGTGTTCCGGCGGTTCTGGCCCTACACGCGCGGCGGCCGGCGCTGGCTGCTGCCCGTGCTGCTGCTCGGTCTGACCGCCCCCGCCGTCGACGCCGCCGAGCTGTGGCTCTTCAAGACGGTCGTGGACCAGGTGCTGGTCCCCCACGACCTGAGCCCCTTCCGCTGGATCGCACCGGCCTACGTGGGACTGGTGCTGTGCTCCGGTGTGCTGGGGTTCGCCGACGACATGACGTCCACCTGGGTCGGCGAGCGCTTCCTGCTCGCCCTGCGCGCGGACGTCTTCCGCCATGTCCAGGGCCTGTCCCTGGGCTTCTTCGAACGGCGCCGGCTCGGGGACGTGCTGTCCCGGATCACCGGCGATGTCGACGCCGTCGAGACGTTCCTGCTCTCGGGGGTCGCGGACGCCCTGTACTACGTGATCCGGCTGGGTGTCTTCCTGGGCCTGCTGTTCTACCTGCGCTGGGACCTGACGCTGCTGGCCCTGGTCATCGTGCCGCTGTTCTGGGGGGCCGCGCGGCACTTCTCCCGGCTGGTCAAGGACGCCTCCCGGGAGCGCCGGCGGCGCACCGGTTCGATCAGCGCGATCGTGGAGGAGTCGCTCGGCAATGTCGCGCTGGTGCAGGCGTACAACCGGCAGGGCTGGGGGGAGCGCCGCTTCGCGCGGGAGAGCGCGGGCCGGTTCCGGGCGGCGCTGGCCGCGGCGCGGGTCCGTGCCCTGTACCGGCCCGTGGTGGAGCTGATCGAGGTGTGCGGGGGCCTCGCGGTGATGGGCCTCGGCACCTGGAAGCTGTCCCAGGGCCAGCTGACCTTGGGCGGTCTGCTGGTCTTCCTGGCGCTGATCGGCAAGCTCTACGGCCCGGTGCGGGACCTGTCCCGGCTCGGCACCGCCTTCTACGGCGCCTCCGCCTCGGCGGAGCGGATCATCGAGCTGCTGGACCAGCGGCCGCAGGTCGTGGAGGCGGACCGGCCCCGAAGGCTGGGCCGGGTGCGGGGGCACGTGGAGTTCGACGGCGTGTGGTTCCGCTACCCCGGCAGCGGGTCCTGGGCGCTGTCGGACGTGTCGTTCCGGGTGGCGCCCGGGGAGACGCTCGCGCTGGTCGGGGCGAGCGGGGCCGGCAAGTCGACGGTCGCCCGGCTCCAGCTGCGGTTCTACGACCCGGAGCGGGGAGCGGTCCGGCTGGACGGCACCGATCTGCGGGAGCTGCGGCTCGCCGAGGTGCGGGAGGGCGTCGCGGTGGTGCTCCAGGAGACGCTCGTCTTCCATGGCACCGTGCGGGAGAACATCGCCTACGGGCGGCCGGGGGCGAGTGAGGCGGACATCGTCGCGGCGGCGCGGGCCGCGGACGCGGCCGAGTTCATCGAGCGGCTCCCGGAGGGCTACGACACCCTGGTCGGCCAGCGCGGCCGCACCCTGTCCGGCGGCCAGTGCCAGCGGCTGGCGATCGCGCGGGCGATGATCCGGGACGCCCCGGTGCTGCTGCTGGACGAGCCGACCACCGGGCTGGACGTGCGGTCGGGCCGGCGGATCATGGAGCCGTTGCGCCGGCTCATGGCCGGGCGGACCACCGTGGTGATCTCCCACAACCTGCTGACGGTGCGGGACGCCACGCGGATCGTGGTGCTCGACCACGGCCGGGTGGTGGAGGACGGCCCCCCTGCGGAGCTGCTCGGCAGGGCGGGACCCTACGCCCGGCTGCACCGGCTGAACGCGGGCGCGGTGCTGTCATGAGCGGCCCCGCGCCCTGGGCGGCGGGCACCGAACCGGTGCCGGGCTACACGGTCCTCGGCCATCTGGTGCGCACCGGCTGGCTCGACGTCTACGACGCCTGGAGCGCGGAACGGGCCTGCCGGTGTGTGCTCAAGGCGGTGCGCCCGGACCGCCGGGGCGAGCGGCGGCTCGGTGAGCGGCTGCTGCGGGAGGGCCGGTGGCTGCGGGAGTTCACCCATCCGCATCTGGTGCGCGGTTACGACACCTTCGCCGCGCCGGAGCCGCTGGTCGTCCTGGAGACGCTCACCGGGGAGACGCTCGCGCGTCTGGTGCGCCGGCTGCAACGCCGGCCGGCCGCCGGTGATGTGGCGCTGCTCGGGGTGCAGCTGTGCTCGGCGGTCCACTATCTGCACGGCCGGGGTCTGCTGCATCTGGATCTCAAGCCGTCCAACGTGGTGGTGGAGCGCGGCCATGCGAAGGTGCTGGACCTGAGTGTGGCGCGGCCGCCCGGGCCCGCCCCCGCCGGCCTCGGCACAGCCCGCTACCTGGCTCCGGAGCAGGCCCGCGCCGGGCCGCTGACGGCCGCCGCCGATGTGTGGGGCGTCGGTATCACGCTGTTCGAGGTCGCCTGTGGGGGGCCGCCGTTCGACTGCGCGGGGACCGGCACCGGCACCGGGCCGGACCGGTGTCCGCAGACGGTGCGGAGCGCCCCGCCGGTCGGGTCCCGGCGGCGGCTGCCCCGGCCGCTCGCCGAGGTGGTCGACGCCTGTCTGCGCCCCGACCCCGCCGCCCGCCCCACGGTCGCCGAACTCACCACCGCTCTGGAGGCGTCCGTGCCGAAGCCCGGTCCCCTGTGAACCAGCACCTCAGTGCTCCGGTGCCACCACGCGGCCGGTGCCGAGGCGGGCGGTGGCGAGGACCGTGCCGTCCGGGGTGAGCAGGCGGGCGCCGGAGACGGCGGCGGGGTCGACGGCCGCCGTCGCGCCCCAGTCGCCGTGCCCGTCGTGCAGGGCGAAGGCGCCGAGGCGGACGGCCGTGCCGTCGGGGCGCACCAGGACACAGGTGACCGGGCCGGAGTAGCGGGCGTGCGGGCCGGTCAGGGCGACGGACACGAAGATCCAGCCGGGGCTGCCGGGGCGGGCGTAGACCTCGCCGGCCGGCCGGCCGCCGCGGCCGCTCGCGGTCATGTCCCCGACCAGCATGGGCTCGGACTCGACGGCGGCGGAGGGCGCGGCGGTGAGGTCCTGGACGGCGGTGCCGACCGCCCAGCCGGTGAACCCGACGGCGGCCGTCAGCGCGGCCCCGGCCGCCGCGACCCGCAGCCGGAGGCGGCGGGTGCGGCCGGAGAAGCGCCGGCCGGGCGCCCGGCCGGCGCTCGCCGCCAGCCTGCGGGCCACCCGGGTCTCGAAGCCGAGCGGCGGCTCGGCGTCCGGCAGCAGGCCGATCAGCCGGTCGCCGACCAGGGTCAGCTGCCGTACGTACTCCCGGCAGTCCGCGCACCCGTCCAGATGGGCGACCGCCTCCGCCCGCTCGCGGCCCGGCAGTACGCCCAGCGCCAGCTCGGCGCCGATCTCCCGCAGTCTGCCGCAGTTCGGTTCACTGGTCATGGTCGCCTCGCTCGGACGGCGCGACGGTACCGCGCAGTTTGGCCATGGCCGCCCTGATCCGGGTCTTGGCGGTGCCCAGCGGGATGTGCTCCGCGTCGGCGATCTGCCGGGCCGTCATGCCGTAGACGCCAGCCATGGTCAGGGCCCGGGCCTGTTCCCGGGGCAGCCGGGACACGGCGGCGCGCAGCTGGGTGGAGGCCTCGTCGGCCAGGGCCCACTGCTCGGGCGTCTCGGTGACGACACCGAGGAGGGCGTCGATGTCCTCGGGGGCCATGGGCTCCGTCCGCCGGGCCCGGACGGCGTCGACGGCGAGGTTGTGCGCGATGGTCGTCAGCCAGGTGGTGACCGAGCCACGGCGCGAGTCGTAGATCTGCGCGTGCCGCCAGGCGCGCTCGAAGGTCAGCTGGGCGATGTCCTCGGCGAGCTGCTGGTCCCCGGTGACGGCCATGGCGACGCCGAAGACCCGGTGCTGGAAGCGGCGGACGAAGACGACGGCGAGTTCGGGATCGCCGGTGGCCAGCCCGGACAGCAGCGCCTCGTCCGGGAGACGGCCCACGGGGAACCGGAAACCCGACACATCTGTGTATACGGCCGGCGGCCGCCCGGGGATTGCCCGCCGGCGACGGAGGACCACCTCTTCATCGTCCGCCGCCGGGCGGTACCCCGCAGGGTGTGCCGGTGCCGGTCAGTGCCCGTTCTGCGCGAGGCGCAGCAGGTGGTCCGCCAGCGCCTGGCCGCCGGTCGGGTTCCGGCTGATCAGCAGCAGGGTGTCGTCACCGGCGATGGTGCCGAGGATGTCGTGCAGCTCTGCCTGGTCGATGGCCGAGGCCAGGAACTGGGCCGCGCCCGGCGGGGTGCGCAGGACCACGAGGTTGGCGGAGGCCTCCGCGGAGATCAGCAGCTCCTGCGACAGGCGCCGCATCCGCTCCTCCTTCGCCGACTCGCCCAGCGGAGCGCGCGGGGTGCGGAAGCCGCCCTCGCTCGGCACCGCGTAGATCAGGTCGCCGTCGTTGTTGCGGATCTTGACCGCGTTCAGCTCGTCGAGGTCCCGGGAGAGCGTCGCCTGGGTGACGCTCAGCCCGTCGTCGGCGAGCAGCTTGGCCAGCTGGCTCTGCGAGCGCACCGGCTGCCGGTTGAGGATGTCCACGATCCGGCGGTGCCGTGCGGTGCGGGTCTGCGGTACGGCCGGTCCGGCCCCCGCCGCCTGCTCCTGGTCCTGCGCCTGGCTCATCGTCGTCTCATTCTCCGGATCGTCCGTCCCCGTCCACCGGGTTCGCTGCGTCGAGGATGCCGGGCAGTGCCTGGAGCAGCGCGCCCGTCTCGTCGTCGCGGAGGTTCAGCGGCGGCATGAGCCGCACGACGTCGGGGGCGGGCGCGTTCACCAGGAACCCGGCCTTCTGGGCCGTCTGCTGCACCTGCGCTGCGTACGGCCCGGTGAGCACGATACCCAGGAGCAGGCCGGCACCACGGACATGATCGATCAGCGGGTGGCCCAGGGCCTCGATTCCCTGGCGGAGCTTCTCGCCCTGCCGCTTGACGTTCTCCAGCAGTCCCTCGGCCGCGATCGTGTCGAGCACCGCCAGGCCGGCCGCGCAGGCGACCGGGTTGCCGCCGAAGGTCGTCCCGTGCTGGCCGGGCTGGAGCAGTTCGGCGGCGCGGCCGAAGGCGACGGTCGCACCGAGCGGGAGTCCGCCGCCGAGCTGCTTGGCGAGGGTGACGACATCGGGCAGGACGCCCTCGTGGGCCTGGTACTCGAACCAGGTGCCGGTGCGGCCGATGCCGGTCTGCACCTCGTCCAGGACCAGCAGGGCACCGGTGGCGGCGGTGATCGCGCGGGCGGCCTTGAGGTAGCCGGCGGGCGGGACGACGACGCCGTTCTCGCCCTGGACGGGTTCGATGATGACGAGGGCGGTGTCCTCGGTGACGGCGGCGGCCAGGGCCTGGGCGTCACCGTAGGGGACGTGGGTGACCTCGCCGGGCAGCGGCAGGAAGGGCTCCTGCTTGCCGGGCTGGCCGGTGAGCGCGAGGGCGCCCATGGTCCGGCCGTGGAAGCCGCCGTTGGTGGCGACCATAGGGGTGCGCCCGGTCAGCCGGCCGATCTTGAAGGCGGCCTCGTTGGCCTCGGCGCCGGAGTTGCAGAAGAAGACCCGGCCCTCGCGGCCGAAGAGCGTCAGCAGCCGCTCGGCGAGGGCGATGGTGGGCTCGGCCATGAAGAGGTTGGAGACATGGCCGAGGGAGCCGATCTGCCTGCCGACGGCCTCGACGATCGCCGGGTGGGCGTGGCCGAGGGCGTTGGTGGCGATACCGCCGACGAAGTCGAGGTAGACGCGGCCGTCGGCGTCCCACAGCTTCGTGCCCTCACCGCGCACCAGGGGCAGCCGCGGGGTGCCGTAGTTGTTCATGAGCGAGCCCTGCCACCGCTGGGTCAGCTCCTGGTTGCCCGTCACTGCGCGTCCCCCTTGTGCTCGTCGGGCACGACCATGGTGCCGATGCCCTCGTCGGTGAAGATCTCCAGCAGGATCGAGTGCTGGACCCGGCCGTCGATCACCCGGGCGGTGGTCACGCCGTTGCGCACGGCGTGCAGGCAGCCCTCCATCTTCGGCACCATGCCGGCACTGAGCTCCGGCAGCAGCTTCTCCAGCTGGGAGGCGGTGAGACGGCTGATCACCTCGTCGGAGTTCGGCCAGTCCTCGTAGAGGCCCTCGACGTCGGTGAGGACCATGAGGGTCTCGGCGCCCAGTGCCGCAGCGAGTGCCGCAGCCGCCGTATCAGCATTGACGTTGTAGACATGGTGGTCGTCCTCGGAGCGGGCGATCGAGGAGACGACCGGGATCCGGCCGTCGGCCAGCAGCGCCTCGATCGCGCCGGTGTCGATGCCGGTGATCTCGCCGACCCGGCCGATGTCGACCAGTTCGCCGTCGATCTCCGGCTGGTGCTTGACGGCGGTGATGGTGTGCGCGTCCTCGCCGGTCAGACCGACGGCGAGCGGGCCGTGCTGGTTGAGCAGGCCGACCAGTTCGCGCTGGACCTGTCCGGCCAGCACCATCCGTACGACGTCCATGGCGTCCTCGGTGGTGACGCGCAGGCCCGCCTTGAACTCGCTGACGATGCCGTGCTTGTCGAGGGCGGCGCTGATCTGCGGGCCGCCGCCGTGGACGACGACCGGCTTGAGGCCGGCGTGCCGCAGGAAGACGACGTCCTGGGCGAAGGCGGCCTTCAGCTCCTCGTTCACCATGGCGTTGCCGCCGAACTTGATGACGACGATCTTGCCGTGGTGCCGGGTCAGCCAGGGCAGCGCCTCGATGAGGATCTGCGCTTTCGGCAGGGCCGTGTGCTTACGAGTGCTCATGACGAGTAGGCGCTGTTCTCGTGGACGTAGTCGGCGGTCAGGTCGTTGGTCCAGATGGTCGCGGTCTCGGTGCCCGCGGCCAGGTCGGCGACGATGTGCACCTCGCGGTAGCGCATGTCGACCAGCTCGCGGTCCTCGCCGACGGAGCCGTTCTTGCACACCCAGACGCCGTTGATGGCCACGTTGAGCTGGTCCGGCTCGAAGGCGGCGGAGGTGGTGCCGATGGCGGACAGCACGCGGCCCCAGTTGGGGTCCTCGCCGTGGATCGCGCACTTGAGGAGGTTGTTGCGGGCGATCGAGCGGCCCACCTCGACGGCGTCCTTCTCGCTGGCCGCGCCCACCACCTCGACCTTGATGTCCTTGCTGGCGCCCTCGGCGTCGCCGATGAGCTGGCGGCCGAGGTCGGCGCAGACCTCGCGTACGGCCTCGGCGAACTCCCTGTACTCCGGGGTGACGCCGGAGGCTCCGGAGGAGAGCAGCAGGACGGTGTCGTTGGTGGACATGCAGCCGTCGGAGTCGACCCGGTCGAAGGTGACCTTGGTCGCGGCGCGCAGGGCCCGGTCCAGGGTCTCGCTGTCGAGGTCGGCGTCGGTGGTGAGGACGACCAGCATGGTGGCGAGGCCGGGGGCGAGCATGCCGGCGCCCTTGGCCATGCCGCCGACGGTCCAGCCGTCCTTGGTGACGACGGACGTCTTGTGCACGGTGTCGGTGGTCTTGATGGCGATGGCGGCCTTCTCGCCGCCGTGCTCGGACAGCTGGGCGGCGGCCGTCTCGACGCCGGTGAGGACCTTGTCCATGGGGAGCAGGACGCCGATGAGACCGGTGGAGCAGACGGCCACCTCGATGGCACCCCGGCCCAGCACCTCGGCGACCTTCTCGGCGGTGGCGTGGGTGTCCTGGAAGCCCTGGGGGCCCGTACAGGCGTTGGCGCCGCCCGAGTTGAGGACGACGGCGGAGACCTGGCCGCTCTTGAGGACCTGCTCCGACCACAGCACCGGCGCGGCCTTCACACGGTTGGAGGTGAAGACGCCCGCGGCGGCACGGCGCGGCCCGTTGTTGACCACGAGGGCCAGGTCGGGGTTGCCGTTCTCCTTGATCCCGGCGGCGATACCCGCCGCCGCGAATCCCTTGGCTGCCGTGACGCTCACTGCATCTCCTCGTTCGCTTCTCCGCCCGTGCAGCGCGCCGGTGCGGCTTTCGTCGTTGTCTGCGGCCCGGTGGCTGCACGTGCGTCGCTCACGGAGCGACTCCGATCGTGGAAAGCCCGGTGCCTTCATCAAGCCCCAAGGCGATGTTCATGCTCTGTACGGCACCGCCCGCGGTGCCCTTGGTCAGGTTGTCGATGGCGCTGATCACGATGATGCGGTCGGTGGACCCGTCGTACGCGACCTGCACCTGGACGGCGTTGGAGCCGTACACGGACGCGGTCGCCGGCCACTGGCCCTCGGGGAGCAGGTGCACGAAGGGCTCGTCGGCGTAGGCCTTCTGGTAGACGGCGCGCAGCGACTCCCCCGTCACCCCGGGGACGGCCTTGGCGTTGCAGGTGGCCAGGATTCCGCGGGGCATCGGCGCCAGGGTCGGCGTGAAGGAGACGGCGACCCGCTGCCCGGCCGCCCCGCTGAGGTTCTGGATCATCTCGGGGGTGTGCCGGTGGCCGCCGCCGACGCCGTACGGCGACATGGAGCCCATGACCTCGCTGCCGAGCAGGTGCGGCTTGGGTGCCTTGCCCGCGCCGGAGGTGCCGGACGCGGCGACGATCACCGCCTCCGGCTCGGCGAGTCCGGCCGCGTAGGCGGGGTACAGGGCGAGGGTGACGGCGGTGGGGTAGCAACCGGGTACCGCGATGCGCCTGGACCCCTCCAGCGCGGCGCGGGCACCCGGAAGTTCGGGGAGGCCGTAGGGCCAGGTGCCGGCGTGCGGGGAACCGTAGAACTTCTCCCAGTCGGCCGGGTCCTTCAGCCGGAAGTCGGCGCCCATGTCGATCACGAGGACGTCCGGGCCGAGCTGCTCGGCCACGGCGGCGGACTGCCCGTGCGGCAGCGCGAGGAAGACCACGTCGTGCCCGGCGAGCGCCTCGGCCGTGGTCTCGGTCAGCACCCGGTCGGCCAGCGGCAGCAGGTGCGGCTGGAGCGCGCCGAGCCGCTGGCCGGCGTTGGTGTTGCCGGTCAGGGCACCGATCTCGACCTCGGGGTGCGCGAGGAGCAGGCGCAGGACCTCTCCGCCCGCGTATCCGCTCGCTCCGGCCACCGCCGCACGTACCGCCATGTCCACCCTCCTCTGGATGGCATGACTATACGTATCGCTGCACGTTTATGCAATCGACTTGGGGAGCATCACCCAGCGGGACACCAGGAAGGTGATCGGGATGGCGGCCGCCGAGGCGACGAGGGGGGCGAAGCGGCTGCCGGCGTGCAGGACGTCCACGATCACGTAGACCCCCGCGGTGGTGATCAGGAAGTTCGCCAGGTTCGTCAGCGGGAACAGCAGGAACTTCCGCCAGGTGGGCCGGACCCGGTAGGTGAAGCGCGCGTTCAGGAAAAAGGAGCCGACCATACTGATCGCGAAGGCCAGCACATGCGCGGCCAGATACGGCAGCCAGGTGAGGAACAGCAGGTACAGCAGGTAATAGGCGGCCGTATTGACGACGCCTACCGCGGCGAAGGTGAATATCTGCCTGGGGATCAAGGGATGAGGTCTTTCGTCCGTTCCACGTTGGTCGCCTTCACCAGGAAGTGCGGGCGGCCCTTCACTTCGTAGTAGATGCGTCCCGTGTACTCCCCGATCACTCCCAGCATGACCATCTGCACGCCCGCGAGGGCCGTCACAGCGGTGATCATGGTCACATAGCCGGGTGTCTGGACGCCGTGGACGAGGGCGGCGCCCACGATCCAGGCCGTGTAGAGCCCGGCGCACAGCAGCAGGGCCATGCCGAGCCAGAGGGCGGCGCGCAGCGGGCGGTTGTTGAAGGACAGCAGGCCGTCGATGCCGTAGTTGAGCAGGCCGCGCAGGTTCCAGGAGCTGCGGCCGCCCTCGCGCGCGGCGTTCGGGTAGTCGAAGGTGACGCTCGGGAAGCCCACCCAGGCGAACAGGCCCTTGGAGAAGCGGTTGTACTCGGTCAGCGCGAGCACGGCGTCCACCACCCGGCGCGACAGCAGCCGGAAGTCGCCGACGCCGTCCACCAGCTCGACGTCGACCAGGCGGTTGACGAGCCGGTAGTACAGCCGCGCGGTGAGGGTCCGGGTGACGCCGTCGCCGGTGCGGTCGCGGCGGGCGATGACCTGGTCGTGGCCCTGTTCGCGCAGGGCCACCATCCGCTTGATCAGCTCCGGCGGGTGCTGGAGGTCGGCGTCCATGACGATCACCGAGTCGCCGGCGGCGTGCCGCAGACCGGCCAGCAGGGCGGCCTCCTTGCCGAAGTTGCGGCTGAAGGAGACGTACCGGACGCGGGCGTCGAGGCCCGCGAGGCGTTCCAGGACGGCGAGGGTGCCGTCCCGGCTGCCGTCGTCGACGTAGACGAACTCCATGTCGTGGCCGAGCGGAAGCAGCTCCTCCGCGACCTTCTGGACCTCCTCGTGGAAGCGGGCGAGGACGGCTTCCTCGTTGTAGCAGGGCGCGACGATCGAGATCAGCATGGCGGGTTCCCCCCAGGGACGCGGTCAGCGGGCGGTGGTCAGGCGCTCGCGCGGCGGTGTGGTCGCGGGCGGCGCAGGGGCGCGTCGGCGGCGGAGCGCGGCGGGCGCCGCGAGCAGCCCGAGGGCGAGCAGCGAACCGGCCCCGACGGTCAGCCCGAGCCGCTCGCCGGGCGGATGGAAAGTGCAGGTCAGCGTGGTGGTGCCGGGCTCCAGCGGCACGGCGATCAGACCGTGGTACCGCCCGGCGGGGCGCTCGGGCCCGGCGCCGGTGGCGCAGCGCCAGCCGGCGATCCGGGGGGCCGCGACGACCGCGATCCCGGCGCTGCCGGCGGGCAGCCGGGCCCGCAGGGTGCCGTCCGAGACGGTGACGCGGGTGGCCCCGCCCGCCGTCAGCCGGGCGGCGGCGGCGCGCAGCCGCCCGGTGTCCAGGCAGCCGACCGCGCCGGACGGGATACTGCCGGGCCGGTCCGGGCTCAGCTCGATCCGCACCCGCCCGGAGGCCGGCGCGGTGCCCAGCGGTGCCATGGCCGCGCGGTTGCGCGGATACGCGGCGTGGAAGCGGGCCGGCCCGGCGCCGCCGCGCGCGAGCCGGGCGGTCCCGGAGTAGTACGGCGCCCACAGGTGCACCTCGGTCCCGGCCGGGCAGCGGGCGGTGACCACCGGGCGGGCCGCCGCGGTACCCGAGCCGACCCGGCCGGACCTCACCTGCCGTCCGGTGTCGTCCGCCACGGTGAGCCGGGGCACGGTGTAGACGCGGCTGCCGAGCAGGAGTTCCTGGTTGCGGTACGGCGAGCGGCCGAACGGCCGCCGCTCCGGCGCGGCCCGCACCGTGACCAGGGGCGGGACGTCCCGGCGGGTGACGCGCACCGGACCGGCCTGGCCCGGCGGCGGGCTGTGCACCCGGGCGCCGACGGAGAAGAGGACGTCCGTGACGGCGTTGTCCAGGCTCTGCACGCTGCGCCCGCGCGAGGTCCAGCCGCCGCCCAGCGCCGTGAGGGTGCGGCTGAGGACGTCGGAGGTGAGGCTGCTGTAGTAGGCGGCGCCCTGGCCGCCGACCAGCAGCGGGTCGTTGCCGGTGGTCTGTTCGCGGCCGGGGTCGGTGCGGTGGCGGGGCCAGTCGTCGGCCGCGGCGACCCCGGCCGCCAGCCCGGCCGGCCGCAGCCCCCCCGGCGCGGAGGGGTGCCGGTGGCGCCGCCCCCGCCCCGTGGCGACGGCGGGGGTGGCGGC
>NZ_JBHXVE010000014.1:112384-211143 GCF_042672505.1 Streptomyces sp. NPDC127190
CACCGCGGGGGGGCGGTGCGGGGGTCTGTGCGCGGCGGGGGGGGGGGGGGGGGGGGGGCCCCCGGGCGCGCCCGCGGCCCCGGCGCCCCCCTGCCGGGCCTGCCGCTGCCCCCAGGGCGCGTAGTGGTCCAGGTGGCGCAGCCGCAGCCCGGTGGCGACGGCGGAGGTGGCGGCGGTCTCCCCGGCCTGCGCGCCGAGCAGGAGGACGGCGGCCAGGGCGGTCAGGGCCGTGCGGTGCCCGGCGCGGCGCAGCAGGGCGAGGCCGCCGAGGGTGCCGGCGACGGCGAGCAGCAGCACTGGCCAGGTGTGCGGCCGTACCAGCGGGCTGCGGGCCGCGACGGCGGCGAGCAGGACGAGCAGCGCGGTCGCGGCCGCCAGGGCGCGCCGGTCCGGCGGGCCGTAGGCCAGGGCGTGCCAGGCGGCGAGGACCAGCAGCCCGCACAGGACGAAGGTCTGCCGGTAGGGGCTGCCCTGCGGGGTGGCGAAGGCGTGCCAGAGGAGGTGGGTGGGCGCCCACTGGAGGGAGAGGGTCACCGCGAGCACCAGCCCGGTCCAGCCCGCGCGGACCCGGGCGGGCACCGCCCGGTGGAAGGGCAGGGCGAGGGCGAGCAGCAGGGCGGTGGTGCCCACGTAGAGGGCCGGGGAGCCGAAACCGTAGGTCGTGGGCAGCAGCCGGGCGAGCAGGTCCTCGGTGGGCACCGGGCCGAACTGCCGCACCGCGCCCGGGTAGGCGTGCCGGGTGCCGAAGTAGACGACCGTGACGAGCGGGGCGGCCAGGCCGACGCCGAGGGCGAGGGTGAGCAGGGCGCGTCCGGCGGCGCGCAGTGCCTGCCCGCGGGGCGGCCGGGCGAGCAGCAGACGCAGCAGGACGACCAGACCGGCGCCCAGGGTGGCCATGTACGCGGTGTAGAAGTTGGCGGTCCAGGCGAGCGCGACGAGCGGCACCCCGGGCAGCCACCTGCGGCCCACCAGGGCGCGCTCCCCGGCCAGGCACAGCAGCGGCAGGGCGATCAGGCCGTCGAGCCACATGGGGTTGTAGTCGGCGTCCGCGACGGTCCAGCCGCACAGCGCGTAGGAGGCGCCGAGCAGCGCGGCCGCCCACCAGCGGCCGGAGCGCAGGGTGAGCAGCAGGCAGGCCATGGCGGCCGCGGCGCAGGCGGTCTTCAGGACGGTGACGGTGTAGACGGCGAGGTCGATCTCGTCCCGCGGGAAGAGCGCCACGAGCGGGGCGAACGGGCTGCCGAGGTAGGTGCCGAGGTCGGGCAGGAAGGAGGAGCCGTAGCCGGACTGCCAGTTGACGAGGAGACCGCCGTCGGCGCGCCCGTGCAGCAGGTCCCAGAGGTGGGCGTGGAAGGGCACGTACTGGTTGCCCAGGTCGTTGACGCTGCGGGTGCGGGGGCCGAAGGGGTAGCTGCGGGCGAGGGCGTCGGCGGCGCAGAACACCGTGACGGCCACGGCCGCCGCGAGCAGCGCGGCGGCTCCTTTCGGACGCGATACCGCTTTCACGCCCTGTTCCCGTCCGGGTGTCGATGCATTTCCGGCGCCCCCTCGGCAGATATCTCCGGGTCTTTTCGCCGTCCTAGACGGGCACTGATTCCGGTTGGTTGTGCGCTCACCGAAAATTGGTGCGGCAGCCAGGGAATTCGGCAAACACGGAGTTAATTAAATGACGCGCCGGAAAACACCGGCCGTACGGGCGGTGCGACCGCCGGAGCCGGCCGCCGGCCCGCGGCTTGACCTGGAGCGCACTCCAGGTTCTACCGTTCTTGTCATGACCAGCGGACAGCCCCTCCCGCAGGACCGGGACACCTCCCTGACCATCGCCCAGGTGGCCGAGCGCACTGGCCTGTCGCACGACACGCTGCGCTACTACGAGAAGTCCGGCCTGATCGAGCGGGTCGGCCGGACCACCGGCAACCAGCGGCGGTACCAGGCCGCGGACCTGCTCTGGCTGGAGTTCCTGCTGCGGCTGCGCGAGACCGGCATGTCGATCGCCGACATGCAGCGTTTCGCACGGCTGCGGGCGGCGGGGGACGCGACGGTCGCCGAGCGGCTGGAGCTGCTCCGGGCGCACCGCGCCGAGCTGGCCGTGCGGATCCGGGCGCTGCGGCGCAACGCGTCCGCGCTGGACGACAAGATCGAACACTACGAACGGCTGCTGGACGCCCCGCAGCCGGAGACGGACGGCGAGAGATGAGCAAGAGCACCACCCGTGACGAGCGCTTCGCCCACGGCCTGGAGGTCCTGAAGAGGGTCGACGGGGAGGCCGGGCAGCGAGTCGTGGACTCGCTCGCCGACATCAGCCCGGAGCTGGGCCACCAGGTCGTCTCCTGGGCCTTCGGGGAGATCTACGACCGGCCCGGGCTGGCCCCGCGCGACCGCCAGCTGGTCACCCTCGGCATGCTCACCGCGCTCGGCGGCTGCGAGGCCCAGCTGGACGTGCATGTGAACGCGGCCCTCAACGTGGGGCTCACGCCGGAGGAGATCGTGGAGGCACTGCTGCACTCCGCCGTCTACTGCGGCATGCCGAAGGCGCTGAACGCGACCTTCGCGGCGAAGAAGGTCTTCGCCGAGCGCGGGCTGCTGCCGCTCGGACAGCACGCATAAGCTCGGCCCATGGACACCCCCCGGCCGCCGCTCGACCCCCAGGCCCCGTGGCCCGTCCCGGATGTGCTCGCGTACCTGGCCGGGTGCTGGCGGGTCGAGCGGAGTGTGCGGGATCTGGCAAGCGGGGACGAGGGGCGCTTCGAGGGGCGCACCGAGTTCGGCGCGGCGGACGGGGGCGGGCTGCTGCACACGGAGTCGGGCACCTTCACCTGGCAGGGCGTGACGAGGCCGGCGAGCCGGACGCTGCGGTTCCTGCCGGGGTCCGCGCCGGGCACGGCGGACGTCCGGTTCGCCGACGGCCGCCCCTTCCACGCGCTGGACCTGACCACCGGGCGGTATGTCGCCGAGCACCCGTGCGCGGCGGACCTCTACCGGGGGGAGTTCACCGTCGCGGACGCCGGCCACTGGCGCACGGTGTGGCGGGTCGGCGGCCCGGCGAAGGACCTGCTGCTCGTCACCGACTACACACGCGTGCGCTGAGCGGGGACGGCGTCGAGGCAGAGGTTCCAGCGGCCGCCCCGGCCGGAGACGGTGCTCGTGCTCAGCGGCCGGACATCGATGTTCCAGTAGCTCGACGGCGGCGCCTTCAGCGCGTACACGAGGGCCGCCCGGATCACGGACGGCTCGGCGACCGCCACGATCCGGCCGCCGTCCGTGGTCGGCCGGGTCTCCAGCCAGCCGCCGACCCGGGAGATGAAGCCCAGCAGCGACTCGCCGCCGTGCGGAGTGGCGCGCGGGTCGGCGAGCCAGGCGTCCACCGCCTCCGGCTCGCGGGCCATCGCCTCGCCGAGGGTCAGCCCGCGCCAGCGGCCCATGTCGCAGTCGCGCAGCGCCGGCTGCACCAGTGGGGCGTACCCCAGGGCGTCGCCGGTGGCGCGGCTGCGCGGGGTCGGCGAGCAGTAGCGCAGCTCGGCCGCGGCCAGCGGCAGCAGCTCTCCGGCGACCCGCTGCACCTCGTCCCAGCCGGCCCCGTCCAGCGGCCGGTCGTCGTCGAAGCGCTCCGCGAGCAGGGGTGCGCTGCGTGCGGCGGCGACGAACGTCACCCTCAGTGGCATGCGGTGATGGTGGGCCGCGGAAGGTGACCGGTCAAGGGGGTGTTACCGATGAGTGACCCGTGACGGGGTGTCAGTGGGGGGTGGCATGCTGGCGGCCATGACAGAGATCACGACGGCCGCGGACTACCGGTGGCTCCGCGAGGAGCACGCGCCCCTGCTCGAGGCCTACTGCGTCACGCTGGTGAAGGGGCTCGCGCCCGAGCAGCTGCTGAAGGAGCTGAAGGCGGAGAAGGAGGGCAGCGTCACCGGCGTGGCCGAGCTGGCGGAGCCGTGCTATGACGCCTGGGACGAGCACGACGGCCTGAGCGTGCTGGTCGGTGTCGCGGCGCTCGGCGACTGGACGCTGATGGTCGAGTACAACGGGTTCCTGGGCACGCTCGCGGACGTGATGCTGCCGGTGTCCCGTGGCCGTACGGCCGTCTCGCACTTCCGGAACATCAACGCGGTGGACCACTTCTACTGGTTCGAGGACGGCGAGATACGGCTCCAGTTCGAGCCGCTGTTCCCGACCCAGCGCCACGGCACCCACCCGGACGAACTCGTGCCGCAGATGCGGGAGTCCGGCTTCGATCTGCGGGAGGACGGGGAGCGGGACATCGACCTGCACACCGAGGCCGCCTTCGCCCTCGCCGAACGCATCACGGGCATCCGGCTGACCCGTGAACTGTTCGCCTCCCTGGAGTTCACCACCGCCTTGGTGCCGGGAGCCTAGAGCACCTCGTCGCAGACCGTCCGCAGCCGCCGGACCCCCTCCGCGATCTCCCCGGTCCCGGCGACCGCCGCGAAGCTCAGGCGGAGGTGGGCCGCGGGGGGTTCGGCGCTGAAGTAGGGGCGGCCGGGGGTGAGGGCGACGCCCGCGCGGAGGGCGGCGGCGGCCAGCGCCGCCTCGTCGGCGCCGTCGGGCAGGCGCACCCAGAGGTGGTAGCCGCCGGACGGGATGTGCGGGAGGGTCAGCTCCGGCACATGCAGCGCGAGCGCGCCGGTCATGGCGTCGCGGCGGTCCTTCAGGGCGGCCGAGAGTGCCCGGAGATGGCGGGGCCAGGCCGGGGAGCCGACGAGTTCCAGGGCGGCCTCCTGCAACGGCCGGGGGACGAAGAAGCTGTCCACCACCTGGATGGCGCGCAGCCGCTCCAGCACCGGTCCGTGCGCGGCCAGCGCGCTCACCCGGAAGCTGGGCGAGGTGGCCTTGGTCAGCGACCCGACGTGCACCACGACGCCGTCCGGGTCGTCGGCGGCCAGCGGGCGGGGCAGCGGTCCGGCGTCGGCGTGCACCAGGCGGCGGACGAAGTCGTCCTCGATGACGAAGGCGCCGGCCTCGCGGGCGATGCGCAGCACCTCGCCGCGCCGCTGCGGGGCGAGGACCGCGCCGGTCGGGTTCTGGAACAGCGGCTGGCAGACGAACACCCGGGCGCCGCTGGCCCGGAAGGCGTCGGCGAGCAGCTCGGGCCGTACGCCGTCGGGGTCCACCGGGACCGGCACCGGCCGCAGCCCGGCCGCCCGGGCGAGGGCGAGCATCCCCGGGTAGGTCGGCGACTCGACGAGCACCGGGGCGCCGGGCGGGGCGACCGCGCGCAGGGCGGTGGCCAGCGCGGACTGGCCGCCCGCCGCGATCAGCACCTCCGCCGCGGTGACGGCCCCGCCGATCCCCCGGGCGAACCACTCCCGCAGCTCCGGCAGCCCCTCCAGCGGCGGTCTCCCCCAGGCACCGGGGCGCCGCCCGGCCCGGGCGAGGGCCGCCGCCATGGCCCGCTCGGGCTGGAGCGAGGGGTGCAGATAGCCGCCGTTGAACTCCAGCACCCCGGGCGGCGGTACGGCGAGCGAGACGGTGACCCCGGAGGCGTCCACCGTGCGTGGGACCAGGTCGCCGGTGCCGTCGGCGCTCAGCGCGACCTCCTGCCAGGAGGTGTCCCCGGCCGGTGTCGGGGCCGTCCGCGGCCGGGCCCGGAAGGCGCCGGCGCCGGGGCGGGTGACCACCAGCCCCTCGGCGGCGAGCTGGGCGAGGGCCCGGGAGACGGTCACCGGACTCACCCGGAACCGCTCCACCAGCGCCCGGCTCGACGGGAGCTTTCCTCCCGGGGAGTAGCGGTCCAGCTCGCGCCGGAGCTGTTCCGCGAGTTCAGCCACACTGCTACT
Organism: Streptomyces sp. NPDC127190; assembly: GCF_042672505.1. Taxonomy (NCBI): domain Bacteria; kingdom Bacillati; phylum Actinomycetota; class Actinomycetes; order Kitasatosporales; family Streptomycetaceae; genus Streptomyces; species Streptomyces sp. NPDC127190. The sequence continues at coordinate 118,180 of NZ_JBHXVE010000014.1, forward strand.
CTGCTGCATGAGGACACAGAGTAGCGCTACTACCGCGACACCGATAGCAGTCAGCGTCCCCGCGAAGCACCGGAGCCTCGGCACCGCCCAGGCCGCCCTGGGCGTGGCCTCCTTCTCGCTGACCTTCCCGGCCACCGCCTGGGGGCTGGAGAGCTTCGGCCCCTGGTCCCTGGTGGCCGTGCGCGCGGTGCTGGCCGCCCTCATCGCGGGCGGCTGTCTGCTCGCGCTCGGCGTACGGCTGCCCGAGCGGCGCCATCTGCCGGGGCTGGCCGTCGTCGGGGCCGGGGTGGTGCTGGGCTTCCCGCTGCTGACCACACTCGCCTTGCAGACCTCCACCACCGCCCATGCCGCCGTCGTGGTGGGGCTGCTGCCGCTGACGACCGCCGTCTTCTCGGCCCTGCGCATGGGCAGCCGGCCCTCGCGCCGGTTCTGGCTGGCGGCGCTGGCCGGAGCGGCTGCGGTGGCCGGCTTCACGATCAGCCAGAGCGGAGGCGCGGTCACGGCGGCCGACGGCTGTCTGTTCGCGGCCCTGCTGGTGTGCGCGGCCGGGTACACCGAGGGCGGCCGGCTGGCCCGGGTGATGCCGGGCTGGCAGGTGATCGGGTGGGCGCTGGTGATGTGCCTGCCGCTGAGCGTGCCGGCCGCCGCGGTGGCCCTGGCCCAGGAGCCCGTCCACCTCACCGGGCACGGCATCGCCGGACTGCTGTGGCTGGCGGCGGGCTCGCAGTTCCTCGGCCTGGTGGTGTGGTACCGGGGCATGGCGGCCATCGGCATCCCGCGGGCGAGCCAGTTGCAGTTGGCCCAGCCGCTGCTCACACTGGTGTGGTCGGCGCTGCTGCTGGGCGAGCACTTCACGGCGGCCGCCCCGCTGACCGCTGTGGCGGTGCTCGTCTGCATCGCCGTCACGCAGCGGTCGTGATCGTGAGGAGGGCCTGACATGCGTGCTACCAAGGGGGACCAGCTGGTCCAGCACGGCAGGGTGGTCGGACAGCACGACCAGGTCTCGGAAGTGGTCGAGGTGCTGGGCCCCGAGGGCAACCCGCCCTACCGCGTCCGGTTCCAGGACGGGCACGAGGCGATCATGTCCCCCGGTCCCGACTGCCAGGTCAAGCACAAGGGCGAACCACAGCGGTAGCTCAGCGCGGCGGCGGCGCCGGTCGCCCGTAGTGATCGGCGACCACGCGCGCCATCGCCCCGACAGGGTCCGCCGCCAGGTCCCTGGCGGCGAAGAAGACATGCCCGCGCACCTGGGAGTAGCGGGCGGCGAGGGTGAGGTGGCGGGACAGCTCGACCGGGTCCTGCCAGGCCGAGGGCTGCCCGGAGGCACCTGCCTTGTAGAGCGCCTCGCCGATGTAGAGCCGGGTGGCGGTGCCCTTCGCGACCGACGCCCACCAGTCGACCAGCTCCGCGTAGTCGGCGGCGGCGAAGCCGATGTGCCAGTACAGCTGCGGGACGATGTAGTCGATCCAGTTCTTCCGGACCCACTTCCGGGTGTCCGCGTACAGATCGTCGTACGTCTGCACGCCCGCCCGGGTGTCCGAGCCGCGGGAGTCGGTGGGGGCGTTGCGCCACACCCCGAAGGGGCTGATCCCGAACGTGGTGCCGGGCCGGATCCGCCGGACCGCGGCGGCCGTCTCCTGTACCAGCCTGTCGATGTTGTCCCGCCGCCAGGCGGCCCGGCTGCCGAAGTCGCCGCCGTAGCGGTCGTAGGCGTCGTCGTCGTCGAAGGTCTGTCCGGCGACCGGATAGGGGTAGAAGTAGTCGTCGAAGTGGACCCCGTCGACCGGGTAGCGGGCGACCGCGTCGAGCATCGCCTGCTGGACGAAGGACCGGACCTGGGGCAGACCGGGGTTGTAGTAGAGCTTCCCGCCGTACGGCACCACCCAGCCCGGATGCTTGCGGGCCGGGTGGGAGGCGGCGAGCCGCCCGGGGTCGGTGTGGTTGGCGATCCGGTACGGGTTGAACCAGGCGTGCAGCCGCAGCCCCCGGGCGTGGGCCTCCGCGACGGCGGTGCCCAGCGGGTCCCAGCCGGGGTCCTTGCCCTGGGTGCCGGTGAGCACCTCGGACCACGGCTCGTACGGCGACGGCCACAGGGCGTCGGCCGCGGGCCGCACCTGGAGGAACACCGTGTTGAGCCGGTCGCGTACCGCCTTGTCCAGGAGTGCGGTCAGCTCCTTCCGCTGGGCGGAGGCGGTGCTTCCGGGCTCGGCGGGCCAGTCCCGGTTGCCGACGGTCGCCACCCACACGCCCCGCATCTCGGCCGTGGCCCGTGCCGGACCCCCGGCCGCCGCCGCGTCCTCGGCCGTGACCAGGGCCGACAGCGCCGCCAGGGTGAAGGCCCGCCGTGACAGACGCCCCATCCGCACATCCCTACGCTCCGGATCCGTCTCGTCGCGGATCGTTCCGGGCCCAGGATGCCCCCACCCGGCCGATCGATCATCGATACTTGGCGGTAACGTGCACGATCGGAGCAGGCGCCGAAACCCGGGGGTCCTGCCAGGAGCCGACAGAACCAGCGAAGGGAACGATGTGACCGACATCGAGCGCGTCGGAGTCGTGGGCTGCGGCCAGATGGGCGCGGGTATCGCCGAGGTGTGCGCCCGGGCGGGACTGGACGTGAAGGTCGCCGAGACCACCGGCGAGGCCCTGGAGTTCGGCCGCACCCGGCTGCTCAACTCCCTGGCCAAGGCCGCCGAACGCGGCAAGATCAGCGAGGCGGAGCGGGACGCCACCCAGGCGCGGCTGAGCTTCACCACGGACCTCGGCGAGTTCGCCGACCGTGACCTGGTGATCGAGGCCGTCGTCGAGAACGAGCAGGTCAAGACCGAGATCTTCCAGGTGCTCGACCAGGTGATGACCCGGCCCGACGCGATCCTGGCCTCCAACACCTCCTCCATCCCGCTGGTGAAGCTGGCGGTCGCCACCTCCCGCCCCGACCATGTGGTCGGCATCCACTTCTTCAACCCGGCTCCGGTGCAGAAGCTGGTCGAGCTGATCCCGGCGCTCACCACCTCCGAGGGCACCCTCAGCCGCGCCCAGGTCTTCGCCGAGAAGGTGCTCGGCAAGCACGCCATCCGCGCCCAGGACCGCTCCGGCTTCGTGGTGAACGCGCTGCTCGTGCCGTATCTGCTCTCCGCGATCCGGATGTTCGAGTCGGGCATCGCGAGCCGCGAGGACATCGACAACGGCATGGAGATGGGCTGCGCCCACCCGATGGGCCCGCTGAAGCTGTCCGACCTGATCGGCCTGGACACCATCGTCTCCATCGCCAACTCGATGTACGCCGAGTACAAGGAGCCGCTCTACGCCGCTCCCCCGCTGCTCCAGCGCATGGTCGAGGCGGGCCGGCTGGGGCGGAAGACCGGGTCGGGGTTCTACACCTACGGCTGATTACGAAGAGCGACGCGCTACGGGCCCGGCACCGCACCACGGTGCCGGGCCCGTGCGTTTCACACCCCGTGTGCACGCCGGGCACGCATATGCACCGCGCACACGCTCCCCCTGCGCCCACCAGGCGAGTTGACTTCTCATGCGCATGCAAGAGAAGCGGAACCATCCATTTCGACTACCGAAGGGAGTGGACCCGTGGCCGTCGATCCGGAGCACCCCGTGGTCCATGGAGAACTCGCAGAGTTACGGCGCCGCCTCGACGTGGCCTGTGTCCGCGTCGAGGGCGGGCTGGACCTGCTCAGGCACCGCACCGAGGAGACCGCCAAGGAGCTGGACGAGCTGAACGCCCGCATGATCTCGCTGGAACACGCACGCTGGCCGCTGCCCTCGATCGCGGCGCTCACGGCCCTGGGCGCACTCGTCGTCACCGCCTGGCAGGCGCTGGGGCGCTAGGCGCTAGTCCTGGGCGAGCCTGAGGTGGTGCAGGAGGAGTAACGCGGCCGCCATGTTGGCGGCCGGGACCTCCCCACGGGCGATCAGGTCGGGGACGACTTTGAGGGGCACCCATTCCCGCCGGTCCGACTCGAAGTCGTCCACGGGGTGTCCGAGGTACTCGCCCCGGTCGGACCAGTAGATGTGGTGCCGGGCGTCGGTGAGGCCGTTGGACGGCTCCACGGTCATGAGGTGGTGCAGGGGTCCCGGCCGCCAGCCGGTCTCCTCCTCCAGTTCCCGGGCTGCCGCGCTCGCGATGTCCTCGCCGTCCTCCACGACGCCCGCGGCCAGTTCCCACCCCCAGCTGTCGGTGATGAAGCGGTGCCGCCACAGCAGCAGCACCTCGTTGGCGTCGTTGACCACGGTGGCCACGGCCACGGGCCGCAGCCGGATCAGGAAGTGGTCGAGGTGCTGCCCGTCGGGCAGCTCGACATCCGCGAGATTGACGCTGAACCAGCGGTTCTCATACACGGTTTGTTCGCTTTGTTTCGTCCACTGCACGGTTCTGCCACCTTCCGCCGAGTAAGTGGCAATATGGCAGCAGGGACGGTGTACCCACAGTGGTCCTACAGGGGCACCCTCAGCGCACCGTCGATGAGTTCGGCGGCCTCGGCGGTACCGGCCGAGCCACAGCGCACCAGATGGTCGCGCACCGCGCGGAGCCGGTCCCGCAGCCGCTGCGACTCCATCCCGCGCGCCTGCTCGGCCATCTGAAGGGCGATCGCCACCGCCCGGTCGGCGTTGCCCTGGCGCAGTTCGATGGTGCTGAGCATGGCGAGCCGGTGCACCCGCCCCCGGTCGTGCGCCGGGTTGTCCACGGCCGCCGCCGCGTGCTCCCGGGCCGCCGCCAGCTCGCCGAGGCTGAGCAGCGCCTCGGCCACCTGCACATTGACCAGGCCCGGCTGGACGTAACCGGTCTCGTCGGGCTCGTGTCCCCGCCGGATCCGCTCGGCGGCGGTCTCCGCCCGCCGGATGCAGGACAGGGCGCTGCCACCGTCGCCGAGATGGGCGTACGCCTTGGCCTGCATCGCGTACAGGTCGGAGGCGAGCGCCGGGGTGATGTGCGGGCCGGCGGCGCGCAGCGCGGCCTCGGCGAAGGCGACGGCCTGCCGGTACTCCCGCAGGAACAGCGCCTGGTTGACCAGCAGCGCTATCACATACGCCCCGAGTCCCCGGTCCCCGCTGGCCTTTGCCAGCCGCAGCGCCTGGTGGAAGTAGCGCTGGGCGAGTCCATGGGCGTCGGAGTCGTACGCGCAGATCCCCGCGATGGCCACCAGCCCGCCGGTGGCCCGGTGCAGTTGGCGACCGGTCGCGTCGGTGTAGCTGCCGCGCAGCAGCGGCGCCGCCTCGGCGTTCAGGAAGCCGACGATCCGGGTCCGGGTCGCGATCCCGCCGGCCTTGCGGTACATCTGCTCGTAGTGCGTCCGGGCGGCCCGCAGCATCTCGATGTCGGCCGTGGTGACCCGGTTCCGGCCGCCGCGGGAGACGTCCACGTCCTCCGGTGGGTTCTCCCACTCCCACACCGGCATGACGGCCGGGGTGCCGGTGACGGCCGGAGCGCCCAGCACATGCGCCCGCTGCTGCTCGTCGGACCGCCACAGGGCGGTGGCCCGCTCCACGAAGCCGCTCAGCGAACCGGTGTGCGCGGCGCCGGGCTCGCCGGGCACGCCCAGACCGATGTCGTCGAGGGTGACGGGGCGGTGCAGCCGGGCGGCGAGCACCTCGCAGATCAGGTCGGGGACCTGACCGCGCGGCCGCTGCCCCTTCAACCAGCGGGCGACCGCGGTGTGTTCGTACCGGAGCGCAAGGCCCCGTCTGCGGCCGGCCTGGTTGACATGGGCGGCGAGACCGGCGTGCGAGATCCCCGCCTCGTCCAGGATCGCGTCGAGCAGAGTGTTGGGCTGCATGGGTGGCCCCCCGAGTTGCCTGGTGCGCTCAGCGTAGTGGCTCCGCCTTCACACGGGGTGTGAACGGAGTGCGCGTATCCGGGGCGTGTGCACGGTGTCGCTCAGGGTGTTCCACCGGTTGACTGAGGGCCTCGCGAGAGACCGGCCAAGCCGCCGGCTCCCCCTCGAACAGCGGCGGCTTGGCCACCCGCCGCCGCGGAGCCGGTCCGGTCGTTGCGCAGCACCAGGAGCGCGATGTCGTCCGACGGCCGGCCGGCCGTGTGGTGCAGCAGCGCCGCGAAGAGGGTGCGCAGCACGGACTGCGGCGAGACCGGCCCGTCGCGTACGACCTCCTCCAGCATGGCGGGCAGCGAGAAGAACCGGCCGCGGGAGTCCCTGGCCTCCTCGGCGCCGTCCGTGAAGAGGACCAGCGACTCGCCGGGCAGCAGTCGGCCGCAGGGCTCCGCGGCCAGTCCGGCGGGCAGCGGGAACGGCCCCAGCGGGGGCAGCGGTTCGGCTCCGGGGAGCGGCTCGACGCTGGTGCCGCTGATCCGGTACGGCCATGGATGACCGCAGTTGAGGGCGCGCAGCTCGCCGTCGCCGCCGATCTCCAGGAGCAGGACGGTGACGAACTCCTCGGCGACCGGGTGGACCGGGTCGGCGGAACAGTGCGCGGGATGTTCGGCTCGGGCCCGCTCCCGCAGATGCCGGGCCAGCGCACGCTCCAACCGGCCGAGCACCCGGCCCAGTTCGGGTTCGTCATGGGCGGCCTCGCGGAAACTGCCGAGCAGGGCGGCGACGGTCCCGAGGGCGGCCAGCCCATGTCCCCGCACATCGCCCATCACCACTCGGACCCCGTACTCGGTGGCGATCACCTCGTACAGATCCCCGCCGACGCTCGCGCCCCGGTCCGCGGAGAGCTGGGCCGCGGCGACGTTCAGCCCGTCGAGGCGCGGGGGCAGCGGCCGCAGCACGACGCCCTGCGCCGCCCGCGCCACCCGGCGCGCCTGCCGGAGTTCGCGCAGCAGCGCACGCCGGACATGGAATATGAGCCCGGTACCGACCGCGAAGAACACCGCGCTGGTGACGATGCGCGCACCGAGCGAGTTCTGCTGGGCGAGCGGGCAGCCGAACTTGTAGCCGACCGCCATGGCGCCCCAGAGGGTGGGGAGCACTGCTCCTCGCGCGGTGGGCGCCCGTGCCTTGATGCGGATCATGCCTCTGGTTCCCCCATGCTGGCCCAGAAAGACAGACGGACCGACCCCGAAAGGCCGGTCCGATTCTGTCGACGCCATGGCCCGGGAGGACCAGGTGACCAACAGTTCCCACTCAAAAGAGTGATACCGAAGGCGCGGGGCTCAGCCCCTCAGCACGGCACCCGTGCGCTCGCCGGCGAGCGCGACCGCCGCGTCCCGCGCGGCCGAGGCCTCGTCCACCGTCAGCGTCCGGTCCTGCGCCCGGAACCGCAGCGCGTACGCGAGGGACTTCTTGCCCTCGCCGAGCTGCTCGGCGTTCTCGTACACGTCGAACAGCCGGATGGACTCCAGCAGGTCACCCGCGCCCGCACGCAGCGCCGCCTCGACCTCCGCCGAGGGCACCGGCCGGTCGACCACGAGGGCGACGTCCTGCGTGGCGACCGGGAACGCGGAGATGCCCGGCGCCTGCGGGGTGCCCTCGCCGACCTCCTCCAGTCGGTCCAGGTCCAGCTCCATCGCGCAGGTGCGCTCGGGCAGACCCAGGGCCTTGACCACCCGCGGGTGCAGCTCGCCGGCGTGCCCGATGACCTGCTCCGTGCCGTCGGCGGAGACCACCAGCTCGGCGCAGCGGCCGGGGTGCCAGGGGCCGTACTGGCCCTTGCGGACGATGAGGTCGGCGCCGGCCTCACGAGCCAGTGCGCGCGCGGCCTCGATCGCGTCGGCCCAGCCGGCCGGGCGGCCCTCGCCCCACCAGCCGGCCTGCTCCCGGGCCCCGGCGAGGACGACGGCCACATGCCGCGGCTGCTCCGGCAGCGCGGCGTCCAGCGCGGCGATCTCCTCGTCGGTGGGACGCCGGTCCACCGGCAGGTGGGTGGCGGCGGAGTGCTCCGCCCGGGGGCGGAAGACCAGACCGGTCTCGAACAGGGCCAGGTCGTGCGAGCCGCGCCCGTCGTTGCGCCGCAGGGCACCCAGCAGACCCGGCAGCAGCGTCGTACGGAGCGCGGGCTCCTCGTCGCTGAGCGGGTTGACCAGCTTGACGACACGGCGGGCCGGGTCGTCCGCGTCCAGGCCGAGCTGGTCGAAGACCTGCTCGCCGAGGAAGGGGTAGTTCAGCGCCTCCACATAGCCGGCCCCGGCCAGGGCCCGGCCGGCCCGGCGGTGCAGCCGCTGGCGGGCGGTCAGACCGCGGCCGGCGGGCGGCTTGGGCAGCGTGGAGGGCAGGTTCTCGTAGCCCTCGAGGCGGATGACCTCTTCGGCGAGGTCGTTCGGGTCGGCCAGGTCGGGCCGCCAGGACGGGACGGTGACGATCAGCTCGTCCTGCCCGTAGACGTCGCAGCCGACCTCCTGGAGACGGCGTACGACGGTCTCGCGGCCGTAGTGCACGCCCGCGACCCGGTCGGGGTGGTCCGCGGGGATGGTGATGGTGTGCGGGGCCGAGGGCGCGATGATCTCGGTGACGCCGGCCTCCGCCGTACCGCCCGCGAGGAGGACCAGCAGGTCCACGGTGCGCTGCGCGGCGGCAGCGGCGGCCTGCGGGTCGACACCGCGCTCGAAGCGGCGGGACGCCTCCGACATCAGCTTGTGACGGCGGGAGGTACGGGCGATCGCGACGGCGTCGAAGTGGGCCGCCTCGATGACCACGTCGGCCGTGGCGTTCTCCACGTCCTCGTGGTCGGCGATCTCGGTGTTGGCGCCGCCCATGACCCCGGCGAGGCCGATGGGGCCGCGGTCGTCGGTGATGACCAGGTCCTCGGCGTGCAACGTGCGCTCGACGCCGTCCAGGGTGACGAGCTTCTCGCCCTCCTGGGCGCGGCGCACCCCGATGGTGCCCTGGACCAGGCTGCGGTCGTAGGCGTGCAGCGGCTGGCCCAGCTCCATCATCACGTAGTTGGTGACGTCGACGGCGAGCGAGATCGGGCGCATGCCGACCTTCTGGAGCCGGCGCTGGAGCCAGATCGGGGAGCGGGCCTCGGGGCGCAGGCCGGTGACCGTGCGGGCGGTGAAGCGGTCGCAGCCGGAGGGGTCGGTGACCTGGACCGGGTAGCCGTAGGCGTTCGGCGCCGGTACGTCGATCAGGGCGGGGTCGCGCAGCGGCAGGCCGTAGGCGATGGCGGTCTCGCGGGCGACGCCGCGGATGGACAGGCAGTCGCCGCGGTTGGCGGTGACGGCGATGTCCAGGACCTCGTCGACCAGCTCGAGCAGTTCGACGGCGTCCTTGCCGACCTCGGTCTCCGGCGGCAGCACGATGATGCCGTGGGTGCCGTCGTCGCCCATGTTCAGCTCGTCGCTGGAGCAGATCATGCCGCGGGACATCCGGCCGTAGGTCTTGCGCTCGGCGATCCGGAAGTCGCCGGGCAGCACGGCGCCGGGCAGCGCCACGACGACCTTGTCGCCGACGGCGAAGTTGCGGGCACCGCAGATGATCTCCTGCGGCTCACCGGTGCCGTTGGCCTGGGCGACGTCTACGGTGCAGAAGCGGATGGGCTTCTTGAAGTCCGTCAGCTCCTCGATGGTCAGCACCTGGCCGACCACGAGCGGGCCGGTCAGGTCCGCGCCGAGCTGTTCGACGGTCTCGACCTCCAGGCCGGCCGAAATGAGCTTGGCCTGGACGTCGCGCCCGGTCTCCGTCGCCGGCAGTTCGACGTACTCCCGCAGCCAAGAAAGCGGGACCCGCATCAGATCTCCATCCCGAACGGCCGGGTGAACCGGACGTCACCCTCGACCATGTCTCGCATGTCTTCGACGTTGTGGCGGAACATCAGCATCCGCTCGATGCCGAACCCGAAGGCGAAGCCGCTGTACTTCTCCGGGTCGACGCCGCAGGCGGTGAGCACCCGCGGGTTGACCATGCCGCAGCCGCCGAGCTCGATCCAGCCCTCGCTGGAGCAGGTGCGGCAGGGCCGGTCGGGGTTGCCGACGGACTCGCCCTTGCAGACGTAGCAGAGCATGTCCATCTCGGCGCTCGGCTCGGTGAAGGGGAAGAAGTTCGGCCGCAGCCGGGTCTTCATGCCCTCGCCGAACAGCGACTGGACCATGTGGTCCAGGGTGCCCTTGAGGTCCGCCATGGTCAGGCCCTCGTCCACGGCGAGCAGCTCGACCTGGTGGAAGACGGGCGTGTGGGTGGCGTCCAGCTCGTCGGTGCGGTATACCCGGCCGGGGCAGATCACATAGACCGGCAGCTCGCGGTCGAGCAGCGAGCGGATCTGGACCGGCGAGGTGTGGGTGCGCAGCACGACACCGGACTCGCTGCCGCCCTTGGGGCCCTGCACGAAGAAGGTGTCGGCCTCACCGCGGGCCGGGTGGTCCGGGCCGATGTTGAGGGCGTCGAAGTTGAACCACTCGGCCTCGACCTCCGGGCCCTCGGCGACCTCGTAGCCCATGGCCACGAAGACGTCCTCGATGCGCTCGGACAGCGTGGTGAGCGGGTGCCGGGCACCGGCCGGGACGCGGTCGTACGGCAGCGTGACGTCGACGTCCTCCTCGACCAGCACGCGGGCGTCCCGCTCGGCCTCCAGCTCCACCTGGCGGGCGGCGAGCGCCTTGTTCACGGCGCCGCGGGCCATGCCGACGCGCTTGCCGGCCTCGGCCTTGGCGTGCGGCGGCAGGGCGCCGATCTCCCGGTTGGCGAGGGCCAGCGGGGAGGCCGGGCCGGTGTGGGCGACCTTGGCCTCGTGGAGCGCGTCGAGGGAGTCCGCGGCGGCGAAGGCGGCGAGCGCCTCGTCCCGCATGCGCTCGATCTCTTCCGGTTTCAACGCCTCGACCTCGACAGGGTCGTACGACTTATTGGGTGCCGACATCTCTTCCCGTGCTTCCGAATAGCTGGCGGATGGTCCCCGGTGACCGGCGTAGCGGGCCGTGTGAAGGACACAAAGGTGCCAAAGGCCGAGTCTAACGGGGTGGAGACAGACGAATGCGCCCGCGGGGGCGCTCAGGCCCGCCCGTCGCCCACCACGGCCCTATACGACGCTGCGCGCCCCCTCCGATACAAAGGCCGGGGCCGCCACGGGCAACGTAAATCGGAACTCGGCGCCGCCGGCCGCGGTGCGGCCGACCGTGATCGTACCGCCGTGGGCCTCCACGATGCCCTTGACGATGTACAGCCCGAGGCCGGTGCCACCGCGCTTGCTGCCTCGCCAGAAGCGAGTGAAGACGCGGTTCATGGACTCCTCCGGGATGCCGGGCCCCTCGTCGCTCACCGTGACGGATGTGCCGGTTTCCTCGCCCTCGCGCGGGGATGCGGTGGGCGTGACGTCAATGGTGACGGTTCCCTCGCCGTGCCGCACGGCATTTTCGATGAGGTTGCTGAGCACCTGGTCGACCTTGTCGGGATCGGCCCACAGGGCGGGCAGCGGCTGCTCGATGCGGAGCAGGAAGCGGTCGGCGGGCTGCCCGGCGGCGACATAGGCCTGGATGTGCCGGGAGACGGCGGCCCCGATGTCCACCGGCTGCCGGCGCACCTCGAGCCGCCCGGAGTCGATCCGCGAGATGTCGAGCAGCTCGGCGATGAGCCGGGTGACCCGGTCCGCGTCGGCGTCGACGGTCTCCAGCATCAGCCGCTTCTGGTCGTCGGTGAAGCGGTTCCACTTGGCGAGCAGGGTGGCGGTGAAGCCCTTCACCGAGGTCAGCGGGGAGCGCAGCTCGTGGGCGACGGTGGCGATCAGCTCGGCGTGGCTGCGCTCGGTGCGCCGGCGGGCCTCCGTGTCGCGCAAGGAGACGACGACCCGGCGCACCGGCCCGAGCGGCTCGTCGCGCACGTACCGCGCGGTGACGAGCACCTCCCTGCCGCCGGGCAGCAGCAGATTGCGCTCGGGCTGCCGGGTGCGGGTCGCGAGCCCGCCGTAGGGGTCGGTGAGCTGCCACCAGCGCCGCCCCTCCAGGTCCTCGAGCGGCAGCGCCTTCTCCAGCGGCTGCCCGAGGGCGTCGGCGGCGGGCAGGGCGGTGATGCGGGCGGCGGCGCGGTTGAAGCAGACGACCCGGCCGCGCGCGTCGGCGACGACGAGGCCGTCGGGCAGCTGGTCGGGGTCGCAGTCCGCGGGGTCGCCGTACCCGGGCACGGCCGTGCGCGGCGCGTCCCCTCCCTCCGGCGCGGTGCTCCTGCCGGCCACACTCATCCCCGTACCCCACCTCTCAGACGGCGCAGGGCCCCGAGCTGGTCACCCTACTAGCTGTGGGTGACGGAGCGGCACCCTCCGGAGGCGCGCTGCGCACGGGCTGACGCATACAGACATACGGCGGCGGCCGTGGCCAGGTTCAGGCTCTCGGCCCTGCCGTGGATGGGCACCCGGACGACGGCGTCGGCGAGGGCGCGGGTCTCCTCCGGCAGCCCCCAGGCCTCGTTGCCGAAGACCCAGGCGGTCGGCCCGCCCATGGTGCCCTTGTCCAGCTCCTGGTCCAGGTCGCGGTCGCCGGCCCCGTCGGCGGCGAGGATGCGCACCCCGGCGTCCTTCAGCCCCTGGACGGCCCGCTCGACGGGGACGCCGACGGCGACGGGCAGATGGAAGTGCGAGCCGACGGAGGCGCGTACGGCCTTGGGGTTGTACAGGTCGACGGAGGCGTCGGTGAGCACCACGGCCTCGGCGCCGGCGGCGTCCGCGCAGCGCAGCACGGTGCCGGCGTTGCCCGGGTCGCGGACGTTGGCGAGCACGGCGACCAGTGCGGGCCGGGCGGCGAGGATCTCCTCGAAGGGGGTGTCCAGGAAGCGGCAGACGCCGACCAGGCCCTGCGGGGTGACGGTGGTGGAGATGTCGGCGATGACGTCCTCGGAGGCGAGGTGCACGCGGGCGCCGGCGTCCCGGGCCGCGCCGACGATGTCGGCGTACCGCTCCGCGGCCTCGACCGTGGCGAAGAGTTCGACGAGGGTCGCCGTGCCGTCCGCGCCCCGGTGCCCGGCGGCCTCCCGCACGGCCTGCGGTCCCTCCGCGAGGAACAGCCGGTCCTTGCCCCGGAAGTTCCGCTTGGCGAGCCGCCGGGCGGCCTGGACGCGCGCGGAACGGGGGGAGATCAGCTCGGGGGTGGCGGGGGGCATCCTCTTCTTCACCTTCAGGAGAGTGTCGACGGCGGCGTGGACGGCGGGCGGCAACAGCAGGACCCGCAAGCCATCACAGCCTGCGGGTCCCGAAGTGAGCGTCGGCTCAGAGCCGGAGCGGCGTCACGCGGCCTTGGGGGCGTTGACGTCCGACGGCAGCGCCTTCTGGGCCACCTCGACCAGCGCGGCGAACGCACCGGCGTCGTTGACCGCCAGCTCGGCGAGGATCTTGCGGTCGACCTCGACGTTGGCAGCCTTCAGACCCTGGATGAAGCGGTTGTAGGTCATGCCGTTGGCGCGGGCAGCGGCGTTGATGCGCTGGATCCACAGCTGACGGAAGTCGCCCTTGCGCTTCTTGCGGTCGTTGTAGTTGTAGACCAGCGAGTGGGTGACCTGCTCCTTGGCCTTGCGGTACAGGCGCGAACGCTGACCGCGGTAGCCGGAGGCCTGCTCGAGGATCGCCCGGCGCTTCTTGTGGGCGTTGACTGCCCGCTTGACGCGTGCCACTTGTTAACTCCTTGTAGCGGGGTCGTGGTGGTCTTCACACGACCCGGAAACGATTCGGTCCCGGTCCAGACGTACGGCGCTCAGAGGGCGCCGCAGGTCACTTGCCGAGAAGCTTCTTGATCTTCGCGGCGTCGCCCGGGGCCATCTCGGCGTTGCCGGTGAGGCGACGCGTGACGCGGGACGACTTGTGCTCGAGCAGGTGGCGCTTGCCGGCGCGCTCACGGAGCACCTTGCCGGAGCCGGTGACCTTGAAGCGCTTGCTGGCACCGCTGTGCGACTTGTTCTTCGGCATAGCGCCGTTCTCTCCTCGTCGGTGGCGCTCCGGTGCCCGGTCGCGAAACCGGGCACGGTGGAGCGTCGCTCTGATCTTTCGGTTACATCCACGGGGACGTACGAGGTCGTACCTCCCCCGGGGATCACGCCTCGGCGGGCTCCTCGGAGGGCGCCTCAGCCTCGGCAGGGTTCTGCGACTTGCCGGGGTTCGCCTTCGCCTCGGCCTTGCGGGCCTCCTGCGCCTGACGGGCCTCGGCCATCGCCTCGGTCTTCTTCTTGTGCGGACCGAGGACCATGATCATGTTGCGGCCGTCCTGCTTCGGATTCGACTCCACGAAACCGAGGTCCTGGACGTCCTCCGCGAGGCGCTGAAGCAGTCGGTAGCCCAGCTCGGGCCGGGACTGCTCGCGACCACGGAACATGATCGTGATCTTGACCTTGTCGCCCTGCTTGAGGAACCGGACGACGTGACCCTTCTTGGTGTCATAGTCGTGCGGGTCGATCTTCGGCCGGAGCTTCATCTCCTTGATGACCGTGTGCGCCTGGTTCTTGCGCGCCTCACGGGCCTTCATGGCCGACTCGTACTTGAACTTCCCGTAGTCCATGAGCTTGCACACGGGCGGACGGGCGTTCGCCGCTACCTCGACCAGGTCGAGGTCGTACTCCTGAGCAAGCTCCAGTGCCTTCGCGAGCGGCACGATGCCGACCTGCTCGCCACTGGGACCGACAAGTCGCACCTCGGGAACGCGAATCCGGTCGTTGATGCGGGGCTCGGCGCTGATGGATCCTCCTCGGTAGCACCACACGGCGGTCTGGCGGACAGCCGCGTAACGTCTGTGTTCGTTAGACCTAACCGCGCCGGCGCAGAAAAAATGCCCCGGACGATCACAGGCGGGGCTCCAACAACAACCGGAGCACCGCCGCGGAGACCGCGGGGCGCTATCGGGCGGCTCCATCGTCCGTACGGAACGATGGTGGCCGCCTGACCGGGTGACCCGCCATCCCGGAGGACGGTCGGGTGGGAGATCGGAGCCTCCACTTGTGGGCCGGGCGCTCTGTTCGCACAGGGCATGTCCGGCCGGTCGTCAATCAGACTAGCAGGATCCCCTTGACAAGGCCTAATCGGAAAGGCGTAACCCGGAACCGCTTAGGGTGTGGGGCATGAGTGAGACCCCTCCTGAGAACCCCGGGAATCCCGACTTCGACGCGATGACCCGCGACATCGCCGAGGTCCCCGCCGTCGAAGTGATCGTGACGGTCGCCGTCAACCTGATGAGCGCCGCCGCCGTGAAGCTCGGGCTGAGCGAGGAGGGCGAGCAGTACAAGGACCTGGACGAGGCCCGCAAGCTGATCAGCGCCCTCGCCGGTCTGCTGGACGCGAGCGCGACCGAGGTCAGCTCCTTCCACGCGGCCCCGCTGCGCGACGGCCTGAAGTCGCTCCAGCTGGCGTTCCGCGAGGCGTCGCTGGTCCCGGACGAGCCGGGCCAGGGGCCGGGCGAGAAGTACACCGGCCCGGTCTACGGCCAGGCCCGCTGAGCACTATCCACGGACGTACAGGGGCTCGCCCGGGGGCGTGGTTCCGGCCGGCAGCAGTGCCAGGTCGAGGCCGCGCACCAGGCGGGCCCTCAGCGTTTCGTCGGCGGCGAGCCGCTCGGCGACCGCGCGGGCGGCCGGGGCGGGCGCCGCGGCCGGGTCCAGGACCAGGGCCAGGGTGCCGTCGGCCTGCCCGGGCCCGAGGTGGGCGCGGAGCACGGCCGGCTCCGCCGCCACCGCCGCACGCACCGCCTCGAGCACGGCCGGGTCGGTGAGCGGGTCGGTGCTGGTGCGGCCCTCGGCGAGGGCGAGCAGCACCGGGCCGGTCAGCTCGAACGGCACCGGTCCGGCCATGTCCAGCACGATCGTGTCGGCCTTCTCGTGGGCGGCCGCCTGGAGCGCCTGGTGCAGCGGTACGGCGACGGGCCGGGCCGCCGGGTCCCAGCGGGCCAGCGAGTCGGTGGAGGTGAACGCGGGCAGCGCGACCCGGCCGCCGGCCTTCAGGGTGGGTACGGCCATGTCGCTGGTCTTCTCGCGGCGCAAGCCGTTCTCGTCCTCCTCGACCTCGCCGAGCACGGCGACGACCGGGACGAGCAGCCGGGCGCCCTTCAGCGCCTCCAGCACCGGGCCCAGGGCGCCGCGGTCCTCGGTCCAGGCGGCGAGCGCGGCGCTCAGCCGGGGGTCGGCGGAGCCGTCGTCGTCGGAGAAGCCGGAGTCGGGAATGTTCTTGTTCGCCACGGTCCCGACCCTATAGGCCGCGGGCCGCTGTCCCGCGGGCCACCCGGGCGAAGGGCACCCACCCCGGTCAAGTGATCTAGGCTGCGCGGAAGTTGACGCTGAGCAGGCCGGACGGCACGGGGTCCTCCGTGAGGGCCCGGGGTCCGGCCGCGGAAGGAGCGCAGTGCCTCCCGTACGCCCGACTCGCCGTACCCTCCTGGCCGGGGGCCTCGGCGCCGTGGTCGCCGCCGCCGTCCCGCTGTCCCTGCCCGCGCCCGCCTCGGCGGCCGCTCTGGTCCCCATCACCCTGGCCGGACCGACCGGGCCGGCGCCCGTCGGCGCGGTGGAGCTGCACCTGGTCGACCGGGCGCGGACCGACCCCTGGTCGGGCGGGCCGCGCGAGCTGATGGCGACCCTCGCCTATCCGGCGGCCGACGTCCGGGACCGCCCGCTGCTGCCCTGGCTGCCCGACGGTGCCGCGCAGGCGCTGAAGGCGCGGTACGGGGGTGCGCTGGACGGCTACGCGCTGCCCTCGACGCACACCGCGGCCGGCGCCCCGGCCCGCCCGGACCGCCGGCCGGTGCTGCTGTACTCGCCGGGCGCCGGCTCGGACCGCACCTTCAACACGCTGGTGGTCGAGGAGCTGGTGTCGTGGGGCCATGCGGTGGTCACCGTCGACCACCCGTACGACTCCGGCGAGGTGGAGTTCCCCGACGGCCGGGTGGTGGTCACCCGCAACGACGGGACCGAGGACCCCGCGGCCGCGGTCGCGGTGCGCGCCGCCGACCTGCGGTTCGTGCTGGACTGCCTGGCGGTCCTGGACCGGGGCGGCAACCCCGACGCCGGACGGCGCCCGCTCCCCCGCGGACTGCGCGGCACCCTCGATCTCGCGCGGGTGGGCGCCTTCGGCCACTCCCGGGGCGGTGCCGCGGCGGCGGCCGTCATGGACCTGGACGACCGGGTGCGGGCCGGCGCCGACCTGGACGGCACGGTGTTCGGACCGGTGGTCGGGCGCGGGCTGGACCGGCCGTTCCTGCTGATGGACACCGCGGTCCACGACGGACTGGAGAAGGACCCGTACTGGCCCGAGTTCTGGCGGAACCTGCGCGGCTGGCGGCGCTGTCTGCGGCTCGCGGACGCCGGACACCTCTCCTTCACCGACCTCGTGTCCGTCGCACCGCAGCTGCCCGCGCCGGTCCGGCAGGGGCTGGAGGTGGGCACGATCCCCGCGGAGAGGGCGGTGGCCGCCGTACGGGCCGTGCTGCGGGCCTTCTTCGACCTCCAGCTGTGCGGCCGGCCGGACACCGGGCGACTGCTGCGCGGCGCGTCGGCGCGCTACCCGGAGATCGGGTACATCGCCGGATAGCGGCAGCGGCGCGGCCGCGACGCGTTCAGCCGGTCTCCGGCTGCCTGCGGCCGCGCCACAGCACGCCGCCGGCCACCAGGAGCACTCCGCCGACGCTGCCGGCCAGCGGGCCGGCCCAGTCGGTGGCGGTGGGGGTGGCCTTGGGGGCGTCCGGGCCGGTGCCGAAGTACTCCCTGTGGTACGCCGGGGCACTCAGGGCCTGCGGCTTGATCCGGTCGGCCGCCTTCAGCGCCGCGGCCGGGTCGATCATGCCGAAGCCGCGGGAGTCGTCCCGGCCGCCGGCCGGCGCGTCCCGGGCGGTCTTCTCCAGCAGCGTCTTGATCTGGGCCGGGCTCAGCTCGGGGTGGGCGGACCTGATCAGCGCGACCGCGCCGGAGACGAAGGCGGAGGCGGCGGAGGTGCCCCAGCCCACGTAGTACTTGTGATCGGGGTCGGCGATGACGACGTCGACGCCCGGTGCGCTGACCGCGGAGTACCAGCGGCGGGTGGAGAAGGTGGCGCGGGTGCCGTAGCGGTCGACGGCGGTGGCGGCGATGACCCCCGGATAGGCGGCCGGGTAGGAGACGTGGTCGCCCTTGTCGCCGCCGTTGCCCGCGGAGGCGACGACGACCACCCCCTTCTTCAGGGCGTACTGCACGGCCTCGTCCTCACTGGGCTCGGGGTGCGCGGAGGCGGAGTCGTCGCCGAGGGAGAGGTTGATGACGTCCGCGCCGTGGTCGGCGGCCCAGCGGATGCCGTCGGCGAGGGCGTCGCCCCGGGCGGTACGGGCCTTGGCGCGGGCCGGGTCGCCGTCCTCCAGGATGACCCGTACGGGCAGGATCTTCGCCTCCGGGGCGACCCCCGTCACCCCGTCGGTGTGGCCCGGGCCGTGACCGTGTCCGGCGATGATGCCGGCCATGGCGGTGCCGTGCCGGGCCCAGGTGCGGTCGCCCTGCCGGGCGCCGAAGCCGATCATGTCCTTGGCGGGCAGGACGTTCCCGGCCAGGTCCGGGTGGCCGGCCTCGACCCCGGTGTCCAGGACGGCGACGGTGACTCCCCGGCCCTTGGTGGTCCGCCAGGCCTGGTCCAGGTGGAGCGCGGACAGGCCCCACTCCTGGGCACGGATGGCGTCGGCCCGGGCGGTGGCGGGCAGCAGGGCGAGGGCGCCGGCGAGCAGCAGGCTCAGCGCGGCGGCGCGGGCATGCGTCATGAGGGTTTCTCCGTGGCCGCGCGCACGGTCTGGCGCAGCCGGCGTTCGATGCGGTCGGCCAGGCCCTGGGCCTCGTTGCCCAGGCCGGCCTGGGCCTGCGCCGTGGTGGCACCGGCGCGGAGTGCGTCCGCGGCGGGCTGCGGGGTGTCGACCGTACGGCCGTCGGCCCAGCCGGAGACGGCGTAGGCGACGACGGGGGCGTCGGTGAGCACGGAGATGGTCCAGGACGCGCGCTGGCCGTTGCCGAACCCGGCCGCCGCGGTGCCCTTCGCGGCGTACGGCCGGGGCATCAGGTCGGCGCGCCGGTCCAGGTGCTCGCGGCGGAAGCGGGTGGCGAGCGCGGACATGGCGGCGGGATCGGCCTTGGTGAACAGCAGGCCGACGGTGGTGACGTAGGTCTGGGTGGCGTCGGTGTAGGTGGCGCGCAGCAGCCGGCCGCAGCCGAGGGGGGCCACCACCTTGGACAGCAGCGGGTCGAAGGCGCCGGTGCAGCCGCTGTCCGGGGCGACGGCGATCCGGGTCCAGGTGCGGTCGGCGCCGCCGGGTCCGGCGCCGGGGCCCTGGACGGTGGGCGGGAAGAGGTGGTCGACGGGCACGCTGTGCCAGAGCGGAGCGGCGGCGGCGAAGCCGGTGCCGGCCGTGTCGTCCGCGCCGTCCTCGGTGAGCCAGGTCCCGGCCGCGGCCCCGCCGACGAGTCCGAGCCCGAGCATCAGGCATACGGCGGCCACGGCGGTACGGGCCGCGACCCGGGCCCGCGGCCGCTCCCGAAACCTCTCGGGCTCGGCGAACACCACGACAGGCCGATCGGGCCGCCCAACACCACCCCAGGCGAACGCCGGATCCGGCACGACCATGGGACTCCAGGCCTCACCCGGAACGCTCGCAGCAGAGGCCGGGTGCCGGCTTGCCGGAGCGCCGGGGGCAGCAGGGGCGGGGTGCCGGCTTGCCGGAGCGCCGGGGGCAGGTGCAGGAGAGGCCGTGTGTCGGCTCGCCGGAGCACCGGGGGCAGCCGCGGAAGCCGACCGTCCGCCAGCCGGACCACCGGGGGTGGACGGAGAGGCCGGATGCCCGACAGGCGCCCTGCCGGGGGTGGAAGCAGAGGCCGGGTGCCGGCTCGCCGAGGCATCGGGGGCAGCAGCAGGAGAGGCCGGGTGACGGCTTGTCGACGTACCGGGGGCAGCCGCGGCAGCCGACCGTCCGCCAGCCGGACCACCGGGGGTGGACGGAGAGGCCGGATGCCCGACAGGCGCCTTGCCGGGGGTGGAAGCAGAGGCCGGGTGCCGGCTCGCCGGGGCACCGGGGACGACCGCAGCAGAGGCCGGGTGTCGGCTCGCCGAAGTGCCGGGGGCAGCCCCGGACGCCGGCTGTCCCTCGCCCGGACCGCCGGACGCAGCCGCGGAAGCGGACCGGCCGCCGGCCGAAGCGCCGGCGGTGGCCGCAGAAGCGCGGTGGCCGGTGGCCGGAGTGCCGGGGGCAGCGGCGGCCACCGATCGACCACCGGCGCCCGGGGCGCCTGCGGGGGCCTGCCCTCCGCCGGCCGGAGCCGCAGGCGCAGCGCCAGACGCCGACGGTCCACCGCCCGGACCACCGGGCGCAGCCGCGGAAGCCGACCGGCCGCCGGCCGAAGCACCGGGGGCGGCCGCAGACGCCCCATGCCCGCCGGACGCCGACCGGCCACCACCCACACCCCCAGGCGCAGCCGCGGAAGCCGGCCGGCCGCCCGCCTGACCGGTGGCGTCCCGGCGTGCCGGGCGGCCGGTGCGGGGCGGGGTGTCCGGGAAGCGGGCCGAGGCGGGCGGGGGAGGCGGGCTCGCCGGCTCGGCCGTCGCGGGAACCGCGGGCCGCGGACTGCTCGGGTGACCGGCGGTGTCCGCGGAGCGGTCCGTGCCGAAGGGCGGCACCCGGCGGCCCGGCGCCGGCCGGTCGGTGCGGCGTTCGGAGGGGGTGCGCAGGGTGCGGGGGGTGAAGACCGAGGGCTCGTCGGGGTCGTCGTCCACCCGGGGTGGGGTGGTGGGGCGGGGTGGGGCGGCGGGGACGGGCGGCGGGGTCGAGGGGCGCGGCGGTACGGGGGCGTGGCGCGCTTCCGTGCTCATGCACCCCCCGCTTCCTCGTGCCCGGGCCGTCTCTCGTACGCGGGCCGTCCCTGCTCCTCGGCCGCGCCCGGCGCGCAGACTCCTCCCGGGCACGCATACCCGTACGGCCGGACCGGCATCCCGGTTCAGATGGTGCTCCGGGGCGTTCCGTCGTACGTGCGCGTCACTCTACGGGTTGCCGGGGCCCGGGAAGGAACCCGGTCCACGGCACCGGGGTATCTGCCCGGAACGTCCCCCTACCCTGCGGTAATCCTCTCTGGCAGGCTTCCGTCATGACTGCGCGCGCCGCCGACCGGGCCCGTTACGACCGGGCCACCGCCCATCTCGACGCCCCTCTCGCGATCGTGGACCTGGACGCCTTCGACGCCAACGCGGCCGATCTCGTGCGCCGTGCCGCCGGGAAGCCGATCCGGGTCGCCAGCAAGTCCGTACGCTGCCGGGCCCTGCTGGAGCGCGTCCTGGAAAGGGACGGCTTCCAGGGGATCATGTCGTTCACGCTCGCCGAGTCGCTGTGGCTGGCCCGGTCCGGGTTCGACGACATCCTGCTGGCCTACCCGTCCGCCGACCGCACCGGATTCGCCGAACTGGCCGCCGATCCCAAGCTCGCCCGTGCCGTCACCGTGATGGTGGACGACGTGGCCCAGCTGGACCTCATCGAGGCCGCACGGGACGGCGGCCGTGAAGTGGTGCGGGTCTGCCTGGAGTTGGACACCTCGCTGAAGCTGCTGGGCGGCCGGATACGGGTCGGCGCGCGGCGCTCTCCGCTGCACTCCCCCGGCCAACTCGCCGAGCTGGCCCGGTCGGTGGCCCGCCGGCCGGGGTTCCGGCTGGTGGGGATCATGGCGTACGAGGGGCATATCGCCGGGGTCGGGGACGCGGTGGCGGGGCGGCCCCTCAGGTCCCGGGCCGTCCGGCTGATGCAGGCCGCGGCCCGGCGGGAGCTGGCCGAGCGGCGGGCCGCGGTGGTGCGCGCGGTGCGCGCCGTCGTACCGGACCTGGAGTTCGTGAACGGCGGTGGCACGGGCAGTGTGCAGCACACGGCCGCCGAGGACGCCGTGACGGAGATCGCGGCGGGCTCGGGGCTGTATGTGCCGCGGCTGTTCGACAACTACACGTCGTTCAGCGGCCGTCCGGCCGCCCTGTTCGCGCAGCCGGTGGTGCGCCGGCCGGGCGTCGGGGTGGTCACCGTGCTCGGCGGCGGCTATCCGGCCTCCGGCGCCGCCGGCCGGGACCGGCTGCCGGTGCCGTATCTGCCGGAGGGACTGGCGTACGACCCGCAGGAGGGCCCGGGCGAGGTGCAGACCCCGCTGCTCGGCTCGCCCGCCGACGATCTGCTGATCGGCGACAAGGTGTGGTTCCGGCACGCCAAGGCGGGCGAGCTGTGCGAGCGGTTCGAGGCGCTGCACCTGGTGGCGGGGGACACGGTCACGGCGACCGTGCCCACCTACCGGGGCGAGGGGCGCACCTTCCTCTGACCGGCCCCTACAGCGGCGTGACGTACGCGCCCGCGATGCCGCCGTCCACCAGGAAGTCGGTGGCGTTGACGAAGGAGGAGTCGTCGCTGGCCAGGAAGGCGACGGCGGCGGCGATCTCCTCCGCCTCGGCGAACCGGCCGACCGGGATGTGCACGAGACGGCGGGCGGCCCGCTCCGGGTCCTTCGCGAACAGCTCCTGGAGCAGCGGGGTGTTGACCGGGCCCGGGCACAGCGCGTTGACCCGGATGCCCTCCCGGGCGAACTGCACGCCGAGTTCCCGGGACATGGCGAGGACGCCGCCCTTGGACGCGGTGTACGAGATCTGCGAGGTGGCCGCGCCCATCCGTGCCACGAAGGACGCGGTGTTGATGATGGAGCCCTTGCCCTGGCGGCGCATGTAGGGGATGGCGGCCTTGCAGCACAGGTAGACGGAGGTGAGGTTGACCTCCTGGACGCGCTTCCAGGCCTCCAGGCCGGTCTCCAGGATGGAGTCGTCGTCGGGCGGGGAGATCCCGGCGTTGTTGAAGGCGACGTCGACGCTGCCGTAGGTGTCGTACGCCGTCCGGAACAGCGCCTCGACCTGCTCGGGGTCGGTGACGTCGGTCTTCACGAAGAGCCCGCCGACCTCGTCGGCCACGGCCTTGCCGCGGGCCTCGTCGACGTCCGCGCAGACGACATGGGCGCCCTCGGAGGCGAGGCGGCGGGCGGTGGCGAGGCCGATGCCGCTGCCGGCTCCGGTGACGACGGCGGTACGGCCGACCAGGCGGCGGCAAACAGTTTCTGCGGTCACTGTGCGGGGCCCTCCGTGCTGATGAAGATGTTCTTGGTTTCGGTGAAGGCGGTCAGGGCGTCGGGGCCCAGCTCACGGCCGAGACCGGACTGCTTGTAGCCGCCGAACGGGGTCCAGTAGCGGACGCTGGAGTGGGAGTTCACGGACAGATTGCCCGCGCGGACGGACTGGGACACGCGCAGCGCGCGGCCGACGTCCCGGGTCCAGATCGAGCCGGACAGCCCGTAGGGGGTGTCGTTGGCGAGGCGGATCGCGTCCTCCTCGTCGGTGAAGGGGAGCAGGACGGCGACGGGGCCGAAGATCTCCTCGTGCGCCGCCGGGCTGTCGTGCCGCTCTCCGGTGAGCACGGTCGGCGGGAACCAGAAGCCGGGTCCGTCGGGGGCGCTGCCGCGCAGGGCGGGGGCGTCGTCGGGGACGTAGGACCGTACCCGGTCGAGCTGCTGACGGGAGATCAGCGGGCCCATCTGGGTGCGTTCGTCGGCCGGGTCGCCGACCACCACGGCGGCCAGCGCGTCGGCGAGGAAGTCGCGGGCCTCCTCCAGTACGGCCTCCTGGACCAGGACGCGGGTGCGGGCGCAGCAGTCCTGGCCGGAGTTGTCCAGGAAGGAGAAGGGGTCGAGGGCGGCCTTGAGGTCGGCGTCGGCGAAGACGATGTTGGGGCTCTTGCCGCCGAGTTCGAGGGTGACCGGCTTGACGAGTGCCGCGCAGCGCTCCATGACCTCGCGGCCGGTGCGGGTGGAGCCGGTGAACACGACCTTGGCGATGTCGGGATGGTCCACCAGGGCGCGTCCGGCGGTGTGGCCGTACCCTGGCAGCACCTGGAAGAGGTGCTCGGGCAGGCCTGCGGCCAGGGCGAGTTCGGCGAGGCGGAGCGCGGTCAGCGGGGTGGTCTCGGCGGGTTTCAGGACGACCGCGTTGCCGGCGGCGAGCGCCGGGAAGGAGCCCCAGGCGGCGATGGGCATGGGGAAGTTCCAGGGGGCGATCACGCCGATGACGCCGAGGGGTTCCTGGAAGGTGACGTTCCAGCCGCCGGGGGCCGGGATCTGCTTGCCGAGGAGGCGTTCGGCGCCACCGGCCGCGTAGAGGAGCAGGTCGCGGGCGTTGCCGGCCTCCCAGCGGGCGTTGCCGACGGTGTGGCCGGCCTCGCGGACCTCCAGCTGGGCGAGTTCTTCGAGGTGGGTGTCGACGGCGTCCGCGAAGCGGCGCAGCAGCCGGGCCCGGTCGGCGGCCGGCAGCGCGGCCCACCGGGTCTGGGCGCGGGCGGCCCGTACGACGGCGGTGTGGACGTCCTCGGCGGTGGCGGCGGGGACGGTGGCGACGACCTCTTCGGTGGCGGGGTTGAGGACTGTCAGCTCGTGCGGGTCGGACACGGGGGGACCTTTCACGGGCGTGCGCTTTTCACGGGCGTGGGCGTTTCACGGGCGTGGGCGTTTCACGGGTGGGCGCTTTTCACGGGCGTCGGCGTTTCACGGGTGGGCGCTCTTCACGAGCGTCGGCGCTTCACGGGCGTCGGCGGGAGCGGCGCTCACAGGCGTTCGAAGGAGCGGCGCAGCTCCCAGTCGGTGACCGCGGCGTCGAAGGCCTCCAGCTCGACGCGGGCCATGTTGCGGTAGTGGGCCACGACCTCGTCGCCGAAGGCGGCCTTGGCGATCGGGCTGGTCTCCCAGAGTTCGGCGGCCTCGCGCAGGGTCGTCGGGACGTGGGCGAAGTCGGCGGCGTAGGCGTTGCCGGGGCAGGGCTCGGGGAGTTCGAGCCGCTGCTCGATGCCGTACAGGCCGGCGGCGACCAGTCCGGCGACGGCGAGGTAGGGGTTGACGTCCCCGCCGGGGAGGCGGTTCTCGAAGCGCAGGGAGCGCCCGTGGCCGACCACGCGCAGCGCGCAGGTGCGGTTGTCGTGGCCCCAGGCGACGGCGGTGGGCGCGAAGGAGCCGGGCTGGAACCGCTTGTAGGAGTTGATGTTGGGGGCGTAGAGGAGCGAGAAGTCCCGCAGCGCGGCGAGCTGTCCGGCGAGGAAGTGCCGCATGACGTCGCTCATCCCGTCGGGCCCGGCCATCACGTTGGCACCGTCGGCGTCGGTGAGCGAGAGATGGATGTGGCAGGAGTTGCCCTCACGCTCGTTGTACTTGGCCATGAAGGTGATCGACACGCCCTCCTGGGCGGCGATCTCCTTCGCGCCGGTCTTGTACAGGGCGTGCTGGTCGCAGGTGACGAGGGCCTCGTCGTAGCGGAAGGCGATCTCGTGCTGGCCGGGGTTGCACTCGCCCTTGGCGGACTCGACGGTGAGGCCGGCGCCGGCCATGTCGTTGCGCAGCCGGCGCAGCAGCGGTTCGATGCGGCCGGTGCCGAGGATGGAGTAGTCGATGTTGTACTGGTTGGCCGGGGTGAGGCCGCGGTACCCGGCGTCCCAGGCCTGTTCGTAGCTGTCCTTGAAGACGATGAACTCCAGCTCGGTGCCGACCTGGGCGGTGTAGCCCAGCTCGGCGAGGCGGTCGAGCTGGCGGCGCAGGATCTGGCGGGGCGCGGCGCCGACCGGGGAGCCGTCGTTCCAGGCGAGGTCGGCGAGGAGCAGGGCGGTGCCGGGGTGCCAGGGGATGCGGCGCAGGGTGGTCAGGTCGGGGTGCATGGCGAAGTCGCCGTAGCCGCGGTCCCAGGAGGACATCGCGTAGCCGTCGACGGTGTTCATCTCGGTGTCGACGGCGAGCAGGTAGTTGCAGCCCTCGGTGCCGTGGTGCAGCACCTCGTCGAGGAAGAAGCGGGCGGCGAACCGCTTGCCCTGGAGGCGCCCTTGCATATCGGGGAAGGCCAGGACGACAGTGTCGATCTCACCGCCCGCGACAAGGGCGTGCAGTTCCTCGACGCTGAGCGGGGGTGTGCGGTCTGCCACGGGAGAGCCTCCTTGGGCGCCTTCGCGCTTCTTCGGCCGGGCCGGGAGCCATAAGGTATTGCTCAGAACCATTGCTTGGGAAGGGGGTGCGGCGGATGTCGTGGGAGACGGACGCACAGGATGCGCGGGACGGGCGCGCACCGGGCGGCGGCGACCGGCTCGCTCCGGTGCTGCGGCCGGTGCGGGCGGGCAACGGCTTCGAGGAGGCGCTGGAGCAGATACTCCAGGTGGTGCGGCTCGGGCTGGTGCCGGGCGGCGAGCGGCTGCCGGCCGAGCGGGAGCTGGCGGAGCGGCTCGGGATCAGCCGGGTGACGCTGCGCGAGGTGCTGAAGGTCCTGCACGACCAGGGCCTGGTCGAGGCGCGGCGCGGGCGGTACGGCGGCACGTTCGTGCTGCCGCGCCCGGACGCGGGCGGCGAGGACGAGCTGCGCCGCCGGATCGCCGCGGTCGACATCGAGGACGTGCTGCGCTTCCGCGAGGTGCTGGAGGTCGGCGCGGCCGGGCTGTGCGCGGCGCACGGGCTGACCGCGGAGCAGGCGGACCGGCTCCGCGAGGCACTGGACCGGACGCACGAGGCGCCGCTCGGGGACTACCGGCGGGCGGACACCCTGCTGCACCTCACCCTCGCCGAGCTGTGCGGCTCGCCGTCCCTGACGGCGCAGTACGCGGCGGTCCGGGCCTCGGTCAACGACCTGCTGGACTGCATCCCGCTGCTGGTGCGCAACCTGGAGCACTCGCAGCGGCAGCACACCGCGCTGGTGGAGGCGGTGCTGGACGGGGACGCGGACGGCGCGCGGGAGATGATGCGCGAGCACTGCGCGGGTACGGCGGCCCTGCTGCGGGGCTTCCTCGCGTAAGCCCGCTCTGCAAAGGTATGGGTGTGCACCTTTGGATGACTGGGAGGGCGGCGTGACCGGACGGCCGTTGATCGGTGTGAGCACCTATCTGGAGGCGGGGGCCCGCTGGGGCGTGTGGGAGCTGGAGGCGGCGCTGCTGCCGGCCGGCTACCACCGGCTGGTGCAGCGGGCCGGGGGGCTGGCCGCGCTGCTGCCGCCGGACGAGCCGGAGCGGGCCCCGGCGGCCGTGGCCCGGCTCGACGGGCTGGTGATCGCGGGCGGGCCGGACGTGGACCCGTCCCGGTACGGCGCCGAGCGCGACCCCCGCACCGGCCCGCCCGCCCCCGCCCGCGACGCCTGGGAGCTGGCCCTGATCGAGGCCGCGCTGGCCGCGGGCACCCCGGTGCTGGGGATCTGCCGGGGCATGCAGCTGCTGAACGTCGCGCTCGGCGGCACGCTCGTGCAACACCTGGACGGACACGCCGAGGTGGTCGGCGCGTTCGGCAGCCACCCGGTGAAGCCGGTGCCGGGCACCCGGTACGCCGCCGCCGTCCCCGAGGAGACGGCCGTGCCGACCTATCACCACCAGGCCGTGGCCCGGCTCGGCGAGGACCTGGTCCCCTCGGCCCATGCTGCGGACGGCACGGTCGAGGCGATCGAGCTGCCCGCCGGGCGGGGCTGGGCGCTCGGGGTGCAGTGGCATCCGGAGATGGGCGAGGACCTGCGGGTGATGCGGGCGCTGATCGCCGCCGCGTCCTGAGTCAGAGCCGCCCGCGCAGCCAGGCCAGGGCCGCCTCGCCCTGGGCCCGCTGGAAGGGGCGCAGAGTGGGCAGGCCGGGCGGGGCCGGCTTCAGCGCGCTGCTCAGGAAGTAGCCGGTGAGCCCGGCCAGGGCGGCGGTCACGGCGTCGCGGTCCGCGTCCCGGCCCAGCGGATGCGCGGTGAACACCTCGTCCGGGTCCGGTCCGCCCTGCGCCCGCGCGCACGGCAGCAGGACGAGCAGATCGAACCAGGGTGCGGCGCGCAGGGCGTGCGGCCAGTCCACGAAGACGACACCGCCGTCGGCCGTGAGCAGCACGTTGTCCGCGCGCAGGTCGGCGTGGGCGAGGGTGTCCCCGGAGGCGCCCTCGGCCCACCCGGTCTCCAGCGCGGCGAGGTCGGCCAGGTGGTCGGCGACCCAGTCGCCGAGCGGGCCGCGGACGTCACCGGCCTCGCCGTCCAGCAGCCGGCGCCAGCCGTTGAAGGTGTCGGCCAGCTCATCCGCGACGGGCGGGACGTCGATCGGGCACGGCGTGCCGCTGCGGCCGAGCACGGCCACGGCGTCCAGCACGCGGTCCAGTTCCTCCGGCCGCCAGGGCACGTGCGGCTGGCGTCCGGCGACCTCCTCGAAGACCAGCGCCACCCAGGTGCCGTCGTCGTAGGTGCCGAGCAGCCGGGGCGCGGGCACGGTGGCCGGGAGCGCGGCGGCGTTCCGGGCCTCCAGGCGGTGCAGGGCGGGGCTGTGCGGGTTGACCTCGGCGCTCACCGCCTTGACGAAGCCGGTGCCTCCGGCGGCGGTGCGGAGCCGGGCGGCGACGCCGGGCGAGAAGCCGCCACGCTGGGTCTCGGCGTGGACGACGGGCGCCCCGAGCAGGGTGCCCACGGCGTCCTGCACGGCTTTGGGGAGGTCTTCCCAGGGGGCGCGGACGCCTGCGGCGGGCGGGGCGGTGGTGGTCATGCGGCTTATGGTGCCGGGCCGGCTGATCGGCTGACCAGGGATTTTCGGGGGCGCGCCGGGAGAGTCGCGGTGATCTTCCGGGTGCGGGTGCTGGTGGGCCGGTCGCGCAGTTCCCCGCGCCCCTGGGGAGTTACGGCCGCCCGCACCACGCTCGTGCCGCAGCCGCAGCCGCAGCCGCGCTAGCTGCGGGCAGTCGTGCCGC
The DNA here is from genome assembly GCF_042672505.1 of Streptomyces sp. NPDC127190. NCBI lineage: Bacteria > Bacillati > Actinomycetota > Actinomycetes > Kitasatosporales > Streptomycetaceae > Streptomyces > Streptomyces sp. NPDC127190. The sequence goes on from NZ_JBHXVE010000014.1 coordinate 146,749, forward strand.
TGGGGGGGGCACGGGTGGGCGATGGGGGTCCCCCCTGCTCGAGCGAAGCCGAGAGCTTGGGGGAGGCACCCCGCCAGCGCGGGTGAGTGAAACCCACCCGGCCCGCACCCACCCCAGCGCCCCTCATCCCCGCGTCAGCGACAACAGCTCCCGTGCCGGGCCGGCGGGGCGGTGGCCCGTCGGCCAGACCGCCCGCAGGTCACGGCGCAGCGCGACCCCCTCCACCGGGATGCTGACCAGCCGGCGCATCGCCAGCTCCTCCTTCACCACCAGCTCACTGAGCACCGACGGCCCCGCCCCGCTGACCGCCGACGCCTTCACCGCCGTGGTCGAGGACAGCTCGATCAGCGGCCGGGCCGGCCCCCCGAGCGCCGCGTCCAGGACCTGCCGGGTGCCCGAGCCCCGCTCGCGCAGGATGAGCGGGGTCTCGGCCAGCTCGCGCGCCGTCAGCGGCCGCCGGCGCCGGGCCCAGGGGTGCCCCGGGGCGGTGACGACGATCAGCCGGTCGTGGGCGATCACCGTGGAGTCCAGCCCGCTCGGCACGGTCAGCCCCTCCACGAAGCCGAGGTCCGCCTCCCCGGCCAGCAGCAGCTCCGCGACCTTCGCGGAGTTGCCCGCGAGCAGCGACACGGCGGTGTCGGGGCGCTCGGCGTGCAGCGCGAGCAGCCAGCCGGGCAGCAGATACTCGGCGATGGTCATGCTGGCCGCGACCCGCAGCCGCGAGTCCCGCCGGTCGCGCAGCGCCCGGGCCCCCGCGTCGAAGGCGGCCGCCGCCTCCACCACCCGGCCCGCCCAGTCCGTCACCAGCGCCCCCGCGTCCGTGAGCCGGGAGCCGCGCGGCGAACGGTCGACCAGGGCCACGCCCAGCTGCCGCTCCATGGAGCGGATCCGGCTGCTGGCGGCAGGCTGGGTGATGCCCAGCTCCCGTGCCGCCGCGCCGAGACTGCCCAGCCGCGCCACGGCCAGCAGCAGTTCCAGTGCGGCGAGGTCCGGCACCCGGTGCGCGAGCGACCCCGTACTCTCCCGGCCGCCCTGTTCCGCGCCCGGTCCCCGTCCCCGTACCTCACTCATAAAACCAGCTTATGCCCTCATAGAGGGGAACTCCCTGGTCAGCCGCCACCCGGCAGGAGAGGCTCGTGACATGGTCACCGCAGCCCCGCCCATCACCGTCCCCCGCCTGCCCCGGATCCGCCGGCTCGGCCCCAACTGGTACGCCTGTGTCATGGGCACCGCCGTCGTCGGCTCGGCCGGTACCGCGCTGCCGGGGCAGGTGCCGGGGCTGCGCGGGGTCCTCGCGGCCGTCTGGGCGCTGAGCCTGCTCCTGCTGGTGACCCTGCTCGGCGCCCGCGCACTGCACTGGCGGCACCACCGCGACCAGGCCCGCGCCCATCTCCTCGACCCGGCCATGGCGCCCTTCTACGGCTGTCTGTCCATGGCCATGCTGGCGGTGGGCGGCGGAGCCATGACGGTCGGCCGGGGCTGGATCGGCACGACGGACGCGGTCGCGCTGGACGCCGTGCTGTACACCGCCGGTACGGCCATCGGGCTGGCGGCGGCCGTCGCCGTGCCGTACCTGATGGCCGTACGCCACCGCGTCGAGCCTGGACAGGCCAGTCCGGTGTGGTTGCTGCCGCTGGTCGCGCCGCTGGTGGCCGGGTCGCTCGGCCCGCTGCTCGTGCCGCATCTGCCGCCCGGCCAGTCCCGCCAGACGCTGCTGCTGGCCTGCCTCGCCATGGTCGGGCTGAGCCTGTTCGCCGTCCTGCTGACACTGCCGATGATCTTCACCCGGGTCCTGGCCTCCGGCCCGCTGCCGCTCGCGCTCACCCCGACCCTGTTCCTGGTGCTGGGCCCGCTCGGGCAGTCCACCACCGCGGCCGGCCTGATCGCGGACACCGCCGCCGGGGTCGTACCGGCGCCGTACGCGCGTGGCCTCTCGGTGTTCGCCGTGCTGTACGGGGTGCCGGTGATGGGGTTCGCGCTGCTGTGGCTGGCGCTCTCGACCGCGCATGTCGTGCGGGCCCGGCGGCGGGGCATGGGGTTCGCGATGACCTGGTGGGCGTTCACCTTCCCACTCGGCACCTGCGTCACCGGCGCGGCGGCGCTGGCCCGGCACACCGGGCTCGCCGCGTACGGCGTCCTCACCGTGATGCTGTACGGCATGCTCGTCGCGGCCTGGCTCGCGGCCGCCTGCGGGACCGTGCGCGGCCTGCTCAGCGGCGCGCTGCTCGCAGTGGACCGGCCAGCACCCGCGGCGCCCCGGCCAGTGACGGCCCGTACCAGGTCAGGTGCCGTCCGCTGACCAGGGCGCAGGGCAGGCCCGGGAAGGCCTCGGGGCCGTCGTCGGGGGTGAAGCGGTAGGGCTCGTCGGGGAGGACGACCAGATCGGGGGCTGCCGCGCACAGCTCGGCCGGGGGGACGCGCGGGTAGCGCTCGGGGTGGGCCGCGTAGCGGTGGTCCACGCCCAGCCGGGCCAGGACGTCACCGGCGAAGGTGTCCCGGCCGAGCACCATCCAGGGGCGGCGCCAGACGGGGACGACTGCCGTCCTGCGCTCGGCCGGCTCCGGCAGGTCCGCCCAGACGGCCTCCGCCTCGTCCAGCCAGCGCGGCCGGCCCGGCGCACCGCACGCGGTCAGCATCCGCTCCAGCTCGGCGAACGCCTGCGGCACCGTGCGCACCTGAGTGACCAGCACGTCCAGGCCCGCCGCGCGCAGGGCCTCGAGGTCGGGTGCGCGGTTCTCCTCCTCGTTGGCGACCACCAGGTCGGGGGCCAGCGCGCGGATGCGGTCGAGGTCCGGGTTCTTGGTGCCGCCGATGCGGACCACGTCCAGATCGCCCGGACGGACGCACCAGTCCGTGGCGCCGGCCAGCGCGCCCGGCAGGGTCGCGGCCACCGCCTCCGTGAGAGACGGGACGAGGGAGACGATCCTGGGCCACCGCATCCCGCCGGACGTCACGTGCGCCACCTACCGCGACCGGTCCTGGACGGCCTCGATGTGCTCGGCGACCGCCACCACGACGATCCGGGTGTCCGGGACCGTGGCCCGCCAGCGGTGGCGGACCCCGCCGGTCAGATAGAGGGTGTCGCCGCGGCCCAGGCGGTAGGCGCGGCCCTCCGCCTCGATCTCCACCGCGCCGTCGGCGACGTACATCAGCTCGTCGTTGCGGTGCTGGAACTCGCGGCCGGCGTCGTGGTCGCCGGTGATCTCGGAGGCGTGCAGCTGGTGGTGGCCGCGGACCAGGGAGCGGGTGCGGGGCGCGAAGTCGTCCTCGGCGACCGGCTCGGCGCGTACGACGTCCACGCTGGCCGCGGGGTCGGCGGCGGCGAGGAGTTCGACGGCCGTGGTGCGCAGGGCGTCGGCCAGCTTCTCCAGGGAGGTGCGGCTGGGCCGGGCCCGGTCGTTCTCGACCTGGCTGAGGAAGGGCACCGACAAGCCGGTGCGCTCGGCCACGGCGGCGAGCGTCAGCTCCAGCGCACGGCGGCGGCGCCGCACGGCCGCGCCCACGCGCACGGGCTGCTGCTCTTTGTGGTCGCCCATCGCTCCGACTCCCTCCCTCACTCGGCGTGCCGCTGTCCGCGTGCCCACCCTGGGCACGCCGTTTCACTGATGGCTTCTCTGCACCCTACGCATGTTCGGCAAACCGTTTCACGCACCTGTCGCATCACTGACATGCCCACGATCCCGCACCATCACGGTTCACGCCAGCATCAGCGGGCCGCGAACCCGCCCGGCACCGGGCTTTCCGGGGGTACCCGCGCCGACCACCCGGGCCGTGCGCCGCCGCCTGGGCCAACGATCCTCACCCATGGTGATTGGCCGGATTCCTACCGTGGACACCGCGGAGCACCCCGAGACCCCTCCCGCGCGGGCCGCCGCCGTGCCCGTGACTGTCAGTGCCGTGCGGCATGATGCGAGCGTGACCGGACGACTCATGCTCCTCGACACCGCCTCGCTCTACTTCCGCGCCTACTTCGGCGTCCCGGACTCCGTGAAGGCCCCGGACGGCACGCCGGTGAACGCCGTGCGCGGGCTGCTGGACTTCATCGACCGACTGGTCAAGGACCACCGGCCGGAGCACCTGGTGGCCTGCATGGACGCCGACTGGCGGCCGCAGTGGCGGGTGGACCTCATCCCGACGTACAAGGCGCACCGGGTCGCCGAGGAGCACCCGGACGCCCCGGACGCGGAGGAGGTGCCGGACACCCTCGCCCCGCAGGTGCCCGTCATCGAGGCCGTGCTGGACGCGATCGGCATCGCCCGGGTCGGCGTCGCGGACTACGAGGCGGACGACGTGATCGGCACCTTCACCGCGCGGGCCACCGGCCCGGTCGACATCGTCACCGGCGACCGGGACCTGTACCAACTGGTGGACGACAAGCGCGAGGTGCGCGTGCTGTACCCGCTCAAGGGCGTGGGCACCCTCCAGCTCACCGACGAGGCGGTGCTGCGCGAGAAGTATGGGGTCGACGGGCGGGGGTACGCGGACCTGGCACTGCTGCGCGGCGACCCGAGCGACGGACTGCCGGGCGTGGCCGGCATCGGGGAGAAGACGGCCGCCAAGCTGCTCGCCGAGTTCGGCGATCTGGCCGGGATCATGGCGGCGGTCGAGGACCCGCGGGCGAAGCTCACCCCGTCGCAGCGCAGACGGCTCACCGAGGCCCGGCCGTATGTGGCGGTCGCCCCGAAGGTGGTGCGGGTGGCCGAGGACGTACCGCTGCCGGAGGTCACCACCGCCCTGCCGAGCACCCCGCGCGATCCCGCGGCCCTCGAGGAACTGGCGCGGCGCTGGGGTCTCGGCGGCTCCCTGCAACGGCTGCTCACCACACTCGCCGGCTGACCGCGACCGGAATGTTCCGGCAAAAAGCTTGTCACCGAGATCTCCGGGAAGGGGCGTCAACTCCACGCCGAGTGCTAACTTAGGTAAACCTAACCAATTGCAGGAGGCCGTGATGGCAGAGCGTCCCGAACGGAAGCCGCGCAAGCCCTATACCGCCCAGGTGATGCGCACCGAGCGCCTCACCCCGCATATGCAGCGCGTGGTGCTGGGCGGCGACGGCCTGACCGGCTTCGCCGCGGACACCTGCACCGACCACTACGTCAAGCTGCTGTTCGGGCCGGCCGGCGTGAGCTACCCCGAACCCTTCGACCTGGAGCGGATCCGGGCGGAGTTCCCGCGCGAGCAGTGGCCGGTGACCCGGACCTACACCGTGCGCGCCTGGGATCCCGAACAGCGCGAGCTGACCCTGGACTTCGTCATCCACGGCGACGAGGGCCTGGCCGGACCCTGGGCCGCCCGGGTCCGGCCCGGCGAGACGGTGCGCTTCATGGGCCCCGGCGGCGCCTACCGCCCCGACCCTCAGGCCGACTGGCATCTGCTCGCCGGTGACGAGAGCGCGCTGCCCGCCATCGCCCGCGCCCTGGAGACACTGCCCGACGACGCCCGTGCCCACGCCTTCGTCGAGGTCTCCGGACCCGAGGAGGAGCAGAAGATCGACACCGATGTGGAGATCGTCTGGCTGCACCGCGGGGACCGCCCGGTGGGCGAGGCGCTGCTCACGGCCGTACGGGAGCTGGACTTCCCGGCCGGCCGGCCGCATGTGTTCGTGCACGGCGAGGCCGGCTTCGTGAAGGAGCTGCGCCGGCTGCTGCGCGTCGAGCGGCAGATCCCGCGCGAGGACCTGTCGATCTCCGGTTACTGGCGCCTCGGCCACAACGAGGACGGCTGGCAGGCCTCCAAGCGCGAGTGGAACGCCCGCGTCGAGGCCGAACAGGAGGGCGGCGCGACGGCCGCGTAGCGGCGCTTCGCCCTCACCGCGCCGTCTGGTTCAGCTTGCCGAAGGGGATGTGCACGCTGGGCGTGGTCCGGGACGTGCTCTCCAGGTGGGTCACCTGGTCGTCGAAGAAGATGTGCGGTCGCAGCACCTTCATGACCGCACCCTTCTCGATGCCGCCCAGGAAGAAGGCCCCGTTGGCGGTCACGCCCCACTGCTTGAGGCTGTTCACCGCGCGCTCGTGCGCCGGCGCGTTGCGCGCGGTCACGATGGAGACATGGACCCGGATCGCGTAGTCCGGGTCGGCCATCCGCCGCTCCTCCTCCCGGCGCTGTATCCGGTTCACCCCGGCGAGGAAGTCGCGCAGCGGCCCGGGATCGTGCGGGGTCGCCACGTTACGGGCCTCGTGCGCGCGGAACTCCTCCAGCCCGGCGGACTGGTACACCTGCTCCGCGGTGTCACCGGCGAGCACCCCGTCGAAGTCGAAGGCGATCCGCAGCTCCGGGTCGGCGGGGTCGTCGGCGTACGACTCCCCCAGCACATGCCCGGCCGGCAGTCCGGCGGCGACGGCCTCGCGCACGTCGCTGCCGTTCGCGGACAGGAACAGGGACATGTTGAGCGCGGTCATGAACACATACGGCGACCGCCCCTGCATGAACACGGCCCGGGTGATGGGCAGTTCGTGGGCCTGGATGGACCGCATCACCCGCAGGCCCGTGTCCGGGTCGTTGCGGGAGAGGATGATCACCTCGACCAGCGGGTCCCCCGGCTCGCCGAGGTCGTTCAGCGACAGCAGCCTGCGGATGAACGCGAAGGCGACCCCGGGCCGGAGCGTGTCGTCGACGTGCTCCTCCTGGTAGGCCCGGTAGGCCTCCTCGCCCTGCTCCCGGAAGACGGCGTCCGACTCCCGCAGGTCGAACAGGGCGCTGGAGGCGACACCGACGACGAGTCGGTTCGCAAGATCGTAGGCCGGCATGCCCTCCATCTTCACACCGACGGAGCACCGCACACCCGCCCCGGCGGCTCAGTCGTCCCGGAGCCGCGCGTGCAGGTGGATGTCGTGCCAGCCGTCGGGGTGCAGCAGCGCGCTGCGCTTGGTGCCCTCCAGGGCGAAACCGGCCTTGGCGGCGACCCGGCAGGACGCCTCGTTGGCGCGCGCGTGCATCAGTTCCAGCCGGTGCAGACCGACCTCCTCGAACGCCCAGCGGGACAGCGCGGTGGTGGCCCGGGCCGCGACACCCCGGCCGCGCGCGGCCGCCGTCGTCCAGTACGCGACCTCGGCGACACCGTCGGCACACCGGATCTCCCGCAGCGCGACCCGGCCCAGCAGCTCGTCCGTGTCCTCGGCGACGACGGCCCACTGGGCCTGGTCCTCCCCCGCCCAGGACTGCTGCCACTCGGCGATCCAGCCGGCCGCCTCCTGCTCGGAGTCACAGGCCTTGATGTGCCACTGGTGCATCAGCGGATCCTGGAAGGCGCGGTGGACGGCGGGCGCGTCACCGGCCCGCCAGGGGCGCAGCAACAGGCCGTCCCCGCCGGGCAGGACGGGCTGCGGGGCGGCGGCGAGGGTTCCGGGGGGCACGACGGGAACAGTCAGCAAAGGCATGATCCCCATCCTGCCGACCGCACGGCCGCCGGTTCACCCGGTTTTCGCCTCGTACCCTGGAGCCCGACGAGCCGCCCTACCCCTGGATCCGATGAGACGCCGTACACCGCCCCCGCCCGCCCCGCTCCCCCAGCGCTCCGGGGTCGATCCGGTACGGGTCCGGCTGCCCGCCGCCGGGCCGTGGGCCACCGTACGGGAGCATCTGGTGGCGCGGCTCACCGGCGCCGGACCCGGAGTGGTCGAGGGCATGTTCGACGAGGGGCTGGTCGTCGGGGCCGACGGGCGGCCGGTGGCACCGGACGCGCCCTACCGACCGGGCATGTTCGTGTGGTTCCACCGTGAGCTGCCCGCCGAGGTGCCGGTGCCGTTCCCGGTGGAGGTGGTGTACCGGGACGCGCACATCGTCGTGGCCGACAAGCCGCACTTCCTGGCCACCACCCCGCGCGGCACCCATGTCGCCGAGACGGCACTGGCGCGGCTGCGGCGGGACCTCGGCATCCCCACCCTGACGGCGGCGCACCGCCTGGACCGGCTGACGGCCGGCCTGGTGCTGTTCACCGTACGGCCGGAGGAGCGCGGCGCCTACCAGACGCTGTTCCGGGACCGGGCGGTCCGCAAGGAGTACGAGGCGATCGCGCCGTACGACCCCGCGCTGGAGCTGCCCCGGACCGTGCGCAGCAGGATCGTGAAGGAGCGCGGGGTGCAGGCCGCCCAGGAGGTGCCGGGCGAGCTGAACGCGGTGACCCGGGTGGAGCTGGCCGGGCACCACGGCGACCTCGCCCGCTACCGGCTCGTCCCGCACACCGGGCAGACCCATCAGCTGCGGGTGCATCTGAACGCGCTCGGGGTGCCCATCCTCGGTGACCCGCTGTACCCGGAGGTGACCGCCCCGGTGCCGGCCGGCGACTTCCGAAGGCCGCTGCAACTGCTCGCGCGGCGGCTGGAGTTCACCGATCCGGTCACCGGGGTGGAGCATGCGTTCGTCAGCTCGCGCACGCTCGACGCCTGGCCGGCCCCGGGGGTCTGACCCCGGTCACTCGCCGCGCCACCAGTGCAGCAGCCGTCGCCACAGACCCCGGGGGCGGGCCGGTTCCGGCACCGCGGGGGCGGCCGGCGGCGGGGCCAGGGCCGGGGACGGCCTGGCGGGGCGGGGGGTCTCCGCCTGCGGCTCGGCGGCCGCGGCCGGATCGGTGCGCAGGGTGCCGACCTGCCAGGTGGCGCGCTGGGCCGGGACCGCCATGGTGCGCGGCGCGAGATCGACGTCCTGCTGCGGCTTGGGTTCGAAGCGCACCGGCAGCGCCACCAGGTGCCGGGAGGCGATCGAGGACCGCCAGTGCAGCTCCTCCTCGGCGCAGTCCAGCTGGATGTCCGGCAGCCGGGTCAGCAGCGCGTCGACTCCGACGTCGGCGATGGCACGGCCGATGTCCTGGCCGGGGCACTCGTGCGGGCCGCCGCCGAAGGCGAGGTGGGAGCGGTTGCCCTGCATGCTGGCGGACAGGTCCGGGCGGATGCGCGGGTCGAGGTTGCCCGGCGCGGGGGCGAAGAGCAGCCCGTCGCCCTTGCGGATGCGCTGACCGCCCAGCTCGGTGTCCTGCTTGGCGTAGTAGGCGAAGACCGTGCTGAACGGCGGCTCGTCCCACAGGGACTGCTCGATCGCCTCCGGCACGGTCATCTGGCCGCCGTTGAGCTGGGCGCGGAAGCCGGGCTCGGTCAGGACCATGCGCAGCGCGTTGGCGAGGAGGTTGGCGGTGGCCTCGTAGGCCGCGAAGAGGACGACGCGCAGATGTTCGCGGACCTCGTCGTCGCTGAGCCCGGCCCGGTGGGTGATGAGGTGACTGGTGAAGTCGTCCTCGGGCCGGGCGCGCCGCCGGGTGGTGAGCCGGCTGAGCGCGTCCATGACGTAGGCATGGCTCTGGATGGCGGTGGCGGTGCCCTTCAGGGCGTCCCGGGCGGCCTGCACCATCCGGTCGTTGTACTCCTCGGGCATGCCGAGGATCTGGCACATCACGGCCATCGGCAGGTGCTCGGAGAACTGGGAGACCAGGTCGGCCCGGCCGCGCTCGCAGAAGCTGTTCACCAGGGCCTGGGTGGCGCGGCCGATGTAGCGGCGGACGCTGCGGTGGTCGATGGTGGCCATGGCCGCGGTGACCGCCCCGCGCAGCCGCTGGTGCTCGTCGCCCTCGGCGTGCGAGCAGATGGGCTGCCAGGCGATGTGCGGCATCAGCGGATGGTCGGGCTTGACGGTGCCGTCGAGCAGCGGGCTCCAGATCCGGCTGTCCCGGGTGTACTGCGAGGGGCTGCGCACCATCTGCATGTTCTCGGCGTGGCCGAGCACCACCCACATGGGCACGTCGTCGTGGAGCAGGACGGGGGCCACGGCGCCGTGCTGCTCGCGCAGCCGCTCGTAGAGGTCGCCGAGGTCCGTCGCTTCGGGGCCGTAGAGCCGTGGCACTCCCCCGGGGCCGAGCCCGTGTGCCGGGCAGCCCGGCGGAGGGCCGGAGGTGGGGTCTGTGCCGGTCAGGGAGGGGGATTCAGACGTCACGGTGTCGCTCCGGAACGGAAGGAAGGGGGTGTGGCGGTCGGTCGGCCGCCGGACGGGTCAGATGAGGGCGCGGGAGAGGGCCAGCGAGTGCAGGAAGCGCATCAGGGTCAGCAGGACGTCCTTGCTGGAGGCGCGGCGCCGCACATCGCAGTCGACGATCGGGATGTCCGGGGTCAGGTCCAGCGCGGTGCGCAGCTCCTCGAGGGGGTAACGGGGAGCGTCCGGGAAGGAGTTGACGGCGACGACGAAGGGCACGCCGCGCTCCTCGAGCCGGCCCATGACGTCGAAGCTGACCTCCAGTCGCCGGGTGTCGACCAGGACGACCGCGCCGAGCGCCCCTTCGAACAGGCCGTTCCACAGGAACCAGAAGCGTTCCTGGCCGGGGGTGCCGAAGAGGTAGAGGACCAGTTTGTCGGTGATGCTGATGCGGCCGAAGTCCATGGCCACGGTGGTGGCCGTCTTGGAGTCGGAGCCGTAGTTGTCGTCGACGCCGATCCCGGCCTGGGTCATGGTCTCCTCGGTGGTCAGCGGTCTGATCTCGCTGACGGAACCGACCATGGTGGTCTTGCCGACGCCGAAGCCGCCCACGATCACGATCTTCACCGCGGCCTGGGCCGTGTGCGGCAGATGGTCCTCGGTGCGTGGGCCGGGGATCGTGTCAGAGCTTTTGAAGTCCATGCATCACCGCTTCGAGAAGTGAACGGTCGGGGACCGCCTGGCGGACGATCGGGGCGCGTGCCTGCACCAGTTCGGCCGTGATCATCTCGGTGATCAGGACGGTCATCGCGCTGAACGGCAGATTGAGGTAGGCCGAGAGCTCGGCCACGGACAGCGGGGCCGTGCACAGCCGGAGCACGGCCGCCTGCTCGGGGGTGGCGGCGGGCGTCACCGGGGAGCGGGCCACGATCAGGGTCACGAGGTCGAGTTCGGCCCGCAGACCGTCGGCCTCGGCGACGGTGTAGAGCCGTTCGGGGTTCCTGGGCGGGGCCTGGCCGTCCGCCGGCTGGGCCGGGGAGGGCAGCGGGGGCGGCGGCTTCGGCTGGCGCCGTTTGCGTCGGGGAGGAGTCATACGGTCTGCCCGTTCCGCCGGGGCGGACTGGTGAGATGGGCGCCGATCCGGACGACGAGGTCGCGCATCATGGCGCTCATCCGGCCCGGTTCGCAGGTCACGTCGGCCAGGACGGCGAGATAGGCGTTGGGGCCGGCGTTCATGAGGTAGAAGTAGCCGCCTTCGATCTCGATGACGACGACCTTCATGTCGCCCGCGCCGGGGATCTCCTGGATGATGGCGCCGGCCAGGCTCTGCACGCCCGCGCAGGCGGCGGCCACCCGGTCGGCGGCGTCGGGGTCGCCGCCGTACCGGGCGATGCGCAGTCCGTCCGCGGACAGGACCACGATCATCTCGATGCCCGGGACTCCGTCGTTCAGCTGCTTGAGCATCCAGTCGAAGTTGCCTCGCTGCTGGATCACTTGAGGTTCCCCTCGTCGTCGGCCTCGGTGGGGTCGGCCGAATCATCGATCAGGTGCAGGTACTTGGTGGGATTGAGCGTGAAGTCGGTCAGTTCGGCGGCGGTGGCGTCCTCGGGCATGCCCTTGCGCAGGCCGTTCCAGAAGTCCTCCATCCACATGCCCGGGGGGCGCTCCATGAGCTTCTTGCGCTCGGGGTCGATCTCCGGCTCGGGTTCCGTCCTGGTCTGGGACCAGATGGTCGGCCTGCCCTCGCGCTCGGCCTGCTCGATGGCGGCCTGCTCGGCGAGCCGCTGGGCCAGCGGGGTCTTCACCCGGCTGCGGCGCTGCGGCAGGCCGTTCGCCGTCCACTCGGTGACCTCGGGGACGTCGTCCTCCATGGAGATCCCCGCGGGAATCTTGGGGCTGGTGGGGCGGCGGCGCTTCGGCGGGCGCTTGGGGCCCTCGACCGCGCCGAGTTCCTTCATCGGGATGCCGGTGGCGCCGATGCCGTGCGCGGCCCCCACGCCGGGTTCGGTGGTCGTCATCACGCGCGGCACGATGAGGATCGCGCGGACGCCGCCGTAGGCGGAGGCGCGCAGCGAGACCTCCATGTTGAACTGCTTGCAGAGCCGGCCGACGACGGCGAGGCCGAGGCGCGGGTTCTCGCCCAGGTTGTGGGCGTCCTCGCCGTTCTTGGCGTCCTCGATCATCTGCTCGATGCGGGCCCGGGACTCCTCGCTGAGGCTGACGCCCGCGTCCTCGATCTCGATGGCGATGCCGGTCTGCACCTCGACGGCGGTGACATGGACCTCGGTCGCGGGCGGCGAGTAGCGCGTCGCGTTGTCCATCAGCTCGGCGGCGGCGTGGATGACCGGCTCGACCGCGGTGCCCTTGATGTTGATGGTGACGATGGAGTTCAGCTTGATGCGGCGGTACTCCAGGATGCGGGACATCGCGCCGCGCAGGGTGCTGTACAGGGAGACCGGCAGGGGCCACTGACGGCCGGGCCGGCCGCCGCCGAGGACGCCGATGGTGTCGGCGAGGCGGCCGATCAGCGAGGTGCCGTGGTCGATGCGCAGCAGGTCGTCGAAGACCTCGGGGTTGCGGCCGTGGTCCTCCTCCATCTCCCGGAGTTCCTTGGCCTGCTGGTGGACGATGGCCTGGACGCGGCGGGCGATGCTGACGAAGGAGCGCTCGGTGGCGTCGCGCATCGAGATCTCGTCGTCGGCGCCCTTCAGCGCGATGCGGAACAGCTCGCGGTAGGACTCGGGCAGCGCGCGCAGCTCGGGATCGCAGTCGTAGACGTTGATCAGCACCTCCCGCAGCTGCTCTCCCTTGCGCAGCCGGAGCAGGCCGAGGGGCAGGATGTCGGTGGCGAACTTCTCGATCAGCTCGTCATGCGCGGCGATCCGGTTCTCCAGGTACGCCGTGTGCCGGGCGTGTTCGGCCTGTACCTCGCGCAGCCTGCGCCCGCGGCGGGCGGCCTCGCCCGCGGTGGCAAGGAGCAGCAGCACGGCCAGCGCCCCGCACAGCAGGACGGCGAGCCGTCCCGCGGCCGGCGCCAGCACCGCGGCGGCCCCGGTCGCGGCGGCCATCACTATGGCCGGGGGCAACAGCACGCGCGCGTAGGGACGTTCGCGGCGGCCGGGAGGCTTCTGAACACTCACCATGGGTGCCTTCTGAGACGAATCGGCTGGGTGTCGGACGTGCGTGTGAGGGGAAGGTTCATGGAACTGTCAGGATCCAACGGATATTTGGGAACAAGCGCACGAATTGCCTCAACTCGGTGCGCCGCGGGCGAGCTTAGTCCGACCGGATCATCGCCGTGTCATATTCGGCAAGCACCTGAAATCGCCCCTGCACCAGGAGTACGCTCAGCTGCATTTACACGCTGAGACGTCATTCGCACACGTTCGGTGACGGTGTACGGGTGTGCGAAAGCGACTCCCCGAAGAGAGTAAAAAGGGCGCCGAACCACCCGCTACGACGAGCAGTTCAGCGCCCTGGACAAACAACCCGATCGCATGAATCGCCGGGCACGGCAGCCGGTGGCTACCCCACGGACGAGTAGGCGACCACACCCCGCAGCAGCTGGTCGACGGCCTTGCGCGCGGCCTTGGCCACGGTCGACCCCTCGACCGGCGCCGCGGCGGAGATCTGCCCGAGGATGTCGATCACCTGCTTGCACCAGCGCACGAAGTCGCCCGCGGGCATCTCGGCCTCGCGCAGCACCTCGTCGAGGCCCTTGCCGGACGCCCACATATAGGCGGCCCAGGCGAAGCCGAGATCGGGCTCGCGCTGGCCGACCCCTTCCGTCTGGTTGATCCGGAACTCCTCCTCCAGCGCGTCCAGCCGGCCCCAGATGCGGACCATCTCGCCGAGCGCGGCCTTCGCGTTGCCGGAGGGCAGCTTGGGCGCCATCGCGTCGTCGCCGACCCGGGCCTCGTACACCAGCGCCGAGACGCAGGCGGCGAGTTCGGCGGGGCCGAGGCCCTCCCAGACCCGCTCGCGCAGGCATTCGCTGGCCAGCAGGTCGAGTTCGCCGTAGAGCCGGGCGAGCCGCTTGCCGTGCTCGGTGACCTCGTCACCGCGCAGATAGTCCAGCTCGGTCAGCAGGGCCACGATCCGGTCGAAGGTCCGGGCGATGGTGTTCGTACGGCCCTCGATACGGCGCTCCAGCTGCGAGGTGTCGCGCAGCAGCCGGTGGTAGCGCTCGGCCCAACGGGCGTGGTCCTCGCGGTCGTTGCAGCCGTGGCAGGGATGGGCCCGGATCGCCGTGCGCAGCCGTGCGATCTCCCGGTCGTCGGCCGCCTGCGAGCGCCGCTTGCGGGCCCGCTCCGGCGGGATGTGCCCGGCCTTGGTGCGCAGCGCGGAGGCCAGGTCCCGGCGGGACTGCGGGGAGCGCGGGTTGAAGGACTTCGGGATCCGCATCCGGTCCAGCGGCTCGACCGGCACCGGGAAGTCCATCGACGCCAGCCGCTTGACCTGCCGCTCGGCCGTCAGCACCAGCGGGCGCGGCCCGTCGTGGTGGTCGAAGCCGCGGTGGCCGTTTGAGCGGCCGGCCGGCAGACCGGGGTCCAGCACCAGGGCGAGCCCCGCGTACTTGCCGGTGGGCACGTGGATGACGTCCCCCGGCTTGAGCTTCTCCAGCGCCACCGCGGCCTCCGCGCGGCGCTGGTCGGCGCCCTGCCGCGCCAGCTCGGTCTCCCGGTCCTTCAGTTCGCGGCGCAGCCGCGCGTACTCCTCGAAGTCGCCGAGGTGGCAGGTCATCGAGGCCTTGTAGCCGGCCAGGCCCTCCTCGTTGCGCTGCACCTGCCGGGAGATCCCGACCACCGACTTGTCGGCCTGGAACTGCGCGAAGGAGGTCTCCAGCAGCTCGCGCGAGCGGTGCCGGCCGAACTGCTCGACCAGGTTGACCGCCATGTTGTACGACGGCTTGAAGCTGGAGCGCAGCGGGTAGGTGCGGGTGCCCGCGAGACCGGCGAGGTGCTCCGGGCTCATCCCCCGCTGCCAGAGCACCACCGCATGGCCCTCGACGTCGATGCCGCGGCGGCCGGCCCGGCCGGTCAGCTGGGTGTACTCGCCGGGGGTGATGTCGGCGTGCTGCTCGCCGTTCCACTTGACGAGCTTCTCCAGCACCACCGAGCGGGCGGGCATGTTGATGCCGAGCGCGAGGGTCTCGGTCGCGAACACGGCCTTCACCAGGCCGCGCACGAACAGCTCCTCCACGACCTCCTTGAAGGTCGGCAGCATGCCCGCGTGGTGCGCGGCGATGCCCCGCTCCAGGCCCTCCAGCCACTCGTAGTAGCCGAGGACGTGCAGGTCCTCCGGCGGGATCGAGGCGGTGCGCTCCTCGACCAGGGCGCGCACCATTTCCCGCGCCTCCTCGTCGTTGAGCCGGAGACCCGCGTACAGGCACTGCTGGACGGCCGCCTCGCAGGCGGCACGGCTGAAGATGAAGGTGATCGCCGGGAGCAGGCCCTCGGCGTCCAGGCGCTCGATGACCTCCGGGCGGCCCGGCGTCCACACCCGCGAGCGCTGTCTGCGCTCCCGCTCCCGGTCGGCCTCGCGCATCGCACGGCCGCGCCGCCGGTCCTGGTACGACGGTCTGGTGGCCTCCATGCGGGCCAGCCGGGCCAGATCGGGGTTGACGGCCTTCTTGTGGCCCTCGCCCTCCTCGAACAGGTCGTACATCCGGCGTCCGGCGAGGACGTGCTGGAACAGCGGCACGGGCCGGTGCTCGGAGACGATCACCTCGGTGTCGCCGCGGACGGTGTCCAGCCAGTCACCGAACTCCTCGGCGTTGGACACGGTCGCGGAGAGCGAGACCAGGGTGACCGACTCGGGCAGGTGAATGATCACTTCCTCCCAGACGGCGCCACGGAAGCGGTCGGAGAGGTAGTGCACCTCGTCCATGACCACATAGCCGAGGCCGAGGAGGGTCTGCGAGCCGGCATAGAGCATGTTCCGCAGCACCTCGGTGGTCATCACGACCACCGGGGCGCCGGAGTTGACACTGTTGTCGCCGGTGAGCAGGCCGACCTTGTCGGCGCCGTAGCGGCGGCACAGGTCGGCGTACTTCTGGTTCGACAGCGCCTTGATGGGTGTCGTGTAGAAGCACTTCTTGCCCTGGCGCAGGGCGAGGTGGACGGCGAACTCGCCCACGATCGTCTTGCCCGAGCCGGTGGGGGCGGCCACCAGCACGCCCTTTCCCGCTTCGAGTGCCTGGCAGGCCTCGATCTGGAAGGGGTCGAGGCCGAAGTCGTACATCTCGCGGAAGGGTGCGAGCGCGGTGGCCTGCTCGGCTGCCCGCTTGCGGGCCGCCGCGTACCGCTCGGCCGGTGAGAGGTCCTCTGTCATCGTGCTTTCGAGCGTACCGGGCCCCACTGACAACAGGACGATCATTATGCGGAACGTGCGCTCATCGGCCCTCGGGACGGCAGGCGGTGCGCACAAGAGCGGACGCCCCCGGCCCGGTGGTCACCGGGGCGGGGGCGTCGCAGCTGCTGCGGGTGACGGTCAGATCACGTCACGTCGTCGTAGCCGTTGACCCGGTCGAGGCCGGGGCGCTCGGGGGCGGCGGACGCGGACACGGCCTCCACCTCGCCGATCTCCTCGGGCGTGAGGTCCAGCTCGGAGGCCTCGTCGTCGGCGGGTCCCTGGGCCTCGCGGCGCGCCCGGCGCCGGTCGTTGAGCACCGAGACGAAAGCGGCGATGAAGAACAGCGCCCAGATCGGCGCCGCCAGCGCCAGCATCGTGCCCGGGTCGGGGCTGGGCGTGGCCACGGCCGCGAAGGCGGCGATGCCGACGACCATGCCGCGCCACCAGCCGAGCATGCGCCGCCCGGACAGCACGCCGGTGAGGTTGAGCATGACCAGGAGCAGCGGCATCTCGAAGGCGAGACCGAAGACGACGACCATGCGCGTGACCAGGTCGAGCAGGTCGTCCAACGGCAGCAGGTTCTCCGCGCCACTGGGCGTCAGGTCGATCATGACCTTCGCCGTGGTGGGCAGCACGTGGTAGGCGAGGTAGCCGCCGCCGAGGAAGAGCGGGAAGCCCATCCCGACGAACGCGTAGGCGTACTTCTTCTCGTGCCGGTGCAGACCGGGCGCGACGAACGCCCACAGCTGGTACAGCCACACCGGCGCCGCCAGCACGATGCCGGCCGTCAGCGCGACCTTCAGGGCCAGGGTGAACGGCGCCAGCAGGCCGCTGACCGTGATGTGCGCACAGTGGGCGTCCTTGGACTTGGCCAGCTCGCCGAAGGTCTGCGAGCATCCGATCGAGTCCAGCACCGGCCTGGTGATGACGTCGATGATGTCCTTGTAGAAGAAAGCCGCCACCACGGTGACGACCAGGATCGCCAGGACACCCTTGGCGAGCCGGTTGCGCAGCTCACGCAAGTGATCCGCGAGCGGCATCCGCCCCTCGGGGTCCCTCTCCTTCTTGCGGGCAGGCTTGAGCAACCCACGTCCTCATCTCGTGCAGCGGACCGGACGCCCCGGTCCTCGCGTCAGCGCTGGGTGGTGTCGGTCGGCTCGTTGACCGGGCGGGAGCTGGTCACGTCGCCGGGCGCCGCCTGGATCGTGCGCTGAGCCGGGGTCTGCTCCTCGGTGGACTGCGCAGAGGTGGTGGGCTGCTTGCCCTCCTCCTTCATGGCCTTCGCCTCGCTCTTGAGGATGCGCGCGGACTTGCCGAGGGAGCGCGCCATGTCCGGAAGCTTCTTGGAACCGAACACGAGGACGATCACGAGAATCAGCAGCACCAGGTGCCACGGCTCAAGTGCGCCACGAAACATAAGTCTTCACCTTCTCAGTGAGGCGGGGCGGCGGGGCATGTCCGACGGGTCGGACAAGTGTCTGACCATCGTGCTGGCAGCGATCGTAACGCGCAGGTATGAACGGTGGACAATCCCTGTGCGTACGCCCGCTTCCGCGGACCGCGCCTCGTACTCCGGGCCGCGACCAGCAGCGTACCTGGCCGGACGGTCAAGGTGACAGGGCGAAGTGACCCAAAACGCATGACATCACGCTCACAGCGCGTCCACGGTCCGGGCCGCGCTCACGGTGGCCCGCTCCAGCTCCTCGGCCGCCCTGTTGATACGGCGCGCGGAGTCGGCGACCTGCTGCCCGAGGCGCCGCGCCTCCAGGAAGACCCGGACGGCGAGCACCCCCAGCACGGCCAGACCCAGAAAACCCATGGCTACCGCGAACATCGGCCAGAACATGACGTCGAGACTAGACCGTCCCGCCCCGGGAGCCGCAGCCGCCTACACCGTGGAGTGCAGCCGCAGGGTCCGCACCCCGCCGCCGGTGAGCAGCTCGACGATGCGCTCCCCGGCCGGTTTGCGCACGGCGGCACCGCACTCGGGGCAGGTGAAGGAGTAGAACGTGGTCCGGCTGCTGGCGCCGATGGCGAGCCGCAGCGCGCTCGCGGACAGCTCGAAGCGGCCGCGGCAGTCCGGGCAGCCGGCCCGGAACACCACGGGCGCCACCCGCCGCATCCCGGCGAAGGCCGCCGCCACCGTCATCTCGCTCGCACCGGTCACCGGAGACTCGCTCACCGCACTCGCTCCTTCTCCTGGTCGTTCGCCCGGCACACCGCTGGAAGACGCCGCGGCGCGCCGCCACCCGGCCGCCGGGGCCGGCCGCCTTCCGGGTGCCGGCCGCTCACTCCGCCGGCGCCGTGTCGTACGCCGCCAGCGCCTGCGCGGCCGCCGTCCGGGCGCTCTCGGCCAGCTCCGGCGGGGAGACGATCCGGCCGTCCCGGCCGAGCCGCAGCGCCAGCCGGCGCAGCGAGGCCGGATCGGGGGTGCGCAGAGTGATCCGCAGCCCGCCGTCGGGCAGTTCGTCCGCGCTGTCGTGCGGGTAGTACTCGGCGACCCAGCGGCCGCCCGGCCCCACCTCGATCACCACCTCGGGATCCTCGGCGGCCGGCTGCACCAGCCCCTCGGACAGGTCGCGCAGCTCTATCTCGGGCGGCGCGGACGGCTCGTCCAGGATTCTGATCTCGGCGACCCGGTCGAGCCGGAAGGTGCGGCGGGCCTCCGAGCGGCGGCA
Organism: Streptomyces sp. NPDC127190; assembly: GCF_042672505.1. Lineage (NCBI taxonomy): Bacteria > Bacillati > Actinomycetota > Actinomycetes > Kitasatosporales > Streptomycetaceae > Streptomyces > Streptomyces sp. NPDC127190. Next base: position 165,675 of record NZ_JBHXVE010000014.1, read on the forward strand.
CCAGGCCTCCACATAGGTGTGGCCGACGCTGACCAGGCGGATGGGGTCGATCTCCCGCTCGCTGACCTCGTCCCGCGCGGGCGAGTAGTAGCGGATCCACAGCCGGCGCCGCTCGGAGATCGCCCGGTCCACGTCGGCGAAGACCCCGCCCTCGGACTCGAAGGTGACCGACAGCCGGGAGCTGGCGCCCGCGGCCTCCCCGGCCGCGGTCTCCACCTTGGCGGTCGCGCGCAGCAGCGCCTGCCGGTCGCTCTCCCGCAGGCCCGGCAGGGTGGCCACCGCGCGGGCGGCCACCAGCAGCGCGGTCGCCTCGTCCGCGGCGAGCCGCAGCGGCTCGGCGGCCTCCTCGCCGAGCGCGGCCGGGTTGTGCCACCAGATGCGCTCGCCGTCGGTGTCGATGTCCAGCAGATCGCCGCCGCGGAAGCTGGTGCCGCACATGGGCAGCAGATCCAGGTCGGCGACCAGCTCGTCCTCGGTGATGCCGAAGGCCCGGGCGACGTCCGCGATCCGGGCGCCGGGGCGCTCGCGCAGATAGGTCACCAGGGAGAGCATCCGCCGGGTCTGGTCGATGGCGTTCACGGGCCTGACCGGTTTGCCTGCCACTGCCGCTCCCCCTCTCAGTCCTTGGCCACGGCGCGCAGCCGGTCCACCACGTCCGCACGCAGCTCGGCCGGCTCCAGGACCACCACGTCCGGCCCGAACTCGACCAGCCAGGCGTCCAGGCCGTGCCCGTACGGAATCTCCAACTCGTCCCAGCCGTCGCCGAGTTCCCGCACCTTGGTGGCCTTCGCCCGAAGGGGGTAACCGGCGCCGGAGCGCAGCCGGATCAGCGCGGAGCGGTCGGCGATCTCGCCCGCCCAGCTCGCCACCGTCTCCCGCACGGTGACCACGTCCGGCACGGGCGCGGTGAACGGCGTACCGCGGGAGCGGACCCGGCCGGTGATCCGGGACAGCCTGAAGACCCGCTCGGCGCCCCGGTCCCGGTCGAAGCCGGCCAGGTACCAGTGGCCGCGCCAGCACTCCAGCGCCCAGGGCTCCACGGTCCGGGTCTCGGGGTGCGCGGCGGACGCCTTGCGGTAGTCGAAGACGACCGGACGGCGGTCCCGGCAGGCCAGCATCAGCGGTTCGAAGGCGGCCTCGTGCACCGGGATGCGCGGCTCCAGCGCGCCATGGGCCTCGTACGGGTCGACGTCCTCGGGCAGGCCCGCGGCCCGCAGCTTCTGCAGGGCACCGCTGGCCGCGCCGGCGAGCCGGGCCTGCTGCCAGACCTTCGCGGCCAGGCCGAGCGCGGCGGCCTCCTCGGCGTCCAGGGTGATCGGGGGCAGCCGGTTGCTGTCGCGGCGGGCGAGATAGCCGACCTCGCCCTCGATGTTCTCCACGGTCGCGATGACCAGGCCCAGCTCGCGCAGGTCGTCCTTGTCCCGCTCGAACATCCGGTTGAAGGAGTCGTCCGAGCCCGCCTCGATGTAGGCCTCGACCGACTCGCGCAGCTCACGCTTGCTGAGCGGCCGCCGTGTTCCGAGCAGGCACAGCGCGAGGTTCATCAGCCGCTCGGCCTTGGCAATGGCCATCGACGCCCTTCGCCTTCCCTATGGTGCTTACGAACGATGACCGTACCGCTCCGTGGCGCGGTCACAAAAGCCGAGGGCCCATGCCCGGACAGGCATGGGCCCCAGGTGATCGGATCCGGTCGGACAGGCCGGCACAGCAGGCACGGACCGCACCGGATCAGACGCGGATCACCGGTGGATCAGACCGCGAGGAGGTCCACCACGAAGATCAGGGTCTCGCCCGGCTTGATCGCCGGGGTCGGGCTCTGGTCGCCGTAGGCGAGGTGGGCGGGGATGGTCAGCCGGCGTCGGCCACCGACCTTCATGCCCTGCACACCCAGGTCCCAGCCCTGGATGACACGGCCCGCACCCAGCGGGAAGCGGAACGGCGTCTCACGGTTCCAGCTGGCGTCGAACTCCTCGCCCGTGCTGAAGGCCACACCCACGTAGTGGACGGTGACGGTCTGACCCGCCTGGGCCACCTCGCCGTCGCCCTCCCAGATGTCCTTGATCTCAAGATCCGCCGGAGGCGCACCCTCGGGGAAGTCGACCTCGGGCTTCTCGATGTTCACGTCAAAAGCTCCTGCGTGTGTACGACATCAAACACGGACAGTCTTTCATCCCCGCGCCTCTTTCGTCGGCCACCGGCCCGGGCCGGCTACATCGCCGCCAGGATGTCCACCGTGTACACGAGCGTGGAGTCCTTCTTGATGACACCGCCCTGCGGAAGCGTGCTGTAACCCAGCTCCGGCGGCACCACGATCAGCACCCGGCTGCCCACCTTCTTGCCGGTCAGGCCCTGCGACAGCCCCTTGATCACCTGCCCGATCTGCTCCAGCGAGAACTGGCTGAGCCGCCCGGAACCGTACGTCCGCTGGAACGTCTTGCCGGACTCCCACACCAGGCCCTGGAACTGGCACAGGATGGTCTGGTCGGCCTTCAGCTCCTCGCCGTCGCCCTCCAGCACATACTCCGAGACCAGCTTCTTCGGCGGGTCGGTCTTCGGGATCGTCACCTTCGGCACGGTGCCGTCGGTGTTGGTCGCCACCTTCGGCAGCGACGCGTCGGTCTGCGGGACCGGGTCGCCGTGCGCGGAGCTCTTGGAGTCGTAGACCTCCATCAGATCGATGACGAAGACCAGCGTGTCGGTGCCCTTGATACCGGCCTGCGGCTGCCCGGCCGAGCCGTACCCCAAGGCCGGCGGGACGGCGATCTCGACCCGGCTGCCCACCTTCTTGCCGGTGAGCGCATACCGCCAGCCGTCGATGATGCTGCCCTGCGCGAGCTGCATGACCAGCGGGCGCTTGCGGTCGTAGGAGTTGTCGAAGACCTTGCCGGTGTCCCAGATCTGACCGAGATAGTGGGCCTTGATGAAGTCGTTCTCCACGGCCGGACGGCCATTGCCCGCGATGAGCGTCTTCACCGCCAGGTTCTTCGACGGCTCCCCCGGCCCCTTGGCGACCGTCGGCTTCTCCCCGAACTTCGTCCCCGCGGTGACGGCCGGCAGCGGCCCCTCCACGATCTTGGGCGGCGGCGCGGCGGACACCGAGGCCGCCGGCGAGGCACCGGTCTTGCCGGAGCCGGACTTGCCGTCACCACAACCGGCGAGCGTCACCAGTCCTGCGGGTACGGCGGCGAGAAGAAGTGAACGTCGGCGCACGGAACAGCCTCGTAATCGGTCGATCTTGCGGATGGCGTGCGCGCAACTCTACGGCGTGAGAAGGGCGCCGTACGGGAAACGTACGGCGCCCGTGTGGCGTTCCCGCGCACTACATTCCGGCGATCAGTTTCTCCACCCGGTCGTCCACCGAACGGAACGGGTCCTTGCACAACACCGTGCGCTGCGCCTGGTCATTCAGCTTCAGGTGCACCCAGTCGACCGTGAAGTCCCGGCGCTGCTCCTGCGCCCGGCGGATGAAGTCGCCCCGCAGCCGGGCCCGAGTGGTCTGCGGCGGAACCGACTTGCCCTCGAAGATCTTCAAGTCGTTGCAGACCCGGGCCGCTTGGCCCTTCTTCTCCAGCAGGTAGTACAGACCACGACGGCGGTGGATGTCGTGGTAGGCGAGGTCTATCTGCGCCACCCGCGGATGCGACATGGTCATGTTGTGCTTCGCCCGGTACCGCTCGATGAGCTTGTACTTCATGACCCAGTCGATCTCGGTGGCGATCCGGTCCAGTTCCTCGGTCTCGATCGCGTCGAGCGTACGGCCCCACAGCTCCAGCACCTGGGCGACCGTACCCGTGCGGATACCGCGCCGGTCGCAGAAGTCCACGGCCTTGTCGAAGTACTCGCGCTGCACCTCCAGCGCCGACGCCTCCCGCCCGCTGGCCAGCCGCACCTTGCGGCGGCCCGTGATGTCGTGACTCACCTCGCGGATCGCCCGGATCGGGTTCTCCAGGGTGAGATCGCGCATCACCGTGCCCGCCTCGATCATGCGCAGCACCAGATCGGTCGCACCGACCTTCAGCAGCATCGTCGTCTCGGACATGTTCGAGTCACCGACGATGACATGCAGCCGCCGGTACCGCTCGGCGTCCGCGTGCGGTTCGTCGCGCGTGTTGATGATCGGCCGCGAACGCGTCGTGGCCGACGAGACACCCTCCCAGATGTGCTCCGCGCGCTGACTCACGCAGTACACCGCCCCGCGCGGGGTCTGCAACACCTTCCCCGCCCCGCACAGCAGCTGCCGCGTGACCAGGAACGGGATGAGGATGTCCGCGAGCCTCGAGAACTCCCCGTGCCGCGCCACCAGGTAGTTCTCATGGCAGCCGTACGAGTTGCCCGCCGAGTCGGTGTTGTTCTTGAAGAGGTAGACGTCGCCCGCGATTCCCTCCTCGTGCAGGCGTCGTTCCGCGTCCACCAGGAGTCCTTCGAGAATGCGCTCGCCGGCCTTGTCGTGGGTGACCAGTTCGATCACGTTGTCACATTCGGGTGTCGCGTATTCCGGATGTGAGCCCACGTCGAGATAGAGCCGGGCGCCGTTTCGCAGAAAGACATTACTGCTGCGGCCCCATGACACGACACGGCGGAAGAGGTACCGCGCCACCTCGTCAGGAGACAGGCGGCGCTGTCCCCTGAACGTGCACGTGACGCCGTACTCGTTCTCCAGCCCGAAAATGCGGCGGTCCATGAGGGAACATTACGCCCGATCCCCCGAGCTGAAACGGGGTTCGACAGCACGATTTGGATCATTTTCCGATGAAGCCGCAACGACCCCGCCCCGCGCGGGAGCTGCGAGGACCCCTCCGGTGGTGAGCAGCACCAGCAACGACACCGCCCCCGAGGCCCCCGGCAGCGCGAAACCCCACAGCGTGCCACCGGCCTGGACCACCGGCCCGGCCAGGCCCGTTCCCACCGACGCACCCACCGTGAACGTCGTCACGAGCCACGAGAACGCCTCGGTGACCGTACCCCGCGGCGCATGCCGGTCCACGATGATGAACGCGCACGCGATGCACGGCGCCAGGAACACCCCCGACACCACACTCAGCACCACCATGGCCGGCGCCTGCGGCCGCAGCATCAACGGCAGGTAACACACCGCCAGAAGCGCCACCAGCACCCGCAGTCGCCGCTCCGGCGCCCCCGCCCACCGCCGGGCACCGTAGACCGTCCCCCCGGCCAGCGCGCCGAGCCCCAGCCCCGCCATCAGCCAGCCGTACACCGCGTCACCACCGTGCCCGTCCGCGTACGACACCGAGGCGACCGTGATCGAGCCCAGCGCGATGCCCACGAACAGGAACGCCGCGAGCAGCACCAGCAGACCCGGCGAACGCAGCGCACCCAGCCAGTGCGCCTCCCGCGGCGCCGACCGCCACGCGCGCGAAGGCCGCGACACCACCACCGACAGCGCGCCCAGCACACCCAGCAGGTTCAGCACCAGCAGCGCCACCCGCTCGTCCCACAGCGACACGCACACCGTCACCAGCAGCGGCCCCACCGTGTACATGATCTCCTGCGCGACCGCGTCCATCGCGTACGCCGCGTGCACCTGCTCCTCACCGCGCACCACGGACGGCCACAGCGCCCGCAGACCACCCTCCAGCGGCGGAGCGAACAGCCCCGACAGGGCGACCGCCGCATACGCGAGCGGCAGCGGACCGGTGCCGCTGAAGGCGAACACCGCCATCGCCAGCGCCGACAGCACCGCCGCCGGCAACTGCACCCGCGGCTGCCCGTACACGTCCACCAGCCGCCCCAGCACCGGCTGACCGACCGCGTTGGCGACCCCGTACACGGCCGCCAGAGCACCCGCCAGGCTGTAGGTTCCGCCCTCCGCGCGGACGAACAGCACCAGGGCGATCGCCGCGGTCGCGTTCGGCAGCCGGCCCACCAGGGTGCCGGTCAGCAGCCGGAGCGCGTGCCGCGCCCGGAGTATCTCCAGATATCCCGTGGCCATGTCCTGCCCTCCGCCGGCCCGCCCGGTGCACCGCGTCGACCCGGAGCACACCGAAGTGTTACGTATAACGTCCCCTCTCATACGTACCATGTGCGCAGTTCACCCGTCCACACGGCGGAACCCGACCCGCACCGCACACGACCCCACCCACACAGAGGAGCAGGCCCACGGTGGCACGCAGCAGCACGCGCCCGACCAGCCGGGACGTCGCCCAGGCCGCCGGCGTCTCCCAGGCGGCCGTCTCGCTCGTCCTCGGCGACAAATGGCGCGGCCGCGTCTCCGAGACCACCGCCCAGCGCGTCCGCGAAGCCGCCCACGACCTCGGCTACCGCCCCAACCTCGCCGCCCGCAACCTCCGCCTCGGCCACACCCGCACCGTGCTCCTCGTCGTCCCCGCCCTCACCACCGAGTTCTACGGCGGCGTCTACACCGGAGCCGCCCGCGTCGCGGCCGAGAACGGCTTCGGCGTCGTCCTCTACCCCTCGCCCGAAGGCATCGGCCCCGCCCGCGACCCCTTCGCCTCCGCACAGGCCGCACTCGACGGCGTCATCGCCTCCTCCATGGCCGCCGACGCCCTCACCGCCATCCGCGGCGACCAGCTCCCCCTCGTCATGCTCGACAGCGACCCCCACGGCAGCCTCGGCGCCGCCACCGTCAACCTCGACATCGCCGACGGCATCCGCCAGGTCGCCGCCCACCTCCTCGGCCTCGGCCACCGCCGCGTCCTCCACCTCGCCGCCGACGTCCCCTCCTGGACCTTCGAGATGCGCGCCAGGGAACTCGCCGCCCAGCTGGCCGCCGTACCCGGCACCCACCTCAGCACCGCCCGCGCCCCCATCTCCATCGAAGACGCCCGCGCCGCCACCGAGACGGCCCTGCGCACCCCCGGCCCCCGCCCCACCGCCGTCGTCTGCGACGACGACAAACTCGCCGCCGGCGCCTACAAGGCCCTGCGCCGCCTCGGCCTGCGCATCCCCGACGACATCTCCGTCACCGGCCTCGACGACCTCGCCCTCGCCACCGCCATGGACCCCGAACTCACCACCGTCCGCCTCGACGCCGAGCTCTTCGGCGAACGCGGCATGCACGCCCTCCTGGCCGTCCTGGACGGCCGCGAACCCCGCAGCGGCGACATCCCCGTCGAACTCGTCGTCCGCGGCTCCACAGCGCCCCCACCGACCCCCTGACCACCCCCGGGCAGCAGGAAGCCCCGGCCGGACAACCGACCGGGGCACCCCGACACACACAGCGACGAAGGACTACTCGCCCTCCGGCTCCTCCGCGCTCTCCGCCTCCGTGGCGGCGCCGTCCGCCGCCAGCAGACGCGACAGCTGACGCCCCACGATCCGCTTGAACTTGCGCTTCTGCGGCCGCGTACGATCCAGCACCGCGACCTCCAGACGCTCCGCCGGAATCTCCCGCTCGGTGCCGTTGGTGTCCCGCGACAGCGCCTGCACGGCCAGCTTCAACGCCTCCGCCAGGCTCATCCCGTCCTGATGGCGCTGGTCCAGGAAACCGCTGATCTGCTCGGCATTGCCACCCACCGCGACCGAACCGTGCTCGTCCACGATCGACCCGTCATGCGGCAGCCGGTAGATCTGATCCCCCTCCGGGGTCTCCCCCACCTCCGCCACGACCAGCTCCACCTCGTACGGCTTCTCCGCCGCCGAAGAGAAGATCGTGCCCAGCGTCTGCGCGTACACATTCGCCAGACCACGCGCGGTCACGTCATCACGGTCATAGGTGTAACCGCGCAGATCCGCGTAGCGGACACCACCGATACGCAGGTTCTCGTACTCGTTGTACTTACCGGCGGCCGCGAAACCGATCCGGTCGTAGATCTCGCTGAACTTGTGCAGCGCACGGGACGGGTTCTCACCGACGAACACAATGCCGTCGGCATACTGCATGACCACCAGGCTGCGACCCCGGGCGATGCCCTTCCGGGCGTACTCCGCACGGTCCGCCATGGCCTGCTGGGGTGAGACATAGAACGGCGTCGACACCGGTTATCCGTCCCTTTCTGTCATGGTCACTGGATCACCTTGAAAAGAAACCGGGCACACGCCTCAGAGCAGCGCCGCCTTCGGGCCGTCGGGCTCCTCCAGGCGCCGCTGCAGCACCGCACGGGAGAGCTCGGAGGACTCGTCCTCGGTGAGCCGGCGGTAGCCGTCCTCGGTGATCACCGTGATGATCGGATAGATCCGGCGGGCGACATCGGGACCACCGGTCGCCGAGTCGTCGTCTGCCGCGTCGTAGAGCGCCTGCACCACCAGCGTGGTGGCCTGCTCCTCGGTCAGGTCGTCACGGAACAGCTTCTTCATCGCACCACGCGCGAAGATCGAGCCGGACCCGGTCGCCGCGAAGTGGTGCTCCTCGCTCCGGCCGCCCGTCACGTCGTACGAGAAGATGCGCCCCCTCTCCCGGTCCAGGTCATAGCCCGCGAAGAGCGGGACCACGGCCAGCCCCTGCATGGCCATGCCCAGGTTGGACCGGATCATCGTCGACAGCCGGTTCGCCTTGCCCTCCAGCGACAGCTGAGCACCCTCGACCTTCTCGAAGTGCTCCAGCTCCAGCTGGAAGAGCTTGACCATCTCCACGGCCAGACCGGCGGTGCCGGCGATACCGACGGCCGAGTACTCGTCCGCCGGGAACACCTTCTCGATGTCCCGCTGAGCGATCACATTGCCCATCGTGGCCCGGCGGTCACCGGCCAGCACCACGCCACCGGGGAACGTGACGGCCACGATGGTCGTCCCGTGCGGCGCCTCGATCACCCCCTGGGTGGGGGGCAGCTGACGGTTGCCGGGCAGCAGCTCGGGCTGGTGCTCGGAGAGGAAGTCCATGAAGGACGAGGACCCAGGCGTCAGGAAGGCAGCTGGTAGACGCCCGGTGCTACGAGTGTTGGCTTCCACGCGATTCCTTCCACATAGGCAGCAGCCCGCCTTATTGCATCGGGCCGATCCTTGAACTGCCCCAGCGCGGCGTTGCAGCTGAAGCACAGTACGCCACGGACCCTACCCGTCTCATGGCAGTGATCCACATGTGCGGGCGGAGCCGCAAGACATATGCAGCAGACGCCACCTTGGGAGGCGACCAGCAGGTCGCGCTCGGCTTCAGTGAGACCGTACTTGCGCTTGAAGTAGCTGACCCTGTTCCGCTCCGCCCGGCACGCACGGCAGTAGCTCGCCCAACCGTCCGAGGAGGACTTGTTGCGCTCCCATTCGCACAATGGCTTCACCACTTCGCACTGCGGGCAGCGCTTGTGCCCCTGCGGGACAGGTACCTTCTCCCGGACCTTCTTGCCCTTGGCCTCCTGACGCTGCCGGTAGTACGTGGCAGCACACTCCCGGCAATACGCCTGGAGGCCATCGGACGTGGACCTGTTGCTTGCGAACGCCGAACGCGGCAGTTGCTGCTTGCACCGCGAGCAGCGCCTCGAAGCTGACTCTTGACTCACCCCGAGAATCCCCCGACTTCACCTTTGAACCAAAGGTGAAATCACTCGCCACCCTTCTGAACGAAGGACCTCACGAAATCCTCGGCGTTCTCCTCGAGTACGTCATCGATTTCGTCCAGCACCGAGTCCACGTCGTCCGACAGCTTCTCGTGCCGTTCCTTCAGGTCCTCCGAGGCCTGCGCGTCCTGCGCCTGCTCCTCGACCTCCTCGGTCGAGCGCGTGGCCTTCTGCTGACCGCCGCCGGTGTCCTTGGTTGCCATAACCCTCACCCCGCTCAGTTAGCCTGCCGATCGGTGATGATCAGACCCTACAAGCCGGGTCCGACATCGGCCCCGCAGTTTCTGCAACGTACGGGGGCCACTGCGATGATTCCCTGGCGGGCCGGGTTTCCACCCTGCCCGCCCGGGGCCCACCGGGTACCCGCTGGCCCGCTCAGCCGCCTGACAGGACCCTGACCAGGTCTTCCGCGGTGCGGCAGCGGTCCAGCAGTTCCTTGACGTGATTTCGCGTTCCGCGTAGCGGTTCCAGGGTTGGGACACGCTGGAGCGAGTCCCGCCCGGGAAGGTCGAAGATGACCGAGTCCCAGCTTGCCGCCGCCACGTCGTCGGCGTACTGCTCGAGGCAGCGGCCGCGGAAGTAGGCGCGGGTGTCCTCCGGGGGCTGCGTGCGGGCGCGGTCGACCTCGGACTCGTCCAGGAGCCGCTTCATGCGGCCGCGGGCGGCGAGGCGGTTGTAGAGGCCCTTCTCGGCGCGTACGTCGGCGTACTGGAGGTCGACGAGGTGGAGCCGGGCGGCGTCCCAGTCGAGGCCGTCGCGGCGGCGGTAGCCCTCCATGAGTTCGCGCTTGGCGACCCAGTCGAGTTCGCCGGCCAGGCTCATGGGGTCGTTCTCGAGCCGGGTGAGGGTGTCCTCCCAGCGGCTGAGGACGTCCTTGGTCTGGTCGTCGGCGTCGGCGCCGTAGCGTTCCTCGACGTACTTGCGGGCCAGCTCGTAGTACTCCATCTGCAACTGGACCGCGGTGAGTGTGCGGCCGCTGCGGAGGGTGACCAGGCGCTTGAGGGACGGGTCGTGGGAGACCTGGTGGAGGGTGCGGACGGGCTGGTCGACGGCGAGGTCGACGGCGATGAAGGCGTCCTCGATCATGGACAGGACCAGGGCGGTCGTGCCCAGCTTGAGGTAGGTGGAGATCTCCGAGAGGTTGGCGTCGCCGATGATCACATGGAGGCGGCGGTACTTCTCGGCGTCCGCGTGGGGTTCGTCGCGGGTGTTGATGATGGGGCGCTTGAGCGTGGTCTCGAGGCCGACCTCGACCTCGAAGTAGTCCGCGCGCTGGCTGAGCTGGAAGCCGTGTTCGTGTCCGTCCTGGCCGATGCCGACGCGGCCGGCGCCGGCGAAGACCTGGCGGGAGACGAAGAAGGGCGTGAGGTGGCGCACGATGTCCGAGAAGGGGGTCTCCCGCTTCATCAGGTAGTTCTCGTGCGTGCCGTAGGAGGCGCCCTTGTTGTCGGTGTTGTTCTTGTAGAGGTGGATGGGCTGGGCGCCGGGGAGCTGGGCGGCTCGTTCGGCGGCCTCGGCCATGATGCGTTCGCCGGCCTTGTCCCAGAGGACGGCGTCGCGGGGGTTGGTGACCTCGGGGGCGCTGTATTCGGGGTGGGCGTGGTCGACGTAGAGGCGTGCGCCGTTGGTGAGGATGACGTTGGCGAGGCCGATGTCCTCGTCGGTGAGCTGGCTGGCGTCGGCGGCCTCGCGGGCGAGGTCGAAGCCTCGCGCGTCGCGTAGCGGGTTCTCCTCCTCGAAGTCCCAGCGGGCCCGGCGGGCCCGGTGCATCGCCGCCGCGTAGGCGTTGACGATCTGGGACGAGGTGAGCATGGCATTGGCGTTCGGGTGGCCGGGGACGGAGATCCCGTACTCCGTCTCGATGCCCATTACTCGCCGTACGGTCATGCGGCCCTCCTTGCCCGGCGGCACCCTCGGTCGTGGGCGTCGCTTGCGTACCGCTGGTACTGCGGCGCGTGTGCGGTGCCCGTCCCCGCACTGCGCGACTCGGCGGTAGGAACGAGCCTAGAACGCCTTTGCGCTGGTGGGGAGATCATTTGCGTCAATTGCCTGCTGCGGTCGTGGCCCCGTCGTGGCCTGATCGTGGCCTGGAAAGCAGTCGGCTGCGGGTACCCGGTGTGGGCACCCGCAGCCGCCCTGTGGTTACAGGTACTGCCCGGTGTTGGCCACCGTGTCGATGGAGCGTCCGGTGTCCGCGCCCTGCTTGCCGGTGATGAGGGTGCGGATGTAGACGATCCGTTCGCCCTTCTTTCCGGAGATGCGGGCCCAGTCGTCGGGGTTGGTCGTGTTGGGCAGGTCCTCGTTCTCCTTGAACTCGTCCACGCAGGCCTGGAGGAGGTGGGAGACGCGGAGGCCCTTCTGGTTCTTCTCGAGGAAGTCCTTGATCGCCATCTTCTTGGCGCGGCCGACGATGTTCTCGATCATGGCGCCGGAGTTGAAGTCCTTGAAGTAGAGGACTTCCTTGTCACCGTTGGCGTAGGTGACCTCCAGGAAGCGGTTCTCCTCGGACTCGGCGTACATGTGCTCGACCGCGGTCTGGATCATGGCCTGGACCGTGGCGCTCTTGTCTCCGCCGTGTTCGGTGAGGTCGTCTCCGTGCAGGGGGAGGCGCTCGGTGAGGTACTTGCCGAAGATGTCCTTGGCGGCCTCGGCGTCCGGGCGCTCGATCTTGATCTTCACGTCGAGGCGGCCGGGGCGCAGGATGGCGGGGTCGATCATGTCCTCGCGGTTGGAGGCGCCGATGACGACCACGTTCTGGAGGCCCTCGACGCCGTCGATCTCGGCGAGGAGCTGGGGGACGATGGTGTTCTCGACGTCGGAGCTGACGCCGGAGCCGCGGGTGCGGAAGAGGGATTCCATCTCGTCGAAGAAGACGATGACGGGTGTGCCCTCGCTGGCCTTCTCGCGGGCACGCTGGAAGACGAGGCGGATCTGCCGCTCGGTCTCGCCGACGTACTTGTTGAGCAGCTCCGGACCCTTGATGTTCAGGAAGAAGCTCTTGCCGGCGGCCTGGCCGGTGACTTCGGCGACCTTCTTGGCGAGCGAGTTGGCGACGGCCTTGGCGATGAGCGTCTTGCCGCAACCGGGGGGGCCGTAGAGCAGGACGCCCTTGGGCGGGCGCAGCTCGTGCTCCTTGAACAGGTCGGGGTAGAGGTACGGCAGCTCGACCGCGTCGCGGATGGCCTCGATCTGGTTGCCGAGGCCGCCGATGGCTTCGTACCCGATGTCGGGGACCTCTTCGAGGACGAGTTCCTCGACCTCGCTCTTGGGGACGACCTCGTAGACGTATCCCGAGCGGGGTTCGAGCAGGAGGGCGTCGCCGGGGCGGATGGTGACGTCCAGCAGCGGCTCGGCAAGCCGTACCACCCGCTCCTCGTCGGTGTGCCCGAGCACGAGGGCTCGTTCGCCGTCCTCGAGGATCTCCTTGAGGGTGACGATGTCGCCGACGCGCTCGAATTCCATGGCCTCGACCACGTTGAGCGCTTCGTTGAGCATGACTTCCTGGCCGCGGCGCAGGTCGTCGAGTTCGACGCTTGGGCTGACGTTCACCCGGAGTTTGCGGCCGCCGGTGAAGATGTCGGCGGTGCCGTCCTCGTTCGCCGCGAGGAAGACTCCGAAGCCGGCCGGCGGCTGGGCGAGCCGGTCGACTTCTTCCTTGAGGGCCACGATCTGGTCGCGGGCCTCGCGGAGGGTGTTGGCCAGGCGTTCGTTCTGGGCGGACACGCCGGCCAGGTTGGTCTGCAGCTCGACGATCCGCTCTTCGAGAATCCTCGTGTGTCGCGGAGAGTCGGCGAGCTTGCGGCGCAGGACGGCGATCTCCTGCTCAAGGTAGGCAATCTGCCCGGCCGGGTCGTCGGACCCGCGTCCCGGGCGGATGCCGCGGTTCATGTCGTCGTCGTGGGCTGCCACGGTCCTCACCTCCTCCAAGGGGAGCTGGACGCTTCCAGACCCTACCTGGGTGGGTGTCGATTGAAACCCCTAGATCACAAAGACTGTCAAGGTGTGTCGTCGGTCACCCGTTGCGCTCTCCCTCGCACGGAGGGGATACCCACTCAACGTCGGGGGAAAGCAGTCTGTTCCATGCATGGCGCGGTCAAAACCCTTCGCGGTTGGCCGGAGTTGTCCGCTGGGGGGTGTCTGCGGGCAGCCCGGAGGGCGCTCGTACGATCATCACGCAGAGCGATGGTTCGAGTGGGCGCTGTCACGGTGAGTTCCGGCTCGCGGGGTGGCCGGGATGGGTGGGGCGCCGTGTTTCGGTCGGGCGCTCGTACCCGGGTGGGGTGGCGGGGAAACCCGGCGGTGGTGGGCGGTGGCCGGTTCGCGGGCGGAGGTAGGGTCGGAGGGTGTTCAACAGCCGCTGGTGCGGACCTGGCTGGCCCTCGGGGTGTCCGGGCCGCGCGGCGTATCGACGGCAGGAGAGATGAGCGTGCAGCAGGAGGCCCCGGGCGGCGAGGCGCTGGAGGTCTGGATCGACCAGGACCTGTGTACCGGCGACGGGATCTGCGCCCAGTACGCGCCTGAGGTGTTCGAGCTGGACATCGACGGGCTGGCGTATGTGAAGGGCGCGGACGAGGAGCTGCTCCAGGCTCCGGGGGCGACGGTGCCGGTGCCGCTGCCGCTGCTGGCGGACGTGGTGGACTCGGCCCGGGAGTGTCCCGGGGAGTGCATCCATGTGCGTCGGGTTTCGGACAGCGTCGAGGTGTACGGGCCCGACGCGGAGTGAGCCGGGCCCGGGGCGGGTTCGGCCGGGGTCAGACGGAGTGGGCCGCGGCCGGGGTGGAGCGGATGAAGGCGTTGCCGTTCCACTGCCAGCTGGCCGGGGTCTTCAGGTCGGGGCAGCAATTGGGCACGTCGTCCGAGGAGTAGCCGAGCAGGGTGGCGCCGACGGTGCGCGCGTGCAGCGTGAAGTCGGTGACGGTGAGCCGGTCCTTGGGGTCGACGAGGGTGGCGACGACGCGTGGGGTGCCGCCGTCGGCGGGGCGGGTGAGGACGTAGACCCCGTCGGGCGGGGTGCCCATGGCGGAGTCGCAGTGCACGACGGCGACGGTTTCGGGTCTGCCGTCGCCGTCGAGGTCTCCGCTGGCCTTCTTGGCGACGAGCGCTTTGACGGGTCCGCAGTTCAGCGGGAAGGCCACGCCGGTGGTGGCGGGAGGTGCGGCGGCCGCGGGGGCGGGCTTGGTGCCGGTGGCGGGGATGCGTTGGGCGGCCGTGGCCGATCCGGGTTGCAGGACGGAGGAGAGGGCCACCACGCCGGCTACTGCGGTGGCGGTGGCGACCCAGTGGATGGGTCGGGTCTGGGTGTGGGCGAGCTCCGGAACGGCGGATTGCTGCACGAGGAGTGTCTCCTGTGAGGGCTGTGCCGGTGGGGTGGCCAGCATGGTGCCACACGTCACAGTGCGGGGGAACGGCGGGGTCCGGGATTTCGGCCGGCGGGAGTGCGGCCCGCGCGCGTGGGGGTGCCGGTCCTGGTGTGGTGTCAACGTGCGGGCGCCGTGCCCGGGTTCCCGTGGTGCGGTGGGAACTCGGGCACGGCGCCCTTGGGTTGTGCTCTGTGTGTGCCGGTACGGCGTGTGGTGTGCCGTGCGGCGGTGTGGTGCCCGGCGGGGCCGGTCAGCGGCCGGCGCCGCCGTCGGCGTTGGGTCCGGCGTAGTCCTCGCCGTAGGCGCCCTTGGCGGGGCGGCGGCGGCGCATGGGCGGCTCGACGCCGTCGGCGAGGCGGCGGGCGGTGAGCAGGAAGCCGGTGTGGCCGATCATGCGGTGGTCGGGGCGGACGGCGAGGCCCTCGATGTGCCAGTTGCGGATCATGGTCTCCCAGGCGGTCGGCTCGTTGAAGCAGCCGATCTCGCGGATGGACTCCACGGTCCGGGCGAGCTGCGTGGTGGTGGCCACGTAGCAGCACAGGATGCCGCCGGGGACGAGGGCCTTGGAGACGGCCTCCAGGCATTCCCAGGGGGCGAGCATGTCGAGGATGACGCGGTCGACGTCGGTGTCGGACAGGTTGTCCTGGAGGTCGCCGACGGTGAGCTGCCAGGCGGGGTGGGGGCCGCCGAAGTAGCGCTCCACGTTCGCCTGGGCGATCTCGGCGAAGTCCTCGCGGCGCTCGTAGGAGTGCAGCATGCCCTGGTCGCCGATGGCGCGCAGCAGGAAGCTGCTGAGCGAGCCGGAGCCGACGCCGGCCTCCACGACGCGGGCGCCGGGGAAGATGTCGGCGAAGGCGAGGATCTGCCCCGCGTCCTTGGGGTAGACGACGGCTGCCCCGCGGGGCATGGAGAGGACGTAGTCGGGGAGCAGGGGGCGCAGCGCGAGGTAGGCCACGTTGCCGGTGGTGCGGACAACGCTGCCCTCGGGAGCACCGATCAGTTCGTCGTGCGGGAAGGAGCCCTTGTGGGTGTGGAAGTTCTTCCCGGCTTCGAGCGTGAACGTGTAGTGGCGGCCCTTGGGGTCGGTCAGCTGTACCTGGTCCCCGACCTTGAAGGGCCCGCGCCTGCGGGCGGCACCGGTCGGTTCGGACATGTGACCAGACTACCGGCCTTTCCGGGGGCCGCCGACCATGTGGCGGGGGCCCGGGGGGCTGGCTCGGGGGGGTCAGGAGCCGGGGCGGGCCATGGCGCGTACGAAGGCGCGTTCGACGTCGGCGGCGGACAGGACGCCGTAGATCTCGCCGTTGTCCTCGACGACGAGGTACTCGGTGGCGGGGGTGGCGCGCAGGGTGTCGAGGAGGTCTTCGCCGGCCAGCTCGGCGGAGACCCGCATGCCCTCGGTGAGGTCCTGGGCGAGGCCGCTGACGGCGACCCAGGGGCGGCGGTGTTCGGGTACGGCGACGATGGCGGACTCGCGGACCAGGGCGAGGGGGTGGCCGTGGGCGTCGACGACGACGAGGGCGCGGGCGCCGGCGGCGTTGGCGCGGCGCAGGGCTTCGGAGAGGGGGGTGTCGGTCTCGACGGGTACGGCGCGTCGGGTGAGGGCGCGGGCGCGGAGTTCGGGGAGGTGTTCGCGCAGCCGGGCCATGCGCAGGCTGTTGCCGGCGCCGGTCCAGATGATCGCGGCGAGGATCGCGGCGAGCAGGGCGTCGGTGACGGTGTCCATGCCGCCCGTGTCGGTGCTGCTGCCGCCGAGGGCGCCGGACTGGTTGAGCAGGGGCAGCCCGATGAGGACGGAGACGGCGAGGGCGCGGCCGACCCAGGCGGCGGCGACGGTGCCGCTCATCGGCTTGCCGGTGATCTTCCAGACGACGGCGCGGAGCATGCGGCCGCCGTCGAGGGGCAGGCCGGGCAGGAGGTTGAAGGCGGCCACGATGAGGTTGGAGATCATCAGGCCGGCGAGCAGTATGCCGGGGACGGAGCGGGGTTCGACGGGCTTCATGGCGAGGTAGAAGAGGCCCGCGAGGACGAGGGAGAGCAGGGGGCCGACGAAGGCGAGGACGAACTCGCGGCCGGGGGTCTCGGCCTCCTTCTCGATCTCGGAGACGCCGCCGAAGAACTGGAGCTGGATGCGGCGGACGGGGAGTTTGAAGCGGATCGCGGCGACGGTGTGGGCCAGCTCGTGGACCAGGACGGAGGCGTAGAAGGCGACCGCGAAGAACAGCGAGACGAGGTAGCGGGCAGCCCCGAGCTCGGGCAGGACGCGGTCGAGCTGGCCGCCGAAGACCCAGGTGATCAGGGCGGCGACGAGGAACCAGCTCGGTGCGACGTACACGGGGACGCCGAAGGGCCGTCCCATGAGGATGCCGCCGCCGGGTTCCTTGGCGCGCGGCTGTGGCGGTTCGCCCTTGGCGATGCCGGAGTGGGCGAGCGAGCGGGGGGCGTCGGGGTCGGGGTGGGGGTGGGGACCGGGGGTGTCCCGGTGGGCCTTGTCGTCGCCCGGGTCGTGCGCGTCCTCGGTGGGCTGCCCGGTGGCTGCCGTGTCCTCGGGTTCGGCGCCGGGGGCGCTGTCCGGCTGCCGGGTTCCTTCCGGGTCCGGTGCGGGGTCGGGGTGGGGCGCCGGGGTCGCAGGGCCGGTGGGGTGCTCGGCCGGCTCGTCGTTGCCGGACCGCGGCTGTCCGCTTCCGCCGCTCACGTCCACGGTGTCCCCTCGTTCGAAGCGTCTTCCGTACCTGCCGGCCGGAAGGGTCTCCGGTCGATGGTATGCGGCCGTGGTGGCACGTTCCGCCCCGGCACCCCTCGTGTTCACCGTGTGATCGCGACCCCGGCGCGGGCGGCGGCTGGGTCACTGTCAGTGGCGGGCCGTATGGTCGTGGGCATGGACAGCAGCATCGAGGACGCGGGAGCCCTGCCGGGCGGCATCGGCCCGTCGGGTCCGGCCGGCGCGGGCGGGGCGGAGCCGGGGGAAACCGGAGCGGAGCCGTCGGCGGCCGGGGCGGAGCCGGCGGCGGGCGGCGGGGAGCGGGTGGCCGTGGCGCCGACCTCCTTGTCTCCGTCCCGGGCCAGTGACTTCATGCAGTGTCCGCTGCTGTACCGGTTCCGGGTGATCGACCGGCTGCCGGAGAAGCCGAGCGCGGCGGCGACCCGCGGCACGCTGGTGCACGCGGTGCTCGAGCGGTTGTTCGACGCGCCGGCCGGGGAGCGGACCGCGCCGCGGGCCAAGTCGCTGATCCCGGGCCAGTGGGACCGGCTGCGGGAGAGCCGGCCCGAGGTGACCGAGCTGTTCGCCGACGATCCCGAGGGCGAGCGGCTGGCCGGCTGGCTCGGCGAGGCGGAGCAGCTGGTGGAGCGCTGGTTCACGCTGGAGGATCCGACCCGGCTGGAGCCCGCCGAGCGGGAGCTGTTCGTGGAGGCGGAGCTGGAGTCGGGGCTGCGGCTGCGCGGGATCATCGACCGGGTGGACGTCGCGCCGACCGGTGAGGTGCGGATCGTCGACTACAAGACGGGCAAGGCGCCCCGGCCGGAGTATGCCGAGGGCGCGCTGTTCCAGATGAAGTTCTACGCGCTGGTGGTGTGGCGGCTGAAGCGGGTCGTGCCGCGGCGGTTGCAGCTGGTGTATCTGGGCAGCGGGGACGTGCTGACGTACGACCCGGTGCTGGCCGATCTGGAGCGGGTGGAGCGCAAGCTGCTGGCGCTGTGGGAGGCGATCCGGCAGGCGACGGAGACCGGCGAGTGGCGGGCGCGGCCGACGAAGCTGTGCGGCTGGTGCGATCACCGGGCGCACTGTCCGGAGTTCGGCGGCACTCCCCCGCCCTATCCGCTGCCGGTGCGGGCGGCGGAGTAGGGCGGCCGGTTCCGGGAGCGTGGTGCAAGGCAGAATGGGGCCGGACGAGCGAAGGAGTGTCCTGTGGCCATCCGTGTCCTGCTGGTCGACGACCAGCCCCTGCTGCGTACCGGTTTCCGGATGATCCTGGAGGCCGAGCAGGACCTCGCGGTCGTGGGCGAGGCCGGTGACGGTCTTCAGGCCCTCGACCAGGTACGGGCCTTGCAGCCGGACGTCGTGCTGATGGACATCCGTATGCCGCGGATGGACGGGGTGGAGGCGACCCGGCAGATCACCGGGCCGGGCCGGGACGGTCCGGCGAAGGTGCTGGTGCTGACCACGTTCGACCTGGACGAGTATGTGGTGGAGGCGTTGCGCGCGGGGGCCAGCGGCTTTCTGCTGAAGGACGCGCCGGCCCATGAGCTGGTGCAGGCGATCCGGGTGGTCGCGGCCGGTGAGGCGCTGCTGGCGCCGAGCATCACGCGCCGGCTGCTGGACAAGTACGCCACGCATCTGCCGTCCGGTGAGGAGCCGTTGCCGGACACCCTGCACACGCTCACCGACCGTGAGGTGGAGGTGCTGAAGC
Organism: Streptomyces sp. NPDC127190; assembly: GCF_042672505.1. Lineage (NCBI taxonomy): Bacteria > Bacillati > Actinomycetota > Actinomycetes > Kitasatosporales > Streptomycetaceae > Streptomyces > Streptomyces sp. NPDC127190. The sequence continues at coordinate 184,911 of NZ_JBHXVE010000014.1, forward strand.
TGGTGGCGCGGGGGCTGTCCAACGCGGAGATCGCCGCGGATCTGTTCGTCAGTGAGACGACGGTGAAGACGCATGTGGGGCATGTGCTCACCAAGCTGGGGCTCCGGGACCGGGTGCAGGCGGCGGTGTACGCGTACGAGAGCGGGCTGGTGCGCCCCGGCGCGCAGTAGGCCGCGGGCTGATTCACGCCGAGGGCGCCCCTCCCGTGTGGTGAGGGGCGCCCTTGTGGTGTCGGGGGGTCAGCTCTTGCTGAGTTCCCAGAACCGGAAGACGGTCGAGGCGTCGAGGCAGTACTCGAGGCCGTAGACGCCGTCGCGGGTGACCGCGTACTGCTTGGCCTGCCAGACGGGCAGGACGGGCAGTTCGTCGGCGACGATGTCCTGGAGCCGGCCGAAGTCCTTGTCGGTGGCGCCGCGGTCGCTCTGTGCGGCGGTGTCCGGGATGAGGGTGCCGGTGATGGTGCGGTTGCTGTAGTTGTTGTCGAGCACGTTGCCCTTGCCGAAGAAGGGGGCCGTGAAGTTGTCGGCGTCGGGGTAGTCCGGCACCCAGCCCTTCACGTACACGCCGTACTTGCCGGCGGCGATGTCCTTCTCGTACTGGTCGAAGGCGACGGACTTGACGTCGGCGTCGAACAGGCCGCTGGCGTTGAGCTGGCCGGCGATGGCCGTCAACTCCTCGTCGGTGGCGGGGCCGTAGCGGGACGGCGTGGACCACAGGGTGAGCTTGACCTTGCCGGTGATGCCGGCGGCGCGCAGTGCGGCGGCGGCCTTGGCCTTGGAGGGGCGGGCGCCGTAGGTGTCGAAGAAGGCCGTGTTGTGCCCGGCGATACCGGCCGGGATGATCGAGTACAGCGGGGTGGCGGTGCCCTGGTAGACGTTCTTGATGAGGGCGTCGCGGTCCAGCAGGTGGGCGATGGCCTTGCGGACGCCGAGTTTGCCGGCGACGGGGTCCTTCATGTTGAAGACCAGGTGCTGGACCTCGGCGCTGGTGCCCTCGACGGCGTTGACGCCCTTGCTGCCGTCCTGCTTCTCGATGCCGGCGATGTCGGAGGCGGTCAGGCCTCGGTAGGCGATGTCGATGTCGCCGGCGAGGAGGGCCTTCTTCAGGGCTGCGCGGTCGCCGTGGAAGAACTTCACGGTGACGCCGGAGTTCCTGGGCTTGGCGGTGCCCCGGTAGTTGTCGTTGACCGAGAAGACGGCTTTGTCGCCGTCGAAGGAGTCCAGCTTGTAGGGGCCGGAGCCGACCGCCTGGTGGTCGGTGCGCAGGCCGTTCGCGTGGTACTGGCGGTGGTCCACGACGGAGCCGGCGCCGGAGGCGATCTTGCTGGGGAAGGTGGCGTCGGGGACCTTCAGGCGGAAGACGACCGTCGTGGCGTCGGGGGTGTCGATCCGGCCGAGCGTCGGGAACATGATCGCGGGCCCCGCGGGGTCGTTGATCTTCCGCATGCGGTCGAAGGAGAACTTCACGTCCCGCGAGGTGAGGGGGTCGCCGTTGCTGAACTTCAGGCCGTTGTTCAGCCGGCACTGGTAGACCATGGCCCGGCTGTCGGTGAAGGTGCACTGCCGGGCGAGTTCGGGCTGCGGCTCGGTCGCGCCCTTGGGGAAGCTGAGCAGCGACTGGAAGACGTTGTCGAACAACAGCCAGGAGCCGGGGTCGTAGCCGGATGCCGGGTCCGTGGCGAGGATGTCGTCGGACATCCCCACCACCACGGACGAGCCGGTCCCCCCGGAGTCGGCGGTCCCCGTGCCGCAGCCGGTCAGCAGGCCGGAGGCCAGTCCCGCCACGAGGGGCAGGACCGGCCACTGGTTGCGCATATTCACTTGAGTGTGCCTTGTCGTCGGTCGGTCACCCCGAGGCCGCGTTCCCGGCCCCGGGCCCCGGGGCAGCCGTCCCTGGCCCCCGGGCGACGGGGGCCGCTGGCCGGGTCCGGTCGCGACCCCGCGGTACGGCCCCCGGGAGAGCCGTCAGCCGCTCACACCGCGGCCGAGCTCCCACAGCTGGAGCGTCGAGGTGGAGTTGAGGGCGTAGGAAGTGCCCGTGATGTCGTCCCGTGCGGCGACGTACTGCTTGCCCTGCCACAGCGGCAGGATCGGGACGTCCTCGGCGACGATGTCCTGGATGGCGGTCAGGCTCTTGGCGGCGCTGAGCCGGTCGGACTCGCGGCGGGACTCCGGGATCAGCGTGCGCTGGATGGTGGGGTTGGAGTACGGCGAGTTGAGGGTGTTGCCCTTGTCGAGGAAGGGCGCCAGGAAGTTGTCGGCGTCCGGGAAGTCGGGGAACCAGCCCATGCCGTAGACGTCGAACTGGCCCTTCTGCTCCGCGGGGCGGAAGGCGGACCAGGCGTGGCCCTGGAGGGAGACGTCGAACAGGCCGCTGTCGTTGAGCTGCTTCTGCAGGATCTCGAACTCCTGCTTGGTGGCCGAGCCGTAGTGGTCGGTGGTGTAGTGCAGCGTCAGCTTCACCGGGGTGGTGATGCCGCCCTTGACGAGCAGGTCCTTGGCCTTGGCGACGCTGGGGTTGCCGTACTTGTTGAAGAACGAGTTGGAGTGGCCGGTGACGGTGGCGGGCACCAGCGAGTACAGCGGCTCGGCCTGGGTGCCGTAGACCTTGGAGACCAGCTCGCCGCGGTTGATGACCTGGGCCATGGCCTGGCGGACGGCCTTGGACTTCACGCTCGGGGCGTCGGTGTTGAAGGCCAGGTAGCGGATTTCCAGGCCCGGCATGTCGACGAGGTCGACCTTGCTGTCGGTGCCGGCGTCCAGCTTCTGGATCTGGGCGGGCGACATGGTGCGGGTCATCACGTCGATGTCGCCCTTGTCGATGGCGGCGCCCATGGCCTCGGCGCTGTCGAAGGAGCGCAGGACGACCTTGTCGTTGTTCACCTTCACCGCGCCCTTGTAGCCGGGGTTCTTGGTGAAGGTGGCGCTGACGATCGTGTCGCCCTTGACGTCGGCCTGGAAGGTGTAGGGGCCGGAGCCGTCGAGCTGGAAACCGGCGCGCAGCTTGTTCTTCTCGTAGTCCTTCGGGTCGATGATGCCCGCGACCGGAGTGGACAGCTTGTACGGGAAGGTGGCGTCGGCCGTCTTGAGGTGGAAGATGACCTCGCGGTCGCCCTGCGTCTCGACGGTGTCGATGGTGTTCAGCAGGGAGGCGACACCGCTGCTGGAGTTCAGCCGCAGCACGCGGTCGATGGAGTACTTGACGTCCTGGGCGGTCACCGCGTCGCCGTTGGCGAACTTCAGGCCGTCGCGCAGCTTGCAGGCGTAGCGCTCGCTGCCGCTGTCGGTGAAGCCGCAGCTCTCGGCGGCGTCCGGGACCGGCTCGCCCTCGCCTCGGGGCTGGGTCATCAGGGTCTGCACCGTCTGGCGCAGGATGTTCCAGGCACCGACGTCGTAGGAGTAGGCCGGGTCGAGGGGCGCCGGGGCGTCGGTCGTGGCCGTGAACCGGTCCGTGGTGCCGACGACGATGGCGTCGCCGCTCTTGCTCCCGCTGTCGGTTCCGCCGCACGCGGCGAGAACCGGGGTGAGCAGGCCGGCTACTGCCGGCAGCACCAGAGTCTTGCGGTTCATGCGGGACTTTCTCCAGGACTGTTCGGTTCCCGTGGATCCGGCGGGCGGGGTGGTGCGGCGGGATCACGGGGGGTTGCGGCGATGTTCTCGCGACGAGATTAGTCCGCGCCCGCAGGAGGGTTCACAGCGTGCCGAGTTGACCTGTCATCACGCAGGGGAACCGGATGTGGACGCACAGAAAACCCGACAGCGGCAGGATTAGTGCAGCGTCCCATCAATCAGGACACAAGGAACCGGTGATTCCGCAAGATCCGGGCCGGTCGGCACACTCGGGCAACGTTGTCGAGAGCCGCCCGAGTGAGGAACATCACGCCTGCAACTGTCCGGTGAGTCAGTGGGCCGTCTGGGGCATCAGGCCGCGCAGGAACGTCAGGCTGACCTCTTCCAGCGAGCCGACCACGGTACGGCGTTCGGCCGGGGCGATGGGGGCGACGGAGGGTACGGCGACCACATGGCAGCCTGCGGCCTCGGCGGCGGCGACGCCGGTCGCGGTGTCCTCCACCACGGCGCAGCGCACCGGGTCGGCGCCGAGTTGCGCGGCGGCGAGCAGGTAGGGGTCGGGGAAGGGCTTGGTGCGGGAGACCTCGTCGCCGGCGACGGACAGCGCGAAGTGCTGCGGGCCCAGCACGGCCAGCACGCGGTCGATGATCCGCCGGTGGGAGGCGGAGACCAGGGCGGTGGGCATGCTGTGCTCGTGGAGTTCGGCGAGCAGCCGGGCGGCGCCGGGCATCAGCGGCAGGCCGCGGTCGATGCGGTCCTCGAAGCCGTCGTTGAGCAGCACGGTGAGTTCGGCGAGGGTGATGTCGGCGCCGGTGGCCTCGATGAGGAAGCCGGCGCTGCGGGTCATCGGCCCGCCGACCACGATGTGCCGCCAGGACTCGTCCAGGGTGTGGCCGAGGGCGGCGAAGACCTCGGCCTCCACGTCCCACCAGAAGCCCTCGGTGTCCACCAGCGTGCCGTCCATGTCGAGGAGCACGGCTTGCAGGGCCGAGCCTTCGCCCGTACTGGTTCCGAGCGCGGGGACCGTGGTGGTCATCCGGGCGCACCTCCTGCGTAGGGACGATCAGGCCGGTTCCCGTGCGGGAACCGGCCTGCGGTGGATCGACCAGTGTACGTCTGTTGCTGGTGAAACGCCTTGTTTTATGGTCGGGGGCTTCGGTGTACCCCCGGCGAAGGCGTGGAAAACATCAGCGGGCGTTGAAGTACTTGGCCTCCGGGTGGTGGATCACGATGGCGTCCGTGGACTGTTCGGGGTGGAGCTGGAACTCCTCGCTGAGGTGGACGCCGATCCGCTCGGGCTGGAGCAGGTCGGCGATCTTGGCGCGGTCCTCCAGGTCGGGGCAGGCGCCGTAGCCGAGGGAGAAACGGGCGCCCCGGTACTTCAGGGCGAACATGTCCTCGATGTCGGCCGGGTCCTCGCCGGCGAAGCCGAGTTCGGAGCGGACGCGGGCGTGCCAGTACTCGGCGAGCGCCTCGGCCAACTGCACGGACAGGCCGTGCAGTTCGAGGTAGTCGCGGTAGGCGTTCGCGGCGAAGAGCTTGGCGGTCTCCTCGCCGATGCGCGAGCCGACGGTGACGACCTGGAGGCCGACGACGTCGGTCTCGCCGGCCTCCTCCGGGCGGAAGAAGTCGGCCAGGCAGAGGCGGCGGCCACGGCGCTGGCGCGGGAAGGTGAAGCGCGTGCGCTCGTTGCCCTGCTCGTCCAGGATGATCAGGTCGTCGTCCTTGGAGACGCAGGGGAAGTAGCCGTAGACGACGGCCGCCTCCAGCAGGTTCTCGCTCTGCAACCGGTCCAGCAGTCCGCGCAGCCGGGGGCGGCCCTCGGTCTCGACCAGTTCCTCGTACGTCGCTCCCTCGCCGGTGCGGGCCTGCTTCAGCCCCCACTGGCCCTTGAACAGGGCGCCCTCGTCCAGCCAGCTCGCGTACTCCCGGAGCTGGATGCCCTTGATCACCCGGGTGCCCCAGAAGGGCGGCTCGGGGATCGGGTTGTCGGTGGCCACGTCGGAGCGGACGTGTCCCTCCTCCGGCCGCTCCTCGACGACCTGGGCGGCGGCCGCCGGGCGGACCCGGCGCTGCTTGAGTTCGGGGAGCTTCGCGCCGGGCACGCCCCGCTTGACGCCGATGAGGGCGTCCATCAGGCGCAGGCCCTCGAAGGCGTCCCGGGCGTAGCGGACCTCGCCCTGGTAGATCTCGTGCAGGTCCTGCTCGACGTAGGCGCGGGTGAGGGCGGCGCCGCCGAGGATGACCGGGAAGCGTGCGGCCAGGCCCCGCTGGTTCAGCTCCTCCAGGTTCTCCTTCATGATCACCGTGGACTTCACCAGCAGCCCGGACATGCCGATCACGTCGGCCTGGTGGTCCTCGGCCGCTTCCAGGATCGCCGAGACCGGCTGCTTGATGCCCAGGTTGACCACGTTGTAGCCGTTGTTGGACAGGATGATGTCGACCAGGTTCTTGCCGATGTCGTGGACGTCCCCGCGCACGGTGGCGAGCACGATCGTGCCCTTGCCCGCCGCGTCCGACTTCTCCATGTGCGGTTCGAGGTAGGCGACGGCGGCCTTCATGACCTCGGCGGACTGCAACACGAAGGGCAGCTGCATCTGGCCGGAGCCGAACAGCTCGCCGACCACCTTCATGCCGTCGAGCAGCGTCTCGTTGACGATGTCGAGGGCGGGCCGCTCCTGGAGGGCCTCGGCGAGGTCGGCCTCCAGGCCGTTGCGCTCGCCGTCGATGATGCGGCGCTTGAGCCGCTCCTCCAGCGGGAGGGCGGCCAGCTCCTCGGCCTTGCTCGCCTTCAGCGACTTCGCGGTCGCGCCCTCGAAGAGCTGCATCAGCTTCTGGAGGGGGTCGTAGCCCTCGGCGCGGCGGTCGTAGATCAGGTCCAGCGCCGTGCGCACCTCCTCCTCGGAGAAGCGGGCGATCGGCAGGATCTTGGACGCGTGCACGATCGCCGAGTCCAGGCCCGCCTTGACGCACTCGTCGAGGAAGACGGAGTTGAGCAGGATGCGGGCGGCCGGGTTCAGGCCGAAGGAGATGTTCGACAGGCCCAGCGTGGTCTGCACGTCCGGGTGGCGGCGCTTCAGCTCCCGGATCGCCTCGATGGTGGCGACGCCGTCCTTGCGGGACTCCTCCTGACCGGTGCAGATGGTGAAGGTCAGGGTGTCGATGAGGATGTCCGACTCGTGGATGCCCCAGTTGGTGGTGAGGTCCTCGATCAGCCGCTCGGCGATCTCGACCTTCTTCTCCGGGGTGCGGGCCTGGCCCTCCTCGTCGATGGTCAGCGCGATGAGCGCGGCGCCGTGCTCCTGGGCGAGCCGGGTGACCTTGGCGAAGCGGGAGTCCGGGCCGTCGCCGTCCTCGTAGTTGACGGAGTTGATGACCGCGCGGCCACCGAGCTTCTCCAGCCCGGCGCGGATCACGTCGACCTCGGTGGAGTCCAGGACGATCGGCAGGGTGGAGGCGGTGGCGAAGCGGCCGGCCAGTTCCTCCATGTCGGCGACGCCGTCCCGGCCGACGTAGTCCACGCACAGGTCGAGCATGTGGGCGCCCTCGCGGATCTGCTCGCGGGCGATCTCCACACAGTCGTCCCAGCGGCCTTCCAGCATGGCCTCGCGGAACTTCTTGGAGCCGTTGGCGTTGGTGCGCTCGCCGATGGCCAGGTAGGAGGTGTCCTGGCGGAACGGCACCGCCTGGTAGAGGGAGGCGGCGCCGGGCTCGGGCTGCGGGTGGCGCTCGGTGGGCGTGAGGTCACGGACGCGCTCGACGACCTGGCGCAGGTGCTCGGGGGTGGTGCCGCAGCAGCCGCCGATGAGCGAGAGGCCGTAGTCGCGGACGAAGGTCTCCTGCGCGTCCGCCAGGCCCTCCGGTCCCAGCGGGAAGTGCGCGCCCTGCTTGGTCAGCACCGGCAGACCCGCGTTCGGCATGCACAGCAGCGGGATCCGGGAGTGCCGGGTCAGATAGCGCAGGTGCTCGCTCATCTCCGCCGGGCCGGTGGAGCAGTTCAGGCCGATCATGTCGATGCCCAGCGGCTCCAGCGCGGTGAGCGCGGCACCGATCTCCGAGCCCAGCAGCATCGTGCCGGTGGTCTCGAAGGCCATGGACACCAGCAGCGGCACCTGCACGCCCAGCCGCTCCATGGCCCGCCGGGCGCCCAGCACCGAGGCCTTGGTCTGCAACAGGTCCTGGGTGGTCTCCACGATCAGCGCGTCCGCGCCGCCGGCCAGCAGGCCCTCGGCGTTGGCCTGGAAGCCGTCGCGGATGGTGGTGTAGCCGATGTGGCCGAGGGTGGGCAGCTTGGTGCCCGGGCCGACGGAACCCAGCACCCAGCGCTGGCGGCCGTCGCGCGAGGTGAACGCGTCGGCGGTCTCGCGGGCGATGCGGGCACCGGCCTCGGACAGCTCGTGCACGCGGTCGGCGATGTCGTACTCCGCCATGGCCGCGTGGTTGGCGCCGAAGGTGTTGGTCTCCACGCAGTCCACGCCCACGGAGAGGTACGCCTCGTGGACCGAGCGGACGATGTCCGGGCGGGTGACGTTGAGGATCTCGTTGCAGCCCTCGAGCTGCTGGAAGTCCTCCAGCGTGGGCTCCTGGGCCTGGAGCATCGTGCCCATGGCTCCGTCGGCGACCACCACACGGGTGGCGAGCGCCTCTCGGAGCGCGGACACGCGGGTCCGGCTGTCGGCGGAAGGGGACGTCGGCAACGAGGCCATGTAGGGGCTCCCTGGGGTGCGACGGCTGTCGGCTATGCGGTTTCCCCGGCAGGGCGGGATGGCCGCACGGCGTCAGCGTAACCGGGAGTGGGCTTGGATGGGCAGAGGCGTCCAGCAGACGGACGCGGTGGCCCGGACGTCACGTCCGGGCCACCTGTCGTGTAACAAGTGCCGTCCGACCATTAGCGGGAGGTCGGCATGGACCGGTAGTGTTCGACATTGCCGAACGGTGTTGCGAAGGCATCGGTGGCAGTCGAAGGGGACGGAGGCAGGACGGCGATGGCACGGAACATCCAGTCGCTCGAACGGGCGGCCGCGATGCTGCGGCTGCTCGCGGGCGGCGAGCGACGGCTCGGCCTGTCGGACATCGCCTCGTCGCTGGGCCTCGCCAAGGGCACCGCCCACGGCATTCTGCGCACCCTCCAGCAGGAGGGCTTCGTGGAGCAGGACGACGCCTCCGGGCGCTACCAGCTGGGCGCGGAGCTGCTGCGCCTCGGCACCACCTATCTGGATGTGCACGAGCTGCGGGCGCGCGCCCTGGTGTGGGCCGACGACCTGGCCCGCTCCAGCGGTGAGAGCGTCTATCTGGGCGTGCTGCACCAGCAGGGCGTACTGATCGTGCACCACGTCTTCCGGCCGGACGACAGCCGGCAGGTGCTGGAGATCGGGGCCATGCAGCCGCTGCACTCCACGGCGCTGGGCAAGGTGCTGTCGGCGTACGACCCGGTGGCGCACAGCGAGGCGCTGGACACCGAGCGGAAGGCCTTCACGGACCGCACGGTGTGCGATCCCGGGGAGTTCGAGCACCTCCTCGACATGACACGCGCGCGTGGGTACGCGGCCGACGTGGAGGAGACCTGGGAGGGGGTGGCGTCCGTCGCCGCCCCCATCCACAACCGGCGGCGGATGCCCGTGGGCGCGGTGGGGATCACCGGTGCCGTGGAGCGGCTGTGCCGCGACGGCGAGGTGCGTCCGGAGCTGATCGCGGCGGTGCGGGACTGCGCCCGCGCGGTCTCCAGGGATCTGGGCGCCGGACGTTTCTGAGCGCCTGCGGGCGCTGACCTGGGGATTCACCGGGACGCCGGGCGGCGTTCCGGTTCTCGCCCTACCCTGAAGTGGACATATCGGGCGACGGCGTACGTCAGTGAGCGAAGAGCGATAGGCGACAGCGATCAATAACGATCCTGTTTTCGATAACAGAACCCTTGACGCATGCGTAAGGCCGAAGCAAGACTCCCGTCCATCGGTCGGCATTGTCGAACACCTACCGGCAATACGCGCTAGAGTGTGACAACGCCAAGGGCCGGCATCGCTCTCACCCCCGAGGGCGCCAGAACCCCCGGAGGGACCCGGGGTTCGGCTTCCCTGGACGAAGGACAAAGGAGTCGCGGGTGTCCAGCTCCGACATCTTCATCGGCGAGACCATCGGTACCGCCATACTCATCCTGCTCGGCGGCGGCGTCTGTGCCGCTGTCACGCTGAAGGCCTCCAAGGCCCGTAACGCCGGTTGGCTCGCCATCGCCTTCGGGTGGGGCTTCGCCGTCATGACGGCCGTGTACATCTCCGGACCGCTGTCCGGCGCCCACCTCAATCCGGCCGTCACGGTGGCGCTCGCCATCAAGAACAGCGACTGGAGCCACGTCCCGGTCTACTTCGCCGGCCAGTTGCTCGGCGCGATGATCGGCGCGGCCCTGGTGTGGCTCGCCTACTACGGCCAGTTCCACGCCCACCTGACCGACAAGGAGATCGTCGGCGGTCCGGGCGCGCAGGACACCACGGCCAAGGCCGTGGAGGCCCAGGAGTCGGGTGCCGGCCCGGTCCTCGGCGTCTTCTCCACCGGTCCGGAGATCCGGAACGCGGTGCAGAACCTCACCACGGAGATCATCGGCACGATCGTGCTGGTCCTGGCGGTGCTCACGCAGGGCCTGAATGCCAAGGGCGACGGCCTGGGGGTGCTGGGCGGCCTGATCACCTCGTTCGTCGTGGTCTCGATCGGTCTGTCTCTCGGCGGTCCCACGGGCTACGCCATCAACCCGGCCCGTGACCTGGGTCCGCGCATCGTGCACGCCCTGCTCCCGCTGCCCAACAAGGGCGGCTCCGACTGGAGCTACGCCTGGATCCCGGTGGTCGGCCCGCTGATCGGCGCGGCGATCGCCGCAGGGATCTACAACGTCGCCTTCGCTTAGGAAGCGCACGTCCGCTCGAGAAGCTCGGTCCGGGCAGCGCCCCCGCCGCCCGGCACGAGCCGCGAAGCACGCGCCGTACGCACAGCCCCACACCCACGGATCTTCCAGGAGCACACAGTGACCGACGCTCACACCGCAGGCCCGTTCATCGCCGCGATCGACCAGGGCACCACCTCCAGCCGCTGCATCGTCTTCGACCGGGACGGCCGTATCGTCGCCGTCGACCAGAAGGAGCACGAGCAGATCTTCCCGAAGCCGGGCTGGGTCGAGCACGACGCCAACGAGATCTGGACCAACGTCCAGGAGGTCGTCGCCGGAGCGGTCGCCAAGGCCGGCATCACCCGCGACGACATCAAGGCCATCGGCATCACCAACCAGCGCGAGACCACCGTGCTGTGGGACAAGAACACCGGTGAGCCCGTCTACAACGCCCTTGTCTGGCAGGACACCCGCACCGACGCCCTCTGCCGGGAGCTGGGCCGCAACGTCGGCCAGGACCGCTTCCGCCGGGAGACGGGCCTGCCGCTGGCCTCGTACTTCTCCGGCCCCAAGGCCCGCTGGCTGCTCGACAACGTCGAGGGCCTGCGCGAGCGCGCCGAGGCCGGCGACATCCTCTTCGGCACCATGGACACCTGGGTCATCTGGAACCTGACCGGTGGTGTCAACGGCGGCAAGCACGTCACCGACGTCACCAACGCCTCCCGCACCCTTCTGATGAACCTGCACACGATGCAGTGGGACGAGAAGATCGCCGAGTCCATCGGCGTGCCGCTCCAAATCCTGCCCGAGATCCGCTCCTCCGCCGAGGTCTACGGCGAGATCACCGGCGGCAGCCTCGGCGAGCTGCTCGGCGGCATCCCGGTGGCCTCCGCGCTCGGTGACCAGCAGGCGGCCCTGTTCGGCCAGTGCTGTTTCTCCGAGGGCGAGACCAAGTCCACCTACGGCACCGGCACCTTCATGGTGATGAACACCGGTGACAAGATCATCAACTCCTACGCCGGTCTGCTGACCACGGTCGGCTACAAGATCGGCGACCAGCCGACGGTGTACGCCCTGGAGGGCTCGATCGCCGTCACCGGCTCGCTGGTGCAGTGGATGCGCGACCAGATGGGCCTGATCTCCACCGCCGCCGAGATCGAGACGCTCGCGCTCTCGGTCGAGGACAACGGCGGTGCCTACTTCGTGCCGGCCTTCTCCGGCCTGTTCGCCCCGCACTGGCGCTCCGACGCCCGCGGTGTGATCGCCGGTCTGACCCGGTACGTCACCAAGGCGCACCTCGCGCGCGCCGTCCTTGAGGCCACCGCCTGGCAGACCCGGGAGATCGCCGACGCGATGGTGAAGGACTCCGGCGACGAGCTGGTGACCCTCAAGGTCGACGGTGGCATGACCGCCAACAACCTGCTGATGCAGACGCTCTCCGACGTCCTGGACGCGCCCGTGGTGCGCCCGATGGTCGCGGAGACCACCTGCCTCGGCGCCGCCTACGCCGCCGGCCTGGCCGTCGGCTTCTGGTCCAGCACCGACGAGCTGCGCGCCAACTGGCGCCGGGCCGCCGAGTGGACCCCCCGCATGGACGCGGAGACCCGCGACCGTGAGTACAAGAACTGGCTCAAGGCCGTCGAGCGGACCATGGGCTGGATCGAGGACGAGAGCTGAGCGGTTCCCCCTGCTCAGTCAGCTCTGACGAGGAGTAAGTACCCGACATGACCAGTCAGTCCACCCTGACCCTGCCTGCCCTGGGGACGCACCCGGCCTCCGGCTCCAACCCGAGCCGCGCCGAGACCAGGGAGCAGCTCTCCAAGGCGTCGTACGACCTTCTTGTGATCGGCGGCGGCATCCTGGGCATCTCCACCGCCTGGCACGCCGCGCAGTCCGGGCTCAGGGTGGCGCTGGTCGACGCCGGCGACTTCGCCGGTGCCACCTCCTCCGCCTCCTCCAAGCTGCTCCACGGCGGACTGCGCTACCTGCAGACCGGCGCGGTGAAGCTGGTGGCGGAGAACCACTTCGAGCGCCGTGCGGTCTCCCGCCAGGTGGCCCCCCACCTGGCGAACCCGCTCACCTTCTACCTCCCCGTGTACAAGGGCGGGCCGCACGGCGCGGCGAAGCTCGGCGCGGGCGTCTTCGCCTACTCCGCGCTCTCCGCGTTCGGTGACGGCGTGGGCCACCTGCTCTCCCCCGCCAAGGCGGCGCAGGACGTGCCGGAGCTGCGCACCGAGAACCTGAAGGCCGTGGCCGTGTACGGCGACGACCAGATGAACGACGCGCGGATGGCGCTGATGACGGTCCGTGCGGCCGTCGACGCGGGCGCGGTCGTGCTCAACCACGCCGCGGTCACGGGTCTGCGCTTCACCAAGGGCCGGGTGACGGGCGCGGACCTGAAGGACCGCCTGTCCGGCGAGGAGTTCGGCGTCAACGCCCGTCTGGTGCTGAACGCGACCGGACCGTGGGTCGACCACCTGCGGAAGATGGAGGACCCGAACGCGGCGCCGTCCATCCGCCTGTCCAAGGGCGCGCACCTGGTGCTGAAGCGGACCTCGCCGTGGAAGGCCGCGCTCGCCACCCCGATCGACAAGTACCGGATCACCTTCGCCCTCCCCTGGGAGGACATGCTGCTGCTCGGCACGACCGACGAGGAGTACGAGGGCGACCCGGCGGATGTCGCGGTCAACGACAAGGACATAGCCCAGATCCTGGACGAGGCCGCGTTCTCCGTGCGCGACCAGCAGCTCCAGCGCGATCTGATCACCTACGCGTTCGCCGGTCTGCGGGTGCTGCCGGGCGGCCCCGGCGACACCGCCAAGGCCAAGCGGGAGACCGTGGTGACCGAGGGCAAGGGCGGCATGCTGTCCGTCGCGGGCGGCAAGTGGACCACCTTCCGCCACATCGGCCGTACGATCATGCAGAAGCTGGAGGCGCTGCCGGGCCACCCGCTCGGCGACGACTTCGAGCCGATCTCCTCGCTGCCGAAGAAGCTGCCGCTGCCCGGCGTCGCCAACCCGCGCGCGGTCGCGCACCGGCTGCTGGTGGACCACCCGGCGCCGGGCCCGCGGATGGCGGCGGACACCGCGAAGCACCTGGCGACCCACTACGGCTCGCTGGCCTTCGACATCGCCCGGCTGGCGAACGACAACCCGGAACTGGCCGAGCGCGTCCACCCGGACGCCCCGGAGATCTGGGCGCAGGTCGTCTGGGCCCGTGACCACGAGTGGGCCGAGACGGCGGACGACGTGCTGCGCCGCCGGACCACGCTGACCATCCGGGGCCTTGCCACGGACGAGGTCCGCGGCAAGGTGCAGGACCTGCTCGACAAGAAGTAACCGGGCGCGGCCCAGGGGCTGTTCCACATCGGCGGTGACCGGTGGGGCAGCCCCTTCGGCCTGCCCGGACGCCCGGTGCGGAAGGGGTGTCCGAAGGCGGCGATCGGGGCAGTGATCCGTTCACTCCCCCGTGCAAGGGGGCTGCGGGCGCCCCCGCTGGACGCCGTAAGGTTGGTGAGTCAAGCGAGGGCACGTCGGAAGGAGGCACTGGGTGATCGAGCTGGAGGGGGTTCCCGAGCTGATCGACCCAGTCATGGTGGCCGCGTTCGAGGGCTGGAACGATGCCGGCGACGCCGCCTCCACGGCGGTCGCGCATCTGGAACGCGAGTTCAAGGGCGAGGTGTTCGCGGCGCTGGACGCCGAGGACTACTACGACTTCCAGGTGAACCGCCCCACGGTGTTCATGGACGGTGGCGTGCGCAAGATCACGTGGCCGACGACGCGGCTGTCGGTGGTCCGGGTCGGCGGTGCGAAGCCGCGCGACCTGGTGCTGGTGCGCGGTATCGAGCCGTCGATGCGCTGGCGTTCGTTCTGCAACGAGCTGCTGGGCTTCGCACACGAGCTGGGTGTGGAGCTGGTGGTCATCCTGGGCGCGCTGCTCGGCGACACCCCGCACACGCGTCCGGTGCCGGTCAGCGGGGTCACGTCCGACCCGGACCTGGCCCGCCGGATGGATCTGGAGGAGACCAAGTACGAGGGGCCGACGGGCATCGTCGGCGTCCTTCAGGAGGCGTGCACGCACGCGGGTGTCCCGGCGGTGTCGCTGTGGGCGGCCGTGCCGCACTACGTCTCGCAGCCGCCCAACCCGAAGGCCACGCTGGCGCTGCTCAACCGGCTGGAGGACCTGCTGGACCTGCGTGTCCCGCAGGGGGAGCTGCCGGAGGACGCGCGGGCCTGGCAGGTCGGTGTGGACCAGCTGGCCGCCGAGGACAGCGAGGTCGCCGAGTACGTCCAGACGCTGGAGGAGGCCCGGGACACCGCGGAGCTGCCGGAGGCGTCGGGTGAGGCGATCGCCCGCGAGTTCGAGCGGTATCTGCGGCGGCGGGATGTGAATCCGCCGCCGGGCGGCAAGCAGCGGCCTCCGGCGGGGGGCGGCGGGTCCAGGGAGGACGACGAGGACGGTCCGGAGGACTGAGGTACGGCGAAGGGGGGGGGGGGGGGGGGGGGGGGCGCCCCCGCTTGTTGTGTGCGAGGCGCCCAGGGGGGGGGGGGGCGGCGGGCCCGGGCGCGCCCGCGGAGACCGGCGCGCGTCCTTTTGGCCGCGTCGGGGGGGGCTCCCGTGGGGGGCCCCCCCCCCTTCTTTCTGTTGCCGATGCGCCATGGGGCGGCGCGACGGGCCGGGGTGCGGGTGTGGGTCCGCTCGGGCTCGTCGCGCAGTTCCCCGCGCCCCTTGCGGGGTGCCTTACAGGGCCACTCCGAGCAGGGCGTCGACCGCTCGGGTCACGACGCCCGGTGCGCCGGTGTCCGTGCCGCCCTCCGCCTCCTGGCGGGCGGCCCAGCGGTCCACCGCGGCGAGCGCGGTGGGGGCGTCCAGGTCGTTCGAGAGGGCCTCGCGGATCTCCTCGACCAGCGCGTCGGCGGACGGGCCGTCGGGGCGGGAGACGGCCGAGCGCCAGCGGCCGAGGCGGTCCAGCGCGTCCTGGAGCACCTGGTCGGTCCACTCCCAGTCGGCGCGGTAGTGGTGGGAGAGCAGGGCGAGGCGGATGGCGGCGGGGTCGACGCCGTCCCGGCGGAGCTGGGAGACGAAGACCAGGTTGCCCTTGGACTTGGACATCTTCTCGCCGTGCAGGGCGACCATGCCGGCGTGGACGTACGCCTTGGCCATGGGGAACTCGCCGGTGAGCACCTGGGCGTGGGAGGCGCCCATCTCGTGGTGCGGGAAGGCGAGGTCGGAGCCGCCGCCCTGGATGTCGAAGCCCATGCCGAGGTGGTCGAGGGCGATGGCCACGCACTCGATGTGCCAGCCGGGGCGACCCGGGCCGAGGGTGCGGCCGTCCCAGCTGGGCTCGCCCTCGCGGGCCGCCATCCACAGCATCGGGTCCAGCGGGTTCTTCTTGCCCGGGCGGTCCGGGTCGCCGCCGCGCTCGGCGGACAGCAGCCGCATCGCGGCCGCGTCGAGGTTCGAGACCTGGCCGAAGTGGGGGTCGGACTCGACCGAGAAGTAGATGTCGCCGTCCAGCTCGTAGGCCGCGCCGAGGTCGCGCAGCCGCTCCACCAGCGGGACGATGCCGGGTATCGCCTCGACGGCGCCTATGTACTGCTGGGGCGGGAGCATCCGCAGGGCGGTCATGTCCTCGCGGAAGAGGGCCGTCTCCTTCTCGGCGAGGGCGACCCAGTCGATGCCGTCCCGTTCGGCCCGCTCCAGCAGCGGGTCGTCGACGTCGGTGACGTTCTGGACGTAGTGGACCTGCCGCTTGGTGTCGAGCCACACGCGCTGAACGAGGTCGAACGCGTTGTAGGTCGCCGCGTGTCCCAGGTGGGTTGCGTCGTACGGGGTGATGCCGCAGACGTAGAGACGGGCGACGGGACCGGGGTCGAGGGTGACCAGACCGCCGGTCGCGGTGTCGTGGATCCTCAGGTCGCGGCCCTGACCAGGCAGGGCGGGGACCTCGGAAGCGGGCCAGGCATGCATGTACATGAGCCTAACCGGCCATGAGCGGCAAGGACGAACGAGATCACGCCCGATGGCCGGATGTGCGTTCTTGTACTTGGCGGCGGGATGTGCTTACACCGGGGGCCAGGGGATGGCGGGCCACTCCCCGCTGGGTTCGGGGTGCAGACCCGAGGTGAGCAGCTGCTCGACACGCGCGCGCGTGGCGTCGATCTCGGCGGCCGTGATCAGCGCGGCCAGCCGCTCGCCCAGCTGCCCGGCGAGGCCGTCCCGCAGGCCGCGGAGCACGCCGACGGCCTCCGCCGTGAGCTGCTCACCGGCCCAGCCCCACAGCAGCGTACGCAGCTTGTTCTCGACGTTGAAGGTGACGCCGTGGTCGATGCCGTAGAGCCGGCCGTCGGCGGTGGGCAGCAGATGGCCGCCCTTGCGGTCGGCGTTGTTGATCACGGCGTCGAGCACGGCGAGCCGGCGCAGCCGCTCGTCGTCGGCGTGCACCAGCAGGGCAGTGCGGCCCTCGCCGACGTCGGCGAGGCCGATCGCCTTCCAGCCGGGCTCCGGTTCCTCGCCGTCGACCAGGGCGAGCAGCTCCGCGTCGGCGTGCACGTCGATCCACAGCTGGCACATGCCCTCGCCGTACGGGCCCTCGCGCAGCACGGTCGGCGGGACCAGCCCCCAGCCGGTGGCCTCGGAGACCTCGTAGGCGGCGACCTCGCGGCCCGCCAGGGTGCCGTCGGGGAAGTCCCACAGCGGGCGTTCCCCGGCCACCGGCTTGTAGACGCAGGAGGCCTCCCGGCCGTCGTGCGCCACCGTGCAGAACAGCGCCGCGTTGGACGCCTCGCGGATCCGGCCGCGCACGGTCAGCTCACCGTGCGTGAGCAGCTCGACGGCGGCCGCGTGGGCCGCCGTGCCGAGGGGTGTCATGCTCCGCGGCGGTATCCGTTCTGGCGCGGACATACGTGTCCTTCCGGGTCGAGCGGGAGGCTGCACAGCGGGCACGGCGGCCGCCCGGCGTTGACGACGTCGAGGGCGCGCTTGGCGAAGGCCCTGGCCTGCGCGCCGGTCAGCCGGACCCGCAGCATCGGGGGTCCGTTCTCCTCGTCCTGGAGGAGTCGCTCCTCGGCCTCGGCGAGGTCCTCCTCGGTGTCGGCGTCCAGCTCCACCAGGGCCTGCGCCTCGACGATCATGCGCTGTTCCTCGCCGTCCCAGGCCAGGGCCATGGTGCCGACGCGGAACTCCTCCTCGATGGGGGTGTCCAGCGGAGCGGTGTCGGTGATCTCGGCGGGGGCCACGGCGGGCACGGCGGCGTTGCCGCCGGTGCGCCGTACGACCTCGTCGAGCAGTTCGTCCATGCGCTCGGCGAGCGCGGCGACCTGGGTCTTCTCCAGGACCACACTGGTCACCCGGGGACCCGCGGTGGCCTGGAGGAAGAACGTACGGCGTCCGGGCAGTCCGACCGTGCCGGCCACGAAGCGGTCCGGCGGATCGTAGAGGAACACCTGACGGGACACGTCCTGTCTCCATTGAGTTCGAGGGGTTCGTTCGCGGGGCGGAACCGCAGGGGTGGATCGCTTCACCCTACTGCGGCCGACGATCACGGTGCGCCCGCACCGCCCCCGACCGGTGCGTCCGACTCCCCGTGTTCCTCGCGGGGGGCGAGCGAAGCGAAGTCCCCGGTGTCGCCGAGGCGGACCAGGAAGGGACGCAGCCGGGTGTAGCGGATCGCGGTGACGGAACACGGCTCGACGGAGATGCGCTGGAAGAGGTCGAGATGGAGTCCGAGGGCGTCGGCGACGAGGGACTTGATGATGTCGCCGTGGGAGCACATGAGGTAGACGGCGTCGGCGCCGTGCTCGCGCTCCACGCGCGCGTTCCACTCGCGTACGGCTTCGGCGGCGCGGGTCTGCATGGCCCGCATGGACTCGCCGCCCGGGAAGGCCGCGGCCGACGGATGGGCCTGGACGACCTCCATCAGCGGCTCGTCCTTCAGCTCGGCCAGCTTGCGGCCGGACCAGTCGCCGTAGTGGCACTCCCCGATCCGCTCCTCGGTGTGGACCCGCAGCCCGGGGCGGGCCTGAAGCAGCGGCCGCACCGTCTCCTGGCAGCGTTGCAGCGGGCTGGTGACGACCTCGGAGATCGGCAGCGCGGCGAGCCGTCCCGGAAGTGCGGCGGCCTGTGCGGCGCCCCGTTCGTCCAGGGCGACGCCGGGGGTCCAGCCGGCGAGCACCCCCGAGGTGTTGGCGGTGGAACGTCCGTGCCTTACGAGGATCAGCGTGGGCATGCGGAACAGCGTAGGCGTATCAGCCGGTGCGCCGATGGCCGGGCGAGAGGAGAATGCGCTCCGTGATCGTGGACTGCGCCGTTTACCGGCACGGGCATCGCAGTGAGGGACCGGAGGACCTGTCCGACGCGCTCGCCGAGGCGCGGGCGGCGGGCGGCTTCGTGTGGATCGGGCTGTACGAGCCCTCGGAGCGGGAGTTCGACCTGGTCACCAGGGAGTTCGGGCTGCACCCGCTGGCCGTCGAGGACGCGCTCAAGGCGCACCAGCGGCCCAAGCTGGAGGTGTACGACGACTCGCTCTTCATGGTGCTGAAGCCGGTCGTGTACGAGCCGGAGGGCGACACCGTCTCGGCCGGCGAAGTGATGATCTTCATCGGGGACGGTTTCGCGGTGACCGTCCGGCACGGCGAGGGCTCGCCGCTGGCCGCCGTGCGGCGCCGGCTGGAGGAGGAGCCGGAGATGCTCGACAAGGGCCCCACGGCGGTGCTCTACGCGATCGCCGACGCGACCGTCGACCGCTATCTGGAGGTGGCGACGGAGCTCCAGACGGACCTGGAGGAGCTGGAGGAGGAGGTGTTCCGGCCGGAGGGCGGCGGCTCGCGGCACACGGCGTCGCGGATCTACGCCTTCAAGCGGCAGGTCCTGGAGTTCCGCCGGGCCACCGTGCCGCTCGCGCTGCCGCTGACCCGGCTGGCCGCCACCGGTCCGGCGGGCGGCGGGGTGCCGTTCGTGGACGACAAGGCGCGGCCGTTCTTCCGGGACGTCGGCGACCATCTCGCGCGGGTGAACGAGTCCGTGGAGGGCCTGGACCGGCTGGTGTCGGACATCCTGTCGGCGCATCTGGCGCAGATGAGCGTGCGGCAGAACGACGACATGCGGAAGATCTCCGCGTGGGCGGCGATGGCCGCGGTGCCCACGATGATCGCGGGCATCTACGGCATGAACTTCGACCACATGCCCGAGCTGCACTGGGTGTGGTCGTATCCGGCGGTGATCCTGCTGATGGCCGGGCTGGAGGTGCTGCTGCACCGGCTGTTCAAGCGGCGCGGGTGGCTGTGAGCGGGGGTCAGGCGAACTCGTGGGCGGGGGCGGCCGGGCCGCCGAGCGCGTCCCGGCGCTCGGGCATCCGCAGGCCGACCATGCGGTGCCAGCCGGTCAGGCGCTCGTAGGCGTAGACGGCGTGGATGCCGGCCGCGAGCAGCGCCGACTTGGCCTTCGGCCAGCCCAGGACGCGGCCAATGTGGCCCATGACGGCGAGGCTGACGTCCCGGTAGACGCGGATCTCGGCGAGGGCGCACTCGCGCAGGGTGCGCTGGATCAGCCGGCCGTGTCCGGCCGCGGCGAACCGGAGCAGTTCCTCGTGGGTGTAGGCGAGGTGGTTGTCCTCGTCGGCCGAGATCATGCGGACGGCCCGGCCGATCTCGGGGTGGTCGGCGAAGTGCCGCAGAAGCAGTTGCATCTGCTCGGAGGCGCGCTGTTCGGTGACCCGGCTGTGGGCGAGGTACACGATGAGATCGCGGTCGGTGAGGGGGGCGTCGCGCTTGAGCCGCTCGTGCGCGAGGCCGATGCCGTGCCGTTCCAGGAGCATGGTGTAGTCGGTCTCCGGCGGCACCGCGACGGGGGTGAGGCCGCGCTTGGTCAGCAGGGCGCGGAAGATCCGGCCGTGCTTGTCCTCGTCGGCGCCGTGGCGGGCGATCTTCGGGGCGAGGGCGCGGGCGCTCCGCGGGGCCAGGGCGGCGATCCGGCCGTTCTCCCAGCCCCCCTGGGACTCCCCGCCGGCGGCGATGGAGCAGAAGAGCCGGAAGGACTCGTCGTGGTCGAGGATCTCCTGGAACAGACTCTTGGCCGACAGCATGGCGCCAGTCAAATGCGGTCGAAGTGGACGCGCAACAGGGGTGCGGGACCACTCGGCCGAAAGAATGACCCGGGGGTCGTAACCGCGTGGCGCGCGGCGCGTTGTTCTCCGTGACGGCCGTGGCGGGGAAGACCCCCCGAGCCCCCACCACGGCCGCTGGAATCTCCCGGCGCTCAGCCGAGCCCGGCGCGCTCCAGGGCCTCGCTGCCGGCGCGCAGGGAGGCGATCCGCTCCTCCAGCGCGAAGCCCGCCGGGGCGAGGTTGAGGGTGGTCACACCGGCGGCCGCGTAGGCCTTCATCCGGTCGGCGATGCGGTCGACGGAGCCCAGCAGTGTGGTCTTGTCGATGAGGTCCTGCGGCACCGCGGCGGCGGCGCCCTGCTTGTCGCCGGCCAGGTACCTCTGCTGGATCTCGGCGGCCTCCTGCACATATCCCATGCGCTGCGCGAGCTGGTTGTAGAAGTTCTGCTTGGCGCTGCCCATGCCGCCGACGTACAGCGCGGTGTACGGCCGGAAGGTGTCCGCGAGCCGGGCCAGGTCCTTGTCGTCGCCGACCGCGAGCGGCAGGGTCGGGGCCACGTCGAACCCGTCGAGGGTCCGGCCGGCCTTCTCGCGGCCCGCGCGCAGGTACTTCAGCGTGGTCTCCTCGAGGTGCTCGGCGGCCGGGAAGATCAGCAGCGCGCCGTCGGCGATCTCGCCGGTCTGCTCCAGGTTCTTCGGGCCGATCGCGGCGATGTACAGCGGGATGTGCTCGCGCTGCGGGTGCACGGTCAGCTTGATCGGCTTGCCCGGACCGCCGGGCAGCGGCAGGGTCCAGTGCTCGCCCTCGTAGGTCAGCCGCTCGCGGGTCATGGCCCTGCGGACGATCTCGACGTACTCACGGGTGCGGGCGAGCGGCTTGTCGAACTTGACGCCGTACCAGCCCTCGGAGACCTGCGGGCCGGAGACGCCGAGGCCGAGGCGGAAGCGGCCGCCGGAGAGGGAGTCCAGCGTGGCCGCCGTCATCGCGGTCATGGCGGGCTGCCGGGCCGGGATCTGGAAGATCGCCGAGCCGACGTCGATGCGCTCGGTCCGGGCGGCGACCCAGCTGAGCACGGTGGCGGCGTCGGAGCCGTAGGCCTCCGCGGCCCAGCACACGGAGTAGCCGAGCCGCTCGGCCTCCTGGGCCACGGCCAGGTTGTCTGCGTCCATTCCGGCACCCCAGTAGCCGAGGTTGAGCCCGAGCTGCATCAGCGACTCCTCTTACCCGTCAGTAACGTCCTTGGCGGAGACCTTAGCGTGCGGGGGGCCGGGTGCGGCAGGGCCGCGGGGCGATTCCGCGGGCGGCGTGGGACCGGGGTGGCGGTTGTCCACAGGCAACCCACCGCACCGGTTCTGGCCAGTAATCTCGCCCGCATGGAGCAGAGGCATCTCGGCCGTACCGGCCTGCGCGTGTCCCGGATCGGCCTCGGCACCCTCACCTGGGGCCGGGACACCGACGAGCATGACGCCGCGGACATGCTGAAGGCGTTCTGGGAAGCGGGCGGCACCCTCGTCGACACCGCGGACGTCTACGGCGACGGAGAGGCGGAGTATCTGCTCGGACGGCTCATGGACGGGCTGGTGCCGCGCCGGGACCTGGTCATCTCCACCAAGGCGGGCAGCGTCCCCGACCCCGACCGCCGCTTCGACGGCTCCCGCGGCCATCTGCTCGCCGCCCTCGACGCCTCCCTGGCCCGGCTGGGCACGGACCACGTCGACGTGTGGCACATCCATGCCTACGACCCCGACACCCCCCTGGAGGAGACGCTCCAGGCCCTCGACATAGCGGTGAGCAGCGGCCGCGCCCGGTACGCCGGGGTCTCCAACTTCTGCGGCTGGCAGCTGGCCAAGGCAGCCACCTGGCAGCTCGCGGCGCCGGGCTCGCGGACCCGGCTGGCCAGCACCCAGCTGGAGTACTCGCTGCTCCAGCGCGGGGTGGAGCGCGAGGTGCTGCCCGCCGCGCTCGACCTCGGGGTCGGTCTGCTGCCGTCCTCGCCACTGGGCCGGGGCGTGCTCACCGGCAAGTACCGGCACACCACTCCCCCGGACTCGCGCGGTGCCTCCGAGCATCTGGCGCCGTTCGTGGAGCCGTATCTGGACGACACGGCGACCCGCATCGTGGACGCGGTGACGACGGCCGCCGACGGACTCGCCGTCACCCCCCTCCAGGTCGCCCTCGCCTGGGTCCGGGACCGGCCCGGGGTGGCGGCGCCGATCGTGGGTGCGCGCAACGCGCAGCAGCTCACGGCGGCACTGTCAGTGGAGGCCCTTAGTCTTCCTGAGGAGATCTGCCGGGCGCTGGACGATGTGTCGGCGCCCGTGCACCGCTATCCCGATCACGACTGGAGCACGCTGTGAGCACGGAGCCGGAGACCACGGAGGAAGCCGGGCCGGGGACGCCGGACATCCCGGAGGGCGCGGACGAGGCGTCGGCGCCCTCGCAAGGCTCCGAACACACCTCCGAGCAGACCGAAGGCGAGGGCACGGAGACCCCCGAACAAGCCGAGGGCGAGGGCGCGGGGGCAGCGGTTCCCGAGGTGTCCGAGGCGCAGGCCGAGCTGGCCGCCCAGCGCCTGGAGCGGGAGCGGATCGAGCGGCGCAAGGCCGAGAAGACGGCCCGGATCGAGAGCGGCACCAAGCTCAGCGGCAAGGCGGCCGACCTGCTCGCCGCGGTCCGCGCGGTGGAGAGCGGCGAGAAGCCGACGGCCACGGTGTTCGCGGAGGAGCCCGCACCGGCCCCGCGCCGCCCGGCCCCCGAACCCGTGCGCCGTCCCCAGCCCACCCCCGCCCCCGCCGCCCTCGCGCCCGTCGCCCCCGCGGCGCGGACCGTCGACGCCGTCCGCCGGGTGCTGGCCGAGGGCGGCGCGCCCGACACCCTCGCCCCGCAGGTGGCCGCGGCCCTCGGCGAGGGCGCCGAGGGCGTGCTCCGACAGGACCCCTGGCAGCTGCTCCGGGTCGGCGGGGTGCGGCCCGAGCAGGCCGACGGCTTCGCCCGGGCGCTGCTCGGCGCCGCGTGCGGCCCGGACGACGAGCGGCGCGGCCGCGCGGTGACCGTCTGGCTGCTGGAGCAGGCGGCCCTGGCCGGGCACACCGCGCTGGACCTGCCCGCGCTCACCGCGGCGCTGGGCCGGCAGGGCGTGCCGGACCCGGACGCGGCCGTGCAGGACGCGCTCGCCGAGGGCGAGGCGCTGGCCTTCCAGGACGCCCTGGAGGAGCCCGGCGCCCAGGCCCCGCGGAAAGCCGAGGAGGACGAGGAGGACGAGGAGGACGAGGAGGACGAGGAGGCGGAGCGGCCGGTCCGGGTCCTCGTCGGCCTGGAGCGGTACGCGCTCGCCGAGGAGAGCCTCGCCGACGGCCTGGCCCGGCTGGTCAACTCCCTCTCCCCGGAGGCCGGACAGGCCTGGGAGGCGGCCGCGGCCGGGGTCTCCGGCGGCGCGGCCGAGCTGGTGCGCGCGGTCGCCGGGCACGGCCTGGTGCTGCATACCGGCGCGGAGGCGGCCCGCGCCGAACCGGCCGCGCTGCTCGGCGCCGCCCGGGACGCGGGCCTGCGGGTCTTCGCCGTCTGCCACACGCCGGGCGGGCGGCACCGGTTCGCCGCGCTGCTGGGCGGGGAGCCGGCGGAGCAGCCCGTCGGGACGGTCGCCGGTCTGCTGTCCGGCGCCGAGGGGCCCGGCCGGGACGCGGACGGCGCCCTGGAGCTGGATCTGCTGGTCGTACTGGACGCGCCGCAGCTCGACGTGGAGAGCGCGGCGATGCTGGTGGAGTCGTTGCCGGACGGGGCCCGGCTGGTGCTCAGCGGCGACCCCGCGGTGCTGTGGTCGGCGGGGCCCGGCCGGGTCTTCGCCGACCTGCTGGCGGCCGGCGCCTGCCCGCAGCTCGCCTCCCGGGTGCCCGACCCCGGTCCGCTGGGCGAGCTGGTCTCCGGCGTCGGCGTCGGCGAGCTGAACCAGGTCGCGGCGCCGGGCAAGGAGATCGTCATCGTCCCGGTGCGGGACGCGGGCGAGGCCGTGCACCGCACCGTGCAGCTGGTGGCGGACTCGGTGCCGCGCGCGCTCGGCATTCCGGCCGACCAGAGCGTGGTGATCACCCCGGGGCACGGAGGTGCCGCGGGCACCCGCGCCCTCAACTCGGCGCTGAAGGAACGCCTCAACCCCGGCCCGGGCCGCTTCGGCGGCTTCGACCCCGGGGACCGGATCGCCTACTCCCCGGCCCCCGGCCGTACCGTGCCGGGCGTGGTGGTGCGGGCCGACGCCGAGGGGCTGCACCTGTCGTGCGCGGGTGCCGAGGTGGTCGTACCCCGCGAGCGGGTGGAGGGTGCCGTACGGCACGGCTGGGCGCTGACCGCGCATCAGGCGGTCGGTACCCGCTGGCCGGCGGCGGTCGTGGTGCTGCCCGGCGACGCGGCCCAGACGCTCAGCAGACCCTGGGTGTACACGGCGTTCGGCCGGGCGGAGCAGCATCTGTCCGTGGTCCACGGGGTGGAGCAGGCGCTGCCGAAGGCGGTGGCCGAGGTGCCGGCCAAGCCGCGTACGACCCGGCTGCGGACCCTGCTCCAGCCGCTGCTCGGGCAGCACCCGGTCGGCTGAGCGGACGGCCGGCGGTGCCGCGGCGGCCTCACGCCCTGCGGCACCGCCGGCAGCGGCTCACTTCTCGGCGTCCAGCGGCTCCAGATCCTCCTCGTCCGCCCCGTCCTCGTCGTCCTCGTCGAACTCGAGGTCGTCGTCCTCCTCGGGCTCGGCGTCCTCCTCGTCGAAGACCGCGCTGACGTCGAACCGGCACACCACCGCCTGCGCGTCGATGTGCTCGAACGGCGACTCCAGCCACTCCCCGGCCTCCGGAGCCTCCTCCGCGGCGGTGACCCAGAGCGTGGAGTCGCCCTCCTCGAGGCCGAACTCCTTGTGCCGGGAGGCGATCTCGTCCGGTTCGAACTCGCCGAAGAGGACACCGAGCGCCCCGGGAAGGCTCCCGGAGGCATCGCCCTCCCCGCCGCCGAGATCCTCGTACTCCACCGCCTCGACCCGCTGGGCCTGCGCGATCAGCCGCTGGGGTTCCGCCACGGTGTAGTCGCGGCGGATGAGCACGCTGATCGCGTTCGGCTCCTCGGGGCCCGCGTACGGCGGCAGTGTGTCCTCCGTGCCGGGGATCTCGAAGGGCGTGACCTCGTCATAGCGGTCGTAGAGCAGCTCGTCGTACGCCTCGGCGGCCGCGGCCAGCTGGTTGAACGCCTCGGAGACGGCCGGGTCGTCGTCCCCGGACCTGCGTTCGACCGCCGCGAGATGACGGTCCAGCGCGGTCTTGACCGCCTCGGCGGCGGCGCGTACCTCGGCAACGGTGGGCTGCGCAGCATCAGACATAGTGCAGACGCTATCCGTACCGGGCACCAGCCCGCACAATAGATGCGATGCCGGAATACGAATTTGTCGACGTGTACGTACCTCGCGGGGTGTCCCGCAAGGACGCCACGCGTCTGCTGACGGACCATGCCGAGTACGGACACTGGGAGTTGGACCGACTGAGCCTGCTGCGCGACGGCAGCCGCAAGGTGCGGTTGCGTCGGCGGATCATCCGCCAGGTGCGTGCCACCTGGTGAGGCGGAACAGCTGAAGAACGGACGGAGCGGGCCCCGCCCGGCAAGCGGGCGCCCCTCCGCGACCCCCCGCGCGGGGCCCCGCGGTAACCGCCCGCGCGCGGC
>NZ_JBHXVE010000014.1:211153-219875 GCF_042672505.1 Streptomyces sp. NPDC127190
TCAGGTGGTGGGGGGGCGGCTAAAACCCCCGTTGGGGCGCCCCCTGGGGTGTGGCTCAACATTTCAACCCCGGCCGGCGGGGGCCCCGCCGGCATGGCGGGGCCCGCTCCGTTCACCGCCGTGCGGTCCGCCGTGCTACACGCCCGCCCGCGCCTTGCGGTAGAGCACCGCGCCCGCGAGCAGCGCGCCCGCGCCGGCCGGCAGCGCCAGTCCCAGCGGCAGGTCGCTGCCCGTGTGGGCGAGCTGGCCGTCGGTCAGCGACTGCGCGGAGCCGCCGCCCTGCTCCCTGACCTGGCTGGAGCCGTGCGGGGTGTGTCCGCCCTGGGCGGGCGGGGTCCCCGGTCCGCCGGGCTGGTGGGGCGTGCCGGGGTGCCCCGGCTGACCCGGCTTCCCGGGCTGGCCCGGGTGACCGGGCTGACCCGGATGTCCCGGCTGACCGGGGTGGCCCGGGTGACCGGGCTGACCCGGATGTCCCGGCTGCCCCGGGTGACCGGGCTGGCCCGGCGGGTTGCCGGGGCCGTTGCCGCCACCCGGGGGCTGGGCCTGGTGGCCGCCGCCGTTGGCGCAGTCGTTGCCCGTGGTGGCGTTCCCGACGCCGATGACGCTGGCGCTGTTGCCGCACACGTTCACCGGGACGTCGATCGGTACCTGCACGGTGTTGCCGGAGCCGACGCCCGGGGAGCCGCCGGTGTGGCCGCCCGCGTGCGAGCCGCCGGAGCCGGTGTGGCCGCCCGAGTCGCCGTATCCCCCCGAGGTGTCCTGGCCGTGGTTGGCGCAGCTGTTGCCCACCGCCGGGTTGAGCAGTCCGACGACGTTCACGGTGTTGCCGCAGACGTTCACCGGCGCGTGCACCGGCGCCTGCACCGTGTTGCCGGACAAGACGCCGGGCGATCCGGTGGCGGAGCCGGCCGCCGCCGAGTCGGCGTGGGCGTAGCCGCTCGCGGCGGCGATCACACCGGTCGCGGCGGCCATGGTCATCAGACCCTTGCGGGTGCCCTGTCGCATGCTGAGTTCCCCCCTGCCTTCGATGTTCTGTGAGAAAAGGCCGGTCGGCCCCGGAGCGCATGGCGCGCGCTCCGGGGCCGACGGCTCGCAAAAGACGCCCTTCGGGACAGCGGCCCCCTCAGGGAGCCGGCGTCACTTGTTGATGCAGGTGTTGCCGAAGGCGGGGTTCAGGAGCCCGATCACGTTGATCGTGTTGCCGCACACGTTCACCGGGACGTGGACGGGCACCTGGACGACATTGCCGGAGACGACACCCGGGGAGTGCACGGCGGCCCCCTGGGCACCCGAGTCGGCGACGGCCAGGCCCGCGCCCGCGAGAACCAGCCCACCGGTGGCAGCCGCAGCAGCGACGACCTTCTTGATCATTACTTCCTCCTCGTTGGCAAATGCGATCCCAAGGTGCGGGGTTCGCATCACCTGTAACGAGGAGGGAGTAATGGAGCTACGAGCTTATGGTCGGATTCACTCTTCTCAGTCGGTGTCGTACGCGCGGCCGATTACTCCAGGGCAGAGCCTCACGAAGCGTCGATGAAGCGGTCCAGCACCCGCACGCCGAACTGGAGGCCGTCCACCGGCACCCGCTCGTCCACGCCGTGGAACATGCCGGCGAAGTCCAGCTCCGGGGGCAGCTTGAGCGGGGCGAACCCGAAGCCGCGGATGCCGAGGTCGTCGAAGGACTTGGCGTCGGTGCCGCCGGAGAGCATGTACGGGATCGCCTTGGCGGTGGGGTCCTCGGCCAGCAGCGCGGACTGCATCGCAGCCACCAGCGGTCCGTCGAAGTCGGTCTCCACCGCCTTGTCGGCGTGCACGTCCTCGCGGCGCACCCGCGGGCCGAGCAGCCGGTCGAGGTCGCCGAGGAACTCCTCCTCGTAGCCGGGCAGGAAGCGGCCGTCGATGTGCGCGGTGGCCTCGCCCGGGATCACGTTGACCTTGTAACCGGCGTTCAGCTGGGTCGGGTTGGCGGTGTTGCTCAGGGTCGCGCCGATCAGCTTGGCGATACCGCCGAGCCGGGCCAGGGTGGACTCCATGTCCTCCGGGTCCAGCTCGGTGCCGAGCGCGTCGCCCAGCTCGTCCAGGAAGGCCCGGGTGGTCTTGGTCACGCGCACCGGGAACCGGTGCCGGCCGACCCGGGCGACGGCCTCGGACAGCTCGGTGATGGCGTTGTCCCGGTGGATCATCGAACCGTGCCCGGCGGTGCCGGCCACGGTCAGCTTCATCCAGTGCATGCCCTTCTCGGCCGTCTGGATCAGATAGAGCCGGCGCTGCTCGTTCACGGTGAAGGAGAAGCCGCCGACCTCGCTGATCGCCTCGGTGACGCCCTCGAACAGCTCGGGGTGGTGGTCCACGAGGTGGCGGGCGCCGTAGGTGCCGCCGGCCTCCTCGTCGGCGAGGAAGGCGACCACGATGTCCCGCGGGGGGCGGCGGCCGCTGCGCAGCCGGTCGCGCACGACCGCGAGGGTCATGGCGTCCATGTCCTTCATGTCGACGGCGCCGCGCCCCCACACGCACCCGTCCGCGACCTCGCCGGAGAACGGGTGGTGGGTCCAGTCGGCGGCGTTGGCCGGTACGACGTCCAGATGGCCGTGGATCAGCAGCGCGGGCCGGGACGGGTCCTCGCCCTCGATGCGGGCCACCGTCGAGGCGCGGCCCGGGTGGGACTCGAAGATCTCCGGCTCCAGCCCGACCTCGGCGAGCTTCTCGGCGACCCACTCGGCCGCCTTGCGCTCGCCGGGCCCGGAGTGGTCGCCGTAGTTGCTGGTGTCGAACCGGATCAGCTCGCGGCAGAGGTCCACGACCTCGTCCTCACCGGTGACGCCCCTGGCCGTGTCCGTGTCGCTCACGTGCTTCCTCCCGCTGTCACTGCTGGTGGGTCCCCCTCATCCTCTCTCCGGCACCGGCACCGGCCCAAGACGGGGACCGGCCCGTCACATGCCGTTCACGCTGCACGGCCCCGGGACCGGGGGTGATCAGGCACCCCCGGAAGCCTGGTAATGTTCTCTTCGTCGCCGCGAGGGAAACCCGCCGAGAGGGAGGAACTCGCACGACAGACACCTTGTCCGGGTGGCGGAATGGCAGACGCGCTAGCTTGAGGTGCTAGTGCCCTTTATCGGGCGTGGGGGTTCAAGTCCCCCCTCGGACACCAGCAAGGCCCCTGCTTCGGCGGGGGCCTTTTGCATGCCCCGGTGGGCCGGGCTTCCTAGACTTGAGGGGTGGCCCGGCCCAACGACGAGGTCGAGGCGCTTCTGCGGGAGTACGCCGACCTCGTGGCGATCACGGGAGGCGACGCCTTCAAGGCGCGCGCCTACGAGAAGGCGGCGCGTGCCATCGGCGGGTATCCGGCCGACATCTCCACGCTGGACGAGGACGGCCTCAGAGAGATCCCGAACGTGGGCCGGTCGATCGCCGACAAGGTGGCCGAGTACCTGCGCACCGGGAAGATGGCGGTGGTCGAGGAGCGCCGGGCGAAGATCCCCGCCGGGGTGCGGGAGCTGATCACGATCCCGACGCTGGGTCCGAAGAAGGCGCTGCGGCTGTACGAGGATCTGCACATCTCGTCGGTGAACGAGCTGGCCGCGGCGATCGAGGCGGACGCGCTGGCCGATCTGAAGGGGTTCGGCGAGAAGACGCAGGAGAACATCCGGCACGGCATCGAGCTGCTTCGGCAGGCGGGCGCCCGGGTGCCGCTGCCGCCGGCCCTGGACACCGCGGAGGAGATCGTCGCCGCGCTGTCCCGGGTCTCCGGGTGCACGCGGTGCGCCTACGCCGGCTCGCTGCGCCGGATGCGGGAGACCGTCGGGGATCTGGACGTCATCGTCGCGGCGAAGAGGTCCGAGCCGTTCATGGCGGCGCTGTGCGAGCTGCCCGCCACCGCGGAGGTCATCGCGCGGGGCTCGAAGAAGACGTCGATCCGCACCACCAAGGGGCTCCAGGTCGATCTGCGGGTGCTGCCGCCGGAGTCCTGGGGCGCCGGGATGCAGTACTTCACCGGCTCCAAGGCGCACAACATCCGTACGCGCACCATCGCCGTGCACATGGGGCTGAAGCTGTCCGAGTACGGGCTGTTCGACGCGGAGAGCGGAGAGTCGCTGGCCTCCCGGACCGAGGAGGAGGTGTACGCGCGGCTCGGGCTGCCGTGGATCCCGCCGGTGCTGCGGGAGGACCGCGGGGAGATCGAGGCGGCCCTGCGCGGGGAGCTGCCGGAGCTGGTGACCGAGCGGGACATCCGCGGCGACCTGCACACGCACACCGATCTGACGGACGGTCTGGCGCCGCTGGAGGAGATGGTGGCGGCGGCCGCCGAACGCCGTTACGCCTACTACGCGGTCACCGACCACGCGCCGAACCTGTACATGCAGCGCATGACCGAGGAGAAGGTCCTCGCGCAGCGGGAGCGGGTGCGGGAGCTGGACGGCAGGCACCGCCGGATGCGGCTGCTGCACGGCACGGAGCTGAACATCGGGCCGGACGGCGAGGTGGACTGGCCGCAGGAGTTCCTGGCCGGTTTCGATCTGTGCGTGGCCTCGCTGCACTCGCACTTCGACCTGGACCGCGCGGCGATGACCCGGCGGCTGGTGCGGGCGTGCGAGAACCCGTACGTCCATGTCATCGGGCACCCCACCACCCGGCTGATCGGCAGGCGGCCGGGGGTGGACGCGGATTGGGACCAGGTGTTCGCGGCGTGCGCGCGGACCGGCACGGCACTGGAGGTCAACGCCCAGCCGGACCGGCTGGACCTGTGCGACGAGGACATCCTGCGGGCGCGGGGGTACGGCGTGAAGTTCGCGGTGAACAGCGATGCCCACTCCGTGCCGCACCTGGCGCAGCTGCGGTACGGGGTGGGCACGGCCCAGCGGGGCTGGCTCACCGGGGACGATGTGATCAACACCTGGCCGCTGACCCGGCTGCGCCGCTTTCTACGAAAGGCGGGCAGCTGATTCCCGGACCGCCCCCTCCGCGCGTCTCACTCCCGCTGCATCCAGAGCGGCCCGGGCGCCTCGGTGTCGGTGGCTCCGACGGCCTTCATGTCGCCGTCGGCGGCGCGCAGCAGCCGGCGGCCCATGGCGATCAGGGCGCGTCCGGCGGCGAGTTCGTCGCCGATCTCGGGGACGTCCGGGTCGTAGGGGTTGCGGCGGGCCTCCGCGTGGCTCTCCATGACGTTGTCCCCGGTGTCCAGGATGATCCGGGCGGTGGTGTCCGGGTCGTGCTCGGACAGGTACAGGTTGAGCCGCCATTCCTTGACGGCCGGAGGCCGGTGGTGGAGGGGTCCGGTCATCGTCCGTCTCTCCTCACTGTGCTGCGCGGCGCACTTCCTCTCCCACTGTGCACCTCGCCGGGCGCGGATGCCTCCTTGTCGGTGAAATCCGGACGGGGCGCGGGGCGGGCCGCGGGTGCGGGCAGAATGGGGGCCATGACCTCGCGCTCCTGCCCCTGTGGACTGCCCCAGCCGTACGCCGCCTGCTGCGGCCGCTTCCACACGGGCTCCGCGCAGGCGCCGACCGCGGAGCTGCTGATGCGGTCGCGGTACAGCGCGTTCGTGCAGGGGGACGCGGGGTATCTGCTGCGCACCTGGCATCCGCGGACCCGGCCCGAGGGGCTGGAGCTGGATCCGCGGATGAGGTGGACGGGGCTGGAGATCCTGGACACGAGCGACGGTTCCGCGTTCCACAGCACGGGCACGGTGACCTTCCGCGCCTCCTACCGGGGCGGCTCGCTGCACGAGCGGAGCCGCTTCGAGCGGGTGGACGGCGCGTGGGTGTACGTCGACGGGGACTTCCTGGAGTAGCCCCGCCCCTCCTAGGGCGCCAGGATGTCCAGTTCGTGGAGGGCGCCCACGGTGATCTCGCGGGTCAGTTGCTCGGCGCGGGCCGCGTCGCCCGCGCGGACCGCCTCGGCCACCTGGACGTGCAGGGTGACGGCGGCCGGGTCGGGGTCCTCGAACATGACCTCGTGATGGGTGCGGCCGGCCAGCACCTCCGCGACCACGTCGCCGAGGCGGGCGAACATCTCGTTGCCCGAGGCGTTGAGGATGACGCGGTGGAAGGCCATGTCGTGGACGAGGTACTCCTCCAGGCGGTGGCCCCGGGAGTTGGCGACCATGCCGAGAGCGCACTCGGTGAGTTCGGCGCACTGCTCGGCCGTGGCGTTTCTCGCGGTGAGGGCCGCTGCCACCGGTTCGACCGCGGAGCGCAGCACGGTCAGTGAGCGCAGCTGGTGCGGGCGGTCGGCGCCGGCCAGCCGCCAGCGGATGACCTGCGGGTCGTAGACGTTCCACTCGCACTTGGGGCGGACCGTGACGCCCACCCGGCGGCGGGACTCGACCAGGTGCATGGATTCCAGCACCCGGACGGCCTCGCGCATCACCGAGCGCGAGACCTCGAACTTCTGCGCGAGCTCGTCGGTGCGCAGCACGCTGCCCGGCGGGTACTCCCCCGCCGTGATCGCGGGGCCGAGGGTGTCCAGTACATGGCCGTGCAGCCCCCGGCCCGGTGTGCTCATGCACTCAGCGTACGGCCTGGATCACAGAGCCAAAAAGTCAGACTTATTCATCACAGTCTCTTGAATTCGTCGTACCTAATGGGTTTCAGTGTGGCGACGCCGAAGTGGCGTCGGATGTCGAGGAAGACAGCGAGGCAGTCATGCGTACCCCCCAGGTCGTCGTCGTGATGGGCGTCGCGGGGACGGGCAAGACCACGATCGGTCCCCTGCTCGCCGCGCGGCTGGGCGTCCCGTACGCCGAGGGCGACGATTTCCACCCGGCGGCCAACATCGACAAGATGTCGGCCGGCGTCCCGCTCGACGACTCCGACCGGTGGCCGTGGCTCGACGCCATCGGTCACTGGGCCGAGGGGCGGGCCGGGCTCGGCGGGGTGGTGAGCAGCTCGGCGCTGAAGCGGTCGTACCGCGACCGGCTCAGGGCCGTGGCTCCCGGGATCGTGTTCGTGCACCTCACGGGCGACCGGAAGCTGATCGAGGACCGGATGGGCGCGCGGCAGGGCCACTTCATGCCGACCGCGCTGCTGGACTCCCAGTTCGCCACGCTCCAGCCGCTGGAGCCGGACGAGGCGGGTGTCGCCGTGGACGTCAGCGGCAGCCCCGAGGAGATCACCGAGCGCGCC
The DNA here is from genome assembly GCF_042672505.1 of Streptomyces sp. NPDC127190. Taxonomy (NCBI): domain Bacteria; kingdom Bacillati; phylum Actinomycetota; class Actinomycetes; order Kitasatosporales; family Streptomycetaceae; genus Streptomyces; species Streptomyces sp. NPDC127190. The sequence goes on from NZ_JBHXVE010000014.1 coordinate 218,275, forward strand.
GTGCGGGCGCTGGACTCGCTCGCCCTCGCATCCGAGTAACACCTCATCACCGTCCCCCGTAACCGCAAGGAACCCCCGTGACCAGACTCAGCGTCGAGATGCTGGCAGCGGACGCACCTGCGCCCATCACCTCCGCCGGACACGCCCAGCTGGGCATCGCCGTGCTGGTGGGCATCGCCGTGATCGTCCTGCTCATCACCAAGTTCAAGCTTCATGCCTTCCTGGCGCTGACCATCGGGTCGCTGACGCTCGGAGCGGTCGCCGGAGCACCGCTCGACAAGGCCATCACCAGCTTCACCACCGGGCTCGGCGCCACCGTGGCCGGCGTCGGCGTCCTGATCGCGCTCGGGGCGATCCTGGGCAGGCTGCTCGCCGACTCCGGTGGTGCGGACCAGATCGTGGACACGATCCTCGCCAGGGCCGGGGGCCGTGCGATGCCCTGGGCGATGGTGCTGATCGCGTCCGTGATCGGTCTGCCGCTGTTCTTCGAGGTCGGCATCGTGCTGCTGATCCCGGTGGTGCTGATGGTCGCCAAGCGCGGCAACTACTCCCTGATGCGCATCGGCATCCCGGCGCTGGCCGGTCTGTCCGTGATGCACGGCCTGATCCCGCCGCACCCCGGCCCGCTGGTCGCGATCGACGCGGTCAAGGCCAACCTGGGTGTCACGCTGGCGCTCGGCATCCTGGTCGCGATACCGACCGTGATCATCGCCGGTCCGCTGTTCTCCCGTGTCGCCGCCCGCTGGGTGGACGTCCCGGCCCCCGACCGCATGCTGCCGCAGCGCGCCTCGGAGGAGCTGGAGCGCCGTCCCGGCTTCGGTGCCACGCTGGCCACCGTGCTGCTGCCGGTGGTGCTGATGCTGGCCAAGGCGCTGGTGGACATCGTCTACGACGACCCCGCGAACTCGACCCAGCGCGTCTTCGACGTGATCGGCTCCCCGCTGATCGCGCTGCTCGCCGCCGTGCTCGTCGGCTTCTTCACGCTGGGCCGGCCCGCCGGCTTCACCCGGGACCGGCTTCAGCAGACGGTGGAGAAGGGCCTGATGCCCATCGCCGGCATCCTGCTGATCGTCGGCGCGGGCGGCGGCTTCAAGCAGACGCTCATCGACTGCGGCGTCGGCCAGATGATCCTGGACATCTCCAAGGACTGGTCGATCCCGGCGCTGCTGCTGGCCTGGCTGATCGCGGTGGCGATCCGGCTGGCGACCGGTTCGGCGACGGTGGCGACCGTCTCGGCCGCGGGTCTCGTGGCCCCGCTCGCCGCGGACATGTCGACGACCCACTCCGCCCTGCTGGTCCTGGCCATCGGCGCCGGCTCGCTCTTCTTCAGCCATGTCAACGACGCCGGCTTCTGGCTGGTGAAGGAGTACTTCGGGCTGAGCGTCGGGCAGACCGTCAAGACCTGGTCGGTGATGGAGACGATCATCTCGGTCGTCGGCGGCGGTCTGGTCCTGCTGCTGTCCCTGGTCATCTAGGGCATTTCTTTCGGATCAGGTCGGCTTCGGCTGGCGGTGCCTTCTCGGCCGACCCGAGCGGGGTCATGGGGGTGCCCCCTGCTCATGGGGGTCCCCCCGCTCGAGCGGAGCCGAGAGTGGGGGAGG